>NZ_CP134876.1:5443574-5745995 GCF_032108445.1 Micromonospora halotolerans | reverse complement strand
CCGCTGGGCGGCGTCGCGGTCGGTCTCGGCGGCGGCCACCCGTACGGTGAGCTCGGCCAGCCGGGCCTCGACGGCGGCCGCGGCCTGCCGCGCGGCGGCCAGGTCGGCGGCGAGGGCGTCGCGCTCGGCGGTCCGGGCCGCCAGCTCCTCCCGTGCGGCCGTGGCGGCCGCCACGGCCTCCGCGCGGCGGGCCTCGGCCCGGTCCCGGGCGGCCTGCGCCTCGGCGGCCTCCGCGCGGGCCTGCTCGGCGGCCTCCTGCCCGGCCCGCCGCGCCGCCTCGGCCTCCGTGCGGGCCCGGTCGGCTTCGGCGCGGGCCGCCTCGGCGTCGCCGCGGGCCCGGTCGGCCTCGGCGCGCAGCCGCTCGGCCCGGTCGAGGGCCTCACCCGCCGAGCGGGTGGCCCGCTCGGCGTCGACCCGGGCCGCGTCCCGCTCGGCGGTCAGGTCGGTGACCCGCCGGCGCTCACCGTCGCGTTCGGACCGCACGGTACGCAGCTCGTGGCGGGCGGCGTCGCGGTCCCGCTCGGCCTGCACCCGCAGCGCCTGCGCGGCACCGGCCTCGCCGCGCGCCTCGTCCCGGGCCGCCTCGGCCTGCCGGGCCCGGTCGGCGGCCACGGTCGACGCCGCCTCGGCGCGCTCGGCCCGCTCCCGGGCGGCGTCGCGGTCGGCCAGCGCCGCCTGCGCCTCCTGGCGGGCCCGCGCGGCCGCCGCGGCGGCGTCCTCGGCTTCCCGGCGGGCCTCGTCGCGTTCGGTGTGCGCCGCCGCCACCTGGGCGGCCGTCTCGGCGCGGACCTCGGCGAGCTGCCGCTCCACCCCGGCCGGGGACAGCTCGGCGTGCAGCGCCTCGGTGAGGGTCTCCACGATCTGGTCGAGCCGGTCCACCGCCTCCCAGGTGCGGGCCACCTGCCCGGGCAGGCCCGGGGCGGTGCGATGGCGCATCCGGGAGTTGCGCGACGCGCGCTGGCAGGCGCCGTCGTTGTCCCGGCAGTACCGGAAGGGCCGGCCCGCGCCGACGCGCTGCGGCACGTCCCGTCCACAGTGGGCGCAGGGGCGGGTCTCGGGGGCGGTCTCGGCGTCCATCGGCGGCGAAGTCTAGTTGCCGGAGATCACGACGGCGGCGCCTACCCGTCGGCGTCGGCGCGGGCCGCCTGGTCGAGGGTGTAGCGGCGTTGCAGCAGCACCGCGATCACCATGAGGGCGGCCGGCAGCAGGCCGAAGCCGTACCGGATCGCGGTGAGCGCGCCCGCCGACTGGGTGACCGCCTGCCCGGCGGCGGAGGCCACGAAGCCCCCGGCGGCCAGGCAGAGCGCGTAGGCGTAGGGGCCCAGCGCCGCGCCGGTGGCCTCGGTGGCGGTCCACACCCCGGTGTAGGTGCCGGCCCGGTCGGTGTCGGCGGCCCGGATCACGTCGGGCAGCATCGAGAAGGGCAGCAACTGCATCCCGGCGAACGCCACCCCGAGCACCGCCACCGCGCCGACCAGCACCGGCAGCCCGGCCGGCCGGCCGACGGCCAGCACCAGCGCGCCGACGGCGAAGGCCACCTGGCCGGGGAGCAGCGCCGACTGCTTGCCGACCCGCCGGGCCACCGCCAGCCAGGCCGGGGTGACCAGCAGCGCCGGCGCGACGAACGCGGCGACCAGCACGGTGGTCAGTTTCGGGCGGCCCAGCTCGTACTCGGCGTAGTAGGGCACCCCGGCGAGCACCAGGTGGGTGGTGGTCGACATGGCCAGGTACGCGCCGACCAGCCAGCGGAACTGCCGGTCGCGCAGGCTGGCCGCCAGGGTCGCCCACCCGCCCGCCCGGTGCGGCGGTGCCGGCGCCGCGGCGGTGCGGCGCAGCCGGCCGATCCCGGCGACGCCGACCACCATGGCCGCGAGCATCCCCACCGCGAGCAGCGCCGCCATCCGCAGGTAGCCGGCGCGGGTGGCGGTGTCACCGCCGGCCAGCAGCGGCGCGAGCAGCCCGGAGATCAGGATGCCGAGGGTGAGGACCACCATCCGGAAGGCCATCAGCCGGGTGCGCTCGTGGTAGCCGATCCGCAGGTCCGCCGGGGTGGCCAGGTAGGGCACCTGGTACGCGGCGAAGAGCAGGTTCCCGGCGACGAAGAACAGCGCCACCCAGGCCGCGGCGCGCGCGCCGGCCAGCTCGCCGGGCACCGCGAACAGCGCGGCGAAGGCCAGCGGCAGCGCGCAACCGGCCAGCAGCAGCCGCCGCCGGTGGCCGCGCCGGGCCTGCTCCACGTCGCAGCGGTGCCCGATCCAGGGGTGCAGCAGCACGTCGGCGATCTTCGGCACCAGCAGGGTCAGCCCCGCCAGCCACGGGGCGACGGCGAGGACGTCGGTGAGGAAGTACAGCAGCAGCAGCCCGGGCACGGTGACCCACACGCCCATGCCGAGCGAGCCGGCGGCGAAGCCGGCCAGCGGGCCGCGCGGCAGGGCGGCGGCCGGCCGTCGCTGGTCGAGCGTCATCGCCGCCTCCTCCTCGGGGCACGCCGACCCCCAATCCAACGGATGCTGGATTGTAGGGGGAACAATGGCGGGATGACCATGCCCCGCCGGCGACCGGGCCGGCCCCGCCGCGGCGACGAGCGGCCCACCCGGGAGCTGGTGCTCGCCGCCGCCACCGCGCTCTTCGCCGAGCATGGCTTCGACGCGGTCGGCCTGCGCGACGTGGCCGCCGCGGCGGGCGTCGACGTGGCCACCGTCGCCCACCACACCGGCACGAAGGCGGAGCTCTACGACGCCTGCTTCGCCCGGGTCTTCGCCGCCGAGCGGGAGGTCCTCGAGGTGGCCGGGGAGCGCGCCCGACAGGCCCTGGCGGCCGGGCGCGCCGACGCGCTGCGGACGCTGCACGACCTGGTCGACGTGTTCGTCGACTTCCTGGAGGACCGGCCGGAGACGACCGCCCTGTGGCTGCGGCGCTGGCTGGAGCCACACCGGCACGCCGACCTGGACCAGCGCTACGCCGCCCCGCTCTACGCGCTGGTCGAGGAGCTGCTCGCCACGGCCGCCGAGGGCGGCGCCCTGGTCGAGCCGACCCCGCACGTGACCGTGCGCAGCCTGGTCTGGGCGGTGCACGGTCACGTGGTGGCCCTCGCCGCCGGCAGCGGCTCCGGCGCCCGGGAGCGGCGCGAGTTCCGCGGCTTCGTGCACCGCTTCCTCGACGGGCTGTACCCGCCGGCCAGCCCTTGACGTGTCGCCGCCCGCCGAGGATTATCCAGCGGTCGTTGGATTAAGGAGGCGGGCATGGCGGCACCACCCCGGGTCGCGGTCATCGGCGCCGGCGCGGCCGGACTGGCCACCCTCAAGGCGCTCGCCGACGCCGGCGTGCCGGCGGTCGCGTTCGAGGCCACCGACACCGTCGGCGGCCTCTGGGTGTACGGGTCACCGGGCTCGCCCGCGTACCGGACGCTGCACCTGAACACCAGCAAGGGGCGCACCCAGTTCGCCGACCACCCGATGCCGGCGCACTGGCCCGACTACCCCGACCACCACCGCGTCGCCGGCTACCTCGCCGACTACGCCGACCGGTTCGGCCTTCGCGACGCCGTACGGCAGCGGCACACCGTCGAGCGGGTCACCCGGGCGACCGGCGGCGGCTGGACCGTGCACGCCACCGGACCCGACGGGCCGGTCCGCCTCGACGTCGAGGCGATGGTGGTGGCCAACGGGCACAACCGGGTGCCGAAGTGGCCCGACCCGTACCCGGGCGGATGCACCGCGGAGCAGCTGCACAGCCACGACTACCGGGGCCCGGAGCAGCTGACCGGCCGGCGGGTGCTGGTCGTCGGCGGCGGCAACTCCGCCATGGACATCGCCGTCGACGCCTCGTACGCCGCCGCGCGCACCCTGTTGTCGCTGCGCCGCGGGGTCTGGGTGGTGCCCAAGTACCTGCTCGGCCGGCCCTCCGACACCCTCAACGGGGCGCTCGCCCGCCGGCTGCCCTGGCGGCTGCGACAGCGGATCAGCCAGACCATGCTCACGGCCACCGTCGGCCCAGCCGCCCGGTACGGGCTGCCCGCCCCCACCCACGGCTTCCTCCAGGATCACCCCACCCTCTCCGACGGTCTGCTGTCCCGGCTCACCCACGGCGACATCCAGGCCCGTCCCGGCATCGCCCGGTTCGCCGGCGACCGGGTCGAGTTCACCGACAGCCGCGCCGACGAGGTGGACCTCGTGGTCTGGTGCACCGGCTACCGGGTGGAGGTCCCCTTCCTCGACCCCGAGCTGCTCGGCGACGGCGCCGACCGGCTGCCGCTGTACCGGCACGTGTTCCACCTGGACGCCCCCGGGCTGGCCTTCGTCGGCCTCATGCAGTCCACCGGGGCGGCGTTCCCGCTGGTCGAGGCCCAGGCCCGGCTGGTCGCCGGCTGGCTCGCCGGCACCTGGACCCCGCCGGACCCGGCCCGGCAGGCCGCGGCCTCCCGGGCGGAACTGCGCGCCGCCACCACCCGGTGGGGACAGCGCCGGCCGCACATGCGGGTCGACTTCGACGCGTACCTGGGCGAGCTCGAGCGGGAGCTCGCCGCCGGGCGCCGCCGGGCCGGGGTGCGGCGGTGAGCGGGCTGGCCGGACGGCGGGTGCTGGTCACCGGCGCCCGGGGCACCTTCGGGCGGCACCTGTGTGCCGCGCTGACCGCGGCCGGCGCCCGCGTCGTCGGGCTGGACCTGCACCCCGACGAGGACGGCGGCACACCGGTGCTCGGCTGCGACCTGACCGACCCGGCCGCCGTGCCTGCCGCGGTGGCCGCCGCCGTGGACCGGCTCGGCGGCCTGGACCTGCTGGTCAACAACGCCGGCGTCGGCGGACCCGCCCCGGCCGAGCTGCCGCCCGACGAGGTGGTCCGCCGACAGCTGGAGGTCAACCTGCTCGCCGCCTGGCGCACCACGGCGGCGGCGCTGCCCGCCCTGGAGGCGGCGCGCGGCCGGGTGGTCTTCGTGGCCAGCCGGATGGCCGTGCTGCCGCTGCCCCTCGCGGCCGCGTACGGGGTGAGCAAGCGGGCCCTCGTCGCGTACGCCGACGCGCTGCGCCACGAGGTCGGCACCCACGTCGGCGTCAGCGTCGTCTACCCGAGCATGGTCGCCTCGCCGATCCACGACAGCACCACCGAGGCGGGGCTGTCGCTGAGCGGGGTGTCCCGGCTGGAACCCGTCGAGGGGGTCGTGGCCGCGATCGTGCGCGCCGCCACCGCCCGCCGGGCGCCCCGGGACGTGGCCACCACCGCCCGGGGCCGGCTGGAGCTGGCCCTGGCCCGGCACGCGCCCGCGCTGGCCGACCGGCTGGTGCGGCGTACCGTCGCCGGGCGGGTCGCCGCCGGGGACCTGGACGCCGCGCCCCTGGCCGCCGGCATGGTGCGGCGGCACCGGGAGGCCCGCCGGTAGGGTGCCGCCATGCCTGTCTCGCCCTACATCGCGCGGATGCGCCGGCACATCGGACACGACCTGCTCATGCTCTACGGGGTCAGCGCCGTGGTGACCGACGAGGCGGGGCGGGTGCTGCTGGCCCGGCGCGGCGACAACGGCCGCTGGTCGGTGCCGGCCGGCACCGTCGACCCCGGCGAGCAGCCCGCCGACGCGCTGGTCCGCGAGGTCCGCGAGGAGACCGGCATCGAGGTCGAGATCGAGCGGATCGGCGGGGTGGCCACCCACCCGGTGGTCTACCCCAACGGGGACGCCTGCGAATACCTCAACGTCTGGTTCCGCTGCCGGCCCGTCGGCGGCGTGCCCACCGCCGACGGCGACGAGTCCCTCGCGGTCGGCTGGTTCGCCCCCGCCGCGCTGCCCGACCTGGACGAATGGTCCCGCCTGCGGATCACCACGGCGCTGCGCGAGGACCCCCGACCCTGGTACGCCGCGCCCGGCGAGCACCACCCCGCCCTGCACCAGCCGGACAACCTCTGACGCGTCCCACCCGCCGGCTCCGGCGGCGTGCCGGTCAGGGGGTGGCGACGGCGGCGCGCGAGCGGTCGGCGGCGATGCGCACCGCGAGGCCGGCCAGCACGCTGCCCATCACGTAGCGCTGGGCCCGCGCCCAGGCGGGCCGCCGGGTGAGGAACGCCGACACCGTGCCGGCGGTCAGCACGATCAGCCCGTTCACCGTCAGCGCGATGCCGATCTGGGTCAGCCCCAGCAGCAGGCTCTGCACCGCCACGTGCCCGCGCGCCGGGTCGACGAACTGCGGCAGCAACGACACGTAGAGGATGGCGATCTTCGGGTTCAGCAGGTTGGTGACCAGGCCCATGGTGAACAGCCGTCGCGGACGGTCCGGTGGCAGCGGCGCCGGGGTGAACGCCGACCGCCCACCCGGGCGCAACGTCTTCCAGGCCAGCCACAGCAGGTACGCCGCGCCGGCCAGCTTCACGGCCGTGTACAGCGGCGGGACCAGCACGAAGACCGTGGCGATGCCGGCCACCGCGGCGGCCAGGTAGACCAGGAAGCCGACGGCCACACCGAGCAGCGACACCAGGCCGGCGCGCCGCCCCTGGGTGACCGAGCGGGACACCAGGTAGACCATGTTCGGGCCGGGCGTGAGCACCAGACCCAACGCCACCAGGGCGATTCCCACCAGCGCGCCGACCGTGACCACGCGACCTCCCCGTCGTCCGTCCTGCCCGGACCCTACGCCGGTGCTACGACGCCGGGCGGGCGGGCTCGCGGGACGGCGGCGTGACGGGCGACACTACCGGGATGCCGATCGTGCTCCATGCCGCCGCCACCCCCTCCGCCCCCGGCCTGCTGCTGCGACCGTGGGGCGATGACGACGCCGAGGCGCTGCTGGCCGCGTACCGGGACCCGGTGCTGCGCAGCTGGACCAGCTACCCGGTGACGACACCCGCCGACGCCCGGGCCTTCCTGCGCCGCAGCCGGCAGGGCTGGGCATCCGGCCGCCGGTTCAGCTTCGCCGTGCTGGAGCCCACCGCCGAGGGGGAGCGGCTGGTCGCCAACGTGGTGCTCAAGGAGGTCACCCCCGGCCGGCCGGCCGCCGAGGTGGGCTACTGGACGGCCGCGCCGGCCCGGGGCCGCGGGGTCGCGCCACGGGCCGTGGAGGCGGTCACCAGCTGGGCGTTCGCCCGGTTCGCCGCAGGCGGCCTGACCCGCTTGGAACTGCTGCACCAGGTCGACAACCCGGCCTCCTGCCGGGTGGCCGAGAAGAGCGGCTACGCCTTCGCGGAGGTGCTGCCGGCCCGGCCGCCGTTCCCGCGCGACGGCCACCGGCACGTCCGCCTGCGGCCCTGACGCGCCCGCGCTCACCGCTCGGCCGGTTCGGGGCCGGCCGCGCGGCCGGTGGGTTCCGGGCCGAGCAGGCGCAGCAGCAGCCGGGGCTCGCCCGGCCAGGCGTCGAGCAGCACCTGCCGGGGCACCTGCCGGCCGGCGTACCGCAGCGCGAGCGCCACCACCACGATGTCGTCCAGCGGGCCGATGACCGGCAGGAACTCCGGGATCAGGTCGATCGGGCTGGCCAGCCAGAGCCCGGCGAACACGATCGCGATCCGGGCCCGCCGCGGCACCCGGGGGTCGCGGCGCAACCGGCGCACGGTGGTCAGGCAGTCCGGGATGAAGGCGGCCAGGTCGCGCAGGATCCCCGGCGGCAGCCGCCGGGCCAGCAGCACCAGCAGCGCCCAACTGGCCAGGAGGCAGGCCACCGCGACGCCGAGTCCGATGAGCCAGTCGCGCACGCCGGTGGTCCCTCCCTGCCGGGGTACGGGTCGCCCGCCGACCCACCCCGGAATGTACGCCGTACCGCGCTCAGCCGGCGGTGCCGGAGCACCTCGGAGTCTCTGCCCGGTTCCGCGCCGTGGCTGTGGCCGGTGTCTCACCCGTACCCCGCCGGGGGTCGCCCGGGCGGGGAACAGCCCGGTCGCGGCGGGCGCTGAACCGGGTCGGTGACCGGCGGATACGGTGGAACGGGAGGTGACGGCGGTGACGACAGGCTGGGAGGCCGCGGTCGAGGCGCAGATCCGCTCGGCCCAGGAGCGCGGCGAGTTCGACAACCTGCCCGGGGCCGGCAAGCCGATCCCCGGCCGCGACATGCCCTACGACGAGGGCTGGTGGATCCGGAGCTTCCTGGAGCGCGAACAGCTCCCCGGCGACCTGCTCCTGCCCACCCCGCTGCAACTGCGCCGGCGCATCGAGGAACTCCCCGGCGAGGTCCGCGACCTGCCCACCGAGGAGTCGGTGCGGGCGTACGTGGCCGCCCTCAACGCCGAGGTGGTGGCCTGGTTGCGCGCGCCCACCGGGCCGCGCGTGGTGGTGCGTCCGGTCAACGCCGACGACGTGGTCCGCGACTGGCGGGCCGCCCGGGAGAGGGCCGCGGCCGAGCGCATGCCGGTGGCCACGGACCCGGTGGCCGTCCCGGCCCCGCCGAAGCGCCGCTCGTGGTGGCCCTGGCGCCGCCGCTGATCCGCCGTCGCCGGGGAGGACCACCCCCGAGCCGGTGGTCCCCTCGACGGCGGCCACTCAGACCGGGCAGACGCCGGACCGGCGAGCTGCCGTTGCAGCACCACGGCCAGCACCGCCCCGCCGAACGCCCCGCCGAGCTGCTGGAAGATCCGACGCCGGTGACCACCAGCGCGGCGGCGAGCAGCGGCTGCGCCGTGTCCGCCGCCACCCGGGTGTACGTGAGCGTGCCGGCGGCGGCTACGCCCCGACCATCCACACCGGCCGCTGGGACCGCTGCAACACGAACCCTGTACTGCCGGTGCCCTAGGCCTGACTCAGCCTCGTCACGATGGCCGTTCGGTACCCGGCCGGGTGCCGGGCGGCCACCGTCGCTATTTGGTCAGCTCGGCCAGCAGCTCGGTGGTGAACCGCACGTACTGCGGGCTGCACGCGCCGTCGATGCCGGCGGCATCAGCGCGGCGGCCGAGCTCGGCGAGGAAGTCGTCGACGGAGTCGAACCCGGGCGGTGGCTTCAGCAGCCACAGCCGGCCCCGCGGCCGGCCGGTGACGCCCGTCTCGGCGAGCAGGGCGTCGTTGTCGTTCTCGACCTCGTTGCGTGACTCCCAGCTGGAGTGGACCGTCTGCTCGCGGATCACCCGGCGGGTTTTCGGCTCTTGCTCGTACCACCACTCGTAGCGGGTGGCCCGGTCCGGCACCCACGTCCTCAGTTTCCGGGGCCATACCGCCGGCAGGAAGACCAGCATGGGCGCGTCCGACGCCAGATGCCAGCCCTGCGCGGTCAGCTCCCGTACCTCCGGCAGTTGCTCCGAGGTCAGCCCATCCACGTCGTCGGCGCGGTCGGCGGCCGGGTCGGGAGGCTGGTCGATGCCCCAGTCGTAGGCGATGTCCATCCCCGCACTGTACGGCCACGCTCGTGCGGCGGCGCCGCTGTTGAGTCAGCTCAAACCCAGCCATTATCGGATTGCCGTTAACAATAATCCGGTAATTCCTCGCCACAAAAGGGACAAAACGCCACCGCACCATAATGACGCTTTTGGTGTATCGGGTGTTGCTCACTGCCCCAGGCGGCAGTGCGGGAGCGCGTGGGCGGGCGCTTGCCTTGCCCGCGCCGCGTTGGTGGCCAGCGCGACGTCGAGGAACGCGCCGACCCCTACCTCGGTGGCGTCCGCCAGCCGGGCGATGAGCAGCAGTCGCCGCCGCAGCGCCGCCGGCTCGCCGATCCCGTACCGGTCCGGTCGCCGGCCACCGGGGTACGGCGACGCCCGGCGCCGGGTCACCGTGGCGGCGGAAGTGTCGTCGTCGAGCTGCGCCGCGAGCAGCGGCCACACGTCCTGCCCGTCCGGGTCGAGTTCCTCGACGAGCAATGCGGCGGTGTCGCCGAGCACGTGGTACGCCCACGGGTGCGGCAGTCGCGCCAGCCGGTCCACCGCGGCGTCGACGCCGGCCGGGTCCGACTCGTCGGCGGCCCGCACCCCGGCCGCCACCGCGTTCCACAGCTCCTGCTCCGCCGGGGTCGGCGGGTGCCGCATCGCCATCTTCGCTCCGCTTCTGACCTGCGAGGGGTCAGGCGTCCTGAGTTCGGGGCGGCCGGTGCGCCGCCCGGGTCGGGGTTGGCCGGCACGGGCCCGTAGGAGGGCGGGACCCGTGCCGGCCGCGGTGATCACCCCAATCACCGCCTTGGCGTCGCCGTGGGCTGCCGCCCCGCGGTGACGTCGTCTCCGAGGTGGGCGGGTCGGAGGGCCCGCCACCTGAGTCAAGTATCAGTCATATTGACCTGATTATGATGATTTGAACGTTCGTGTTGCACGTGTTCACGTCCGCATCGGGGTCGCTTCGCGCTGCACCGTGGTGGGACGCGCGACCGGAGGTTTCCCGGTGTGCGGGCCGCTCGTGGGGCGGGGCCAGGGCAGCAGTCGTGGTGGCCGCCGAGCGCTGAGGTCCTCGATCCAGCCGAGGGCCAGCACCACGCCGGTGAGCAGCATGAGGGCGCCCGCGAGGTAACCCACCTGGCCGACCCGCCAGAGACCCATCGAGTCGCCCACGGCGAAGCAGAGCGCGATGGCGGCGTTGTGCCAGAGGTAGATGGTCAGCGCCCGGCTGTTCAGCGCGGTCACCAGCCGATCCAGCGACCGGAGCCGCGACAGCCAGCCCATCGGCGGCGCGGCGCGCAGCAGCACCAGCACGAACCCGAGCGACCAGAACGCCTGCGCCACGGGGATGTCGTTGAGGTCGCGGCCCACGCCGGGATGCGTGGCCAGCCAGCCGACCGCCACGCCCAGGCAGAGCACCGCCAGGCCCAGCAGCGCCGGTAGCGGGAGCCGCCGCAACCGGAGGTCCTGGTGCGCGAAGCCCACCATCCAGCAGGCGGCGAACGTGACCAGGTCGGTCAGCACCGACTCGACCGGCCCGTCGAACCCGGGCGCCACGGTCTGGAGCAGCACCACGCCGGCCAGTGGCACGAGCACCGACCACAGGGGCCACCGCCGGTGCAGCGCCAGCATCGCGGGGGAGAGCAGCACCAACCAGAGGTACGTCACCAGGTACCAGAGCACCCCGGTCACGTCCGCCGCCCACTCGTTGCCCGGCGGCTGCACCAGCGGCACCGCCCAGCTCAACAGCGCCGGCCAGGCGGGCCGGTCGGACCAGCCGTGCCAGAGCATCAGCGGCACCAGCACCAGGCCCAGCGCCCACAGTCCGGGCAGCAGGCGACGCAGCCGGCCGCTGACCGCCCGCTCCGGCGTAAGGTCCAGTGAGCGGGCCATGAGCGAGCCGCCGACGGCGAACATCACCCCCATGGCGGGGAAGGCGAAGCTCAGCCAGGCGGCGCCGAACAGGTGGTACGCGATGACCCGGCCCAGCGCGAGGGCCCGCAGGGTGTCGAACCAACGGTCCCGGCCCGGCCGCGCTCCGGCGCCCTGCGGCACGGGCGTCTTCTCGACCGCCTCGCCGGCCCGCTTGACCCGGCGCCAGCCGAGCCGGGCGCCGGTCAGCGCGGTGACCATCGACCGGGCCAGCACCAGGTACATCAGCTGGCGATAGGCGAACTGCTGGATGGGCAGGGTGAGCAGCGGGCGCAGCGGTTCCCGGTCGAGTTTGAAGGCCACCGCCGCCGTGAGCATCTGCACGGCCAGCATGACCAGCCAGGCCACGGCCGTCTCCTTGGTGTCCAGGAAGAACAGTCCGTAGACGGCGAGCACGTCGAGCACCGGCCCGAGCAGGGGAAGCAGCACGCCGAACAGGGCCAGCATGGGCAGGCCGAACCGGCCGAACCGGGCGCCGGGGCCCCGGTCACGCCATGCGCCGCGGTGCTTCCACATCGACTGGAGGGTGCCGTAGCTCCAGCGGTAGCGCTGCCGCCACAGGTCGCCCACCGAGGCGGGCGCCTCCGTCCAGGCCCGGGCGCGGTCCTGGTACACCACCCGCCACCCGGCCCGCAGGACCGCCATGGTGACGTCGGTGTCCTCGGCCAGTGTGTCGCCGCTCACCCCGCCGACCTCGGTCAGGGCGCGGCGACGGAAGGCGCCGATCGCGCCGGGCACGGTCGGGATGCAGCCCAGCTTCTCGTAGAACCGGCGGTCGAGGCTGAAGCCGATGACGTACTCGATGTGCTGCCACTTCCCGAGCAGCCGGTGCCGGTTGGTGACCTTGACGTTCCCGGCCACCGCGCCGATCCCCGGGTCGGTGAACGGCTCGACGAGCCGCCGGATCGCGTCCGGCTCGAAGACGGTGTCCGCGTCGACGGTGACGATGATGTCGTGCGAGGCGTACAGGAGTCCGGTGTTGAGGGCGGTCGCCTTGCCACCGTTGGGTTTGCGGATGACCCGGACGCCGGGCAGGCCGAGCGCGTCGACGAGGTCGGCGGTGCCGTCGGTCGAGCCGTCGTCGACGACGATCACCTCGATCCCGGGATGGTCGTTGGCGACCAGGGACCGGACGGTGGCGACGATGCCGGCCCGCTCGTTGTACGCGGGCACGATCACCGAGACCGGCGCGGTCGTCACTCCCCAGGGCCAGCGGTGCGCCCGTCGGCGCCGGGCGAGCCGACGTGCCAGCAGGAGCAGCAGCAGGGTACGGGTCAACATGAGCAGCCCGACCACCACGAAGAGCAGGGCGAGGCCGCGCAGGATCCCGTCGGCCAACCGGACGGCCCAGCAGATCGGGGCGGCCCGCCAGCGGTCCCCGGTGGACGCCGCGACGTTGCCGGCGAACGCGGCCGCCTCCGGTCGCGCCCGGTTCATCCCTCCGCTGACCGTGGTGAAGGTGTAGCCACGGGCGCGCATCAGCGGGATGAAGCGGTCCAGGGCCGCGAGGGTCTGCGACCGGTCGCCGCCGGCGTCGTGCAGCAGCACCACGGCACCCGCGTCGCCGGCCGGCGTCAGGTTCCGCACGATGGCGTCCACGCCCGGCCGCGTCCAGTCCTCGCCGTCGAGGTCGTTGACCACGGTCAGGTAGCCCCGCCCGGCGGCCTGCCGGATGACCGGCCAGTTCGCGTCGTCGACGGCGCTGGGCTCGGATGAGTACGGGAAGCGCAGCAGACTCGTGCGGACCCCGGCGGCGTGCACGATCGCCATCTGAGTCTGCGCGTACTCCATCCGCCGCCGCCAGGCGGGCAGCAGGCTGACGTCGGGGTGGGTGAAGGTGTGCACGCCCAGTTCGTGCCCTTCGGCCACGGCGCGGCGGGCCAGGTCCGGGTGGCGGGCCACCTGCGACCCGATGACGAAGAAGGTGGCCGGGGCGTGGTGTCGGTGCAGCACGTCGAGGACCCGGGGCGTCCAGGTCGGGTCCGGCCCGTCGTCGAAGGTGAGGGCGATGGTCCGCGCGGGCAGCCGGTAGGTGCGCGGTTGCGCGCCCCGGGCGTCGAGCACCGGGCCGCCGCGCAGGATCTCCGCGGGCACGGTGACCTGGTCCTCGGCGTCACGGACGTGGTCGGGGCGGAAGCTGGCGTTCGCGTACGCCTCGACCAGCAGCACGGACCCGACCACCAGGGCCAGCGACGCGACGACGAAGCGGCCGGCGGTGCGACGGCTCGGGAGCGTCATCCGACGACCTCCGGACCGGTCTCGGGCAGGGCGGGCAGGGTCGGCGGGGTGGTGCCGGGCTCGGTGGTCGCGGACGGCGTCGGGGTGACGGGCGGCGTCGGGTCCTGCGGCGGCGGGGTCGGCGACGTGGTCGGGGCGGCAGGCGGGTCCTGCGGCGGTGCGCCGACCGGGGCGGGGTCGACCTGCCGGGGCGCCGGTCGCGCGTTGCGGGCCGGGCGTTGCGCGAGGGCCGGCGCCACTGGCGCTCCCGCCTTCGTCGACGGGCGAGCCGGTCGCGGCTGCGGGGTCCCGGGCGAGGGGGCGAGGGCGGGTGGGCGGGTGGCTGCGCCGCTCGGGGCGCCGCCGACCGAGACGGGGCCGGGCAGCATCGGCGTCGCCGGGCCCGGGAGCAGGGCGGCGCCGGCCATCGGCAGGTAACTCAGCGAGGCCAGCGCGAGGAGGATGCCGGCGCGCCGGATCCGTTGCCGGCGGGCGCCGGTGGCGTCGACGAAGACCGGGCGGGCGGGTCGGGGCGGGACTGTTGTCATCGGAGGGTGCGGGCCGCCGGGGAGCCGGTCGAACGAGATGCGAGAAGCCACCGGCTGAGGCTATTGGGGAGCTTGTGAGTGTATGTCCTTGTTTGAAAGTGAGAGCGTGGGGCGATCTTTCACTATTCGCATATCTGGAAGACCCGGCATATTCGTCTCAGACGACGCAGAGGTGCATCGGGCGACCAAACAGGATCAACGGTCCAAAATGTCCCGCGAGTCACCCCCCGCAGCGGAGGGTGACTCGCGGTTCCCGTCGATCTCAGGACTGGGTGCGATCCTCGATCTCGGTGCCGGACTCCCCGGGCCGGGCGCCGATCGCCTCCTCGGCAGCCCGCCCGCCGGTGCTCTCGTCACCCAGGTCCAGGCTGCTGCGCGGCAGACCCGACAGCCCGGCCGGATCGTCGGTCGGCTGATCCGGCCAGTCGTCTTCGGTGCGGTCGTCGATCTCGGTGCCGGACTCCCCGGGCCGGGCGCCGATCGCCTCCTCGGCAGCCCGCCCGCCGGTGCTCTCATCACCCAGGTCCAGGCTGCTGCGGGGCAGACCGGACAGCCCGGCCCGATCGTCGGTCGGCTGGTCCGGCCAGTCGGCGGTCTGCTCGCCCGCGCCGCGGGCGGAGGCGGTCTGCCCGCCCGCGCCGCCGGCGGACTCCCGCCGTCCGACGCCCTGCGCGTGGTACGCGCCGGGCACACCGGGGTCACCCGGATCGGCCAGGCTCGTGTCGACCGGCCGGGCGTCCGGGTCGGCCAGCCCTGCGCGGCGCAACATGTCGACCAGCTCGTCGTGCGGCATGCGCTCGGTGTCCGTTATTCCGGCCCCGCGCGCGATGGACCGCAGGGTGGTCAGGTCCTGATCTGCGAAGGTCTCGGCCATGCCGGTGCCTTCCCGGCGCCCGAGAGAAGGAAACCTGTCAGGCCCGTGCGCCGCCCAGTCCCAGCAGCACGGCCAGGCCGAGCGCGCTGCGCGGGGCGTACGGCACCCGCCACAGGCCGCCGTGCGCCGCCGCGTACGCCTCGTCCCGCCACGGGTGGTCCTGGACCGGACCGCCGCCGGTGCGCAGGTCGTGCACGAGCAGCGCGGCCATCAGGGTGTTGCTGGTGGCCGGTTCGAACACCTCGATGCCAAACCGGTGCGCCCCGGCGTACGCGGCCGCGAGAGCGCGGTTGCGCAGCACCGAGCGGGTCCGGGTGGGCGGCGCCACGGTGAACGACACGGTGGCGCCCGCGTCCCGGGCCACGGCCGCCCGCCAGCGTTGCAGCCGCTTGGCCAGCGCGTAGTTCGGCCCCTGCTGCGGCACGAGACTGTCGTTGATCCCGGGATCGGCGCCGGGCGGGTAGTTGCGGTGCAGCAGCCGGCCGCCGGAGAGCAGCCGCAGGGACCGGCGTGCCAGTCCGCGGGCGGCGTACCCGCGTTCGGCGTGGGCCACCGCCTCGGCGGGCACGGCGTACACGTCGGTGGGGGTGGCCAGGAAGGCCAGCGCGGTGTCCGGGCGACGTCGCCCCAGGTGAACGGTGAGCGCGTCGACCGCGGTGGCGACCCGGACGTTGGTCGCGCCGTCGGCGTACACGTAGTTGCCGAGCACGAGCCGGCCGTCCAGGCCGTCGAGCCAGCGGGCGGCCTGCGGCAGGCGGTGCAGCAGGTCGGCGCCGGCGCCGGCGGCGAGGGCGGCGTCGCCGTCGCCGGTGCCGGGCCGCACCGGCAGGCGCAGCCGGCCGCCGTGCCGCTGGGCGGCGCGCAGCAGGCGGCGCCAGATCTCCGGGCGGGGCAAATCGACGGCGACCACGTCGCCGCCCCAGCGCAGCACCGACGGCAGCGGGCCCATCTCGGCGCCCGCGCCCAGCACCACGATCCGCAGGTCGCACAGGTCCAACCAGTCCGGGTTGGCCTGCACCGCCCGGACGGCCTCGGCGAAGCTCGGCTCGACGACGCCCGCGTCCACCCAGGCGTCGAGGCGGCGGCGCAGGTCGTCGCCGCGCAGGCGCTGCCCGCGGTACGGCACGGACAGCTCACGCTCCACCGGGCCGGCGCCGGTCACCGTGGCGGTCTGCAGCGGCGGCTCCTCATCGGGCAGCGCGAACGCCTCGTCCAGCGCGACCTCGCCGCCATCGGCGGGAATGTAGCGCATCCGGTCGTGCAGGCCGGCGAGCCCGTCCCGGGCGACGGTGAGCGCGGCCTCCCGGGACAGCAGGCCGGCCTCGACGAGCCGGCGGAAGTGACCGAGGTAGCCGTGCCGCCAGTCGGTCTCGTGCTCGGCGGAACGGGCGCCGACCGGGTCCACCGCCCGCAGGGCGTCGGCGACCACCGCCCGCCCCAGCACGGTCGTGCTGCGCCGGCCGTCGCCGGTCGCGGGGAACACCACCCCGGTCGGGCCGTCCACGGGCTCACCTCCTGCTCGCCACCGGCCACCGCCGGCCGTGCGCCCACTCTGCCCCATGGACGACGCCGCCGCCCGCCGGGCCGCTCAGGTAACGGCCCGCGCACGGATCGGTCACGAGGGTCGCGCTTGGGTATCGGCTCGGCCACGGCGGGATCCGCCACCTCGTCGCCCTGCGTCAATGGCCATGACCCGTCCCCACCCCTTGGAGGAACCATGGTCCACCTGAGACGGTCGGTGCTGCTGCTGGCGGCGCTGGCGACCACCGTGACGGCCGGCGCCTGCACCGCCGACGGCGGCGGACAGCGCAGCGGCGCGGCCCACGGGCCGGTCCGCCCGGATTCCGGCGCCCCCTGGTCCGGTGACGAGACCCGGGCCTCCGACGACCCGCTCTCCACCTTTGCCGTCGACGTCGACACCGCGTCGTACGGCTACGCCCGGCGGCTCATCATGGACGGCCGGCTGCCGGAGCGCGGCGCGGTGCGGCCGGAGGAGTTCGTCAACTCGTTCCGCCAGGACTACCCGCAGCCCGCCGGGGACGGCTTCGCCGTGCACGTCGACGGCGCCCGCCTGCCGGAGACCCACGAGGCCGCCGCCGACGAGCGGCTGCTGCGGGTCGGCCTGCAGACCCGCGCCGAGGACGAGGAACGCCGCCCCGACGCGGCGCTCACCTTCGTCATCGACGTCTCCGGATCGATGGGCGAGCCGGGCCGGCTCGACCTGGTCCGCGACGCCCTGCACACGCTGGTGGACCAGTTGCGCCCCACCGACTCCATCGCCGTGGTCGAGTTCAGCGACGAGGCCCGGGTGGTGCGGGAGATGACACCGGTCGCCGACGCCCGGCCGCTGCACGCGGCGATCGACTCGCTGCACACCCGGGACAGCACCAACCTGGAAGCCGGGCTGGTGCTCGGGTACCGGGTGGCCCGGGACGGCTTCCGCCCCGGCCGGACGAACCGGGTGATCGTGCTCTCCGACGGGCTGGCCAACGTCGGCAGCACCGACGCCGAGCCGATCCTGCGCCGGGTACGCGCCGAGGCGGAGAAGCAGATCGCCCTGCTCGGCGTGGGCGTGGGCAGCAGCTACGGCGACGAGCTGATGGAGCAGCTCGCCGACCGGGGCGACGGCTTCGCCGTCTACGTCAGCGAGCGGGATCAGGCCCGCGAGGTGTTCGTCCGGCAGTTGCCGGCCACGCTCAGCGTGCGGGCGCTGGACGCCAAGGTGCAGGTGACCTTCGCGCCGCAGGCGGTGCGCTCCTACCGGCTGGTCGGCTACGACAACCGCGCCGTGGCCGACGAGGACTTCCGCGACGAACGGGTCGACGGCGGCGAGGTCGGCCCCGGGCACAGCGTCACCGCGCTGTACGCGGTCCGGCTCGCCGAGGGCGCGGCCCCCTCGGACCGGATCGCCCAGGTGCAGGTGCGCTGGACCGACCCGGCCGACCGGACCCCGGCCGAGACGTACGGGTCGGTGACGGTCGCCGACGTGCAGCCCGGCTTCGCCACGGCCTCACCGCGGCTGCGGGCCTGCTACGCGGCGGCCTGGTTCGCCGAGACGCTGCGGGGTGCGGAGTCCGACGGGCCGGTCCGGCTGACCGACCTGGCCACCATCGCGGACGGGGCGGCCGCCGCCACCGAGGACGCCGAGGTGCGGGACCTGGCGCGGGTGATCCGGTCCGCCGACGAGCTGCGCTGAGCGGTGGGGCCGGCGCCGGGCAGGGGAGGCGCCGGCCCCGCCCGGTCAGCGGCGGGCGGGTTTCGGCTCCGGGGCGGGGCGGTTGCGTTCCGGGTCGACGCCGACCTGCACGGCGAAACCCGGGTCGACGGCGAGCAGCGGGCGCGGCCCGAACAGCGCCATCGCGATCAGCAGCTGGTCGGCGCCCCGCTCCCGCCAGGTCGGCCGCCGCTGCGGATCCAGCTCGGCGTGCTCCCGGCGCTGTCGGCGCAGCAGCCGGCGGGCGGCCGCGCCGGTCTCCGGCACCTCGCACAGCCACCAGCCGCCCAGCGCGGTGGCCAGGCAGCACAGCAGCAGGCCCACCACGGAGGCCGGGCCACCGGCGTCCCGTCCCTCGACGGCGCTCTCCACCAGCCGGGTCACCCCGACCGCGGCGACCGCGAACAGCGGCAGGGTGCCCAGCGCGATGCGTCGCCGCTGCGCCGGGGTGAGCAGCCAGCCGTCCCGGACGAGCCGGCCGACCAGCCGGCGCAGCGCCCGGCCGACACCGGGGTCGGCGAGCACCGCGGCCCAGGTCTGCGGCCGGCGCAGCGCGGCGTGCAGGGCGCGGACCAGCGCGGGCGACCGGGGCGGCGGCGGGCCGTCCACGGACAGGGTGGCCAGTTCGCCGAGGCGTACGACGCCGGCGCGGTGCAGCGCGGCCACGCCCACCTGACAGGCCAGCAGGGCGCGGTCGGTGAGGTAGGCCAGCTCGACCGCGTCCGGGAGGTCCCCCCGGGCCTGCCGGCCGGTCAGCTCCCGCGCCGCCAGCGCGACGGCGACGGCCACGGCGACCGCACCCAGGTAGTCGAGAAGGAAGAGCGGTCCGCTGACACCCCAGAGCATGGCGACAAGTATGGCCCGGTCCCACCGGTCGCCCGGCGGCCGTGCGCCCGCCGCTCAGGAGGCGTGGCTCACCTCACTGTCCCAGATCTGCGACCAGGGGCGGCGCAGGCCGCGGCAGACGAAGATCGGCCCGCCGTTCTCGTCGTTGTCCACGTCGACGCGCTGGTCGACCCGGCCGGCCTCGGTGACCTCCGTGAACCAGGCGCGCAGCGGGTCGGGTCGCTCCCAGCCGACGACGATCACCACGTCGGCGTCGTCGGCCGGCCGGCCGAACCCGGCCATGCTGTTGTGCCCGGAGTAGGCCCGGGGCAGGCCGCGGGCCGGGCCGTAGCGAGCCAGCGCGCCGGCCTCGCCATAGTTGCCGGTGAGCACGATCGCCCGGTCGCGCTCCTCGGGCGGCAGGGCCCGGTGCACGGCGGCGACCGAGTCGGCGAACGCCGGCCAGCCGATGGTCTCGCCCGCGTCGTAGTTGACCTCGACCACGAAGCCGGGCAGGCGGTCGGCGGGCAGGGTGGGAAGCAGCAGGATCGCGCTGCTGGCGACCATCAGGGCGGCGGCCGTGGCGAGCAGCGCCTGCCGGGCCCGGGCCACGCCGCGCCGGGCCCAGTCGGCGGTGACCACCGCGCCGGCCGCCGTGAGCACCAAAAGCAGCGGGGCGTCGTAGTAGCCCTTGCCGCCGGCCAGCACGACGATCGCGAACACCACGAGCCAGGCGCAGCCGAGCGCCCGGTACGCCGCCCAGCCGGGCCGGCGCAGCAGCGCCACGAGCCCGGCGATCCACACCGGGGTGGCGAACGGGCTGATGATGAGCAGCTGGAGCACGATCGCGTCGAGCCGGCCGCTGTAGGAGCTGTCGCCACCGGCGATCGACGAGGCCACCGAGAGCTGGGGGAAGCCGTGCGTGGCCTGCCAGGCGAGGTAGGGCACGGCGAGCAGGGCGGCGGCGCCGGCGCCGGCCAGCACCCACCGGTCGCGCAGCAGCCGGCGCGGCCCGGCGATGAGCACCCCGGCCAGCAGTCCGACGGCGAGCAGCCCGGGCAGCAGCTTGTTGAGCGTGCCCGCGCCGAGCACCAGGCCGATGCCGAGCGCCCAGCGGCTGTCGCCGGTGCGCAGCATCCGCACCGCGCACCAGGCGGCGACCAGCCAGACCAGCAGGTCGACCGTGGTCGTGCTGAGCAGGTGACCGGGGGCCAGCACCACCCCGGCCGCGGCGGCGAGCACGGCGGCGGCCAGCTGGGTGCCGCGGCCCGCGCCGAACTCCCGGGCGATCGCCGCGACCAGCACCACAGCCGCGCCGGCGATCAGCGCCGACGGGGTGCGCAGGAGCACCAGGTTGCCGGGCGCGAGGGTGTCGGCCAGCCGCGCGAGGGCGGGCACGAGCGGGCCCTGGTCGACGTAGCCCCAGTCGAGGTGCCGGCCGCAGAGCAGGAAGTAGAGCTCGTCGCGGTGGTTGCCGTAGCGCCCGGCGAGCAGCAGCAGCACGGCGGTGACGGCCCCGCCGACCAACCAGGGCGCGGCGGTGCGCGGCCCGGGTGGCGGGGTGGTCGGCGCGGCGGACGCCCCGGTGTCGGGGCGGTCGAGGTCGGTGACGGGTTCGGCCACCCGTCCATGATGGTCCCGCCCGGCCACCTCGCGCTGCCCCGCGCCGCCGGACGCAAATCGGTATCCGGCCGCCCACCGCCCGGCTACCGTGCCCGGCATGCGCATCCGGGAGTACGCCGAGACCGACTGGGACCAGGTCTGGCCGATCGTCGAGGACGTCATCGCCGCCCAGGAGACCTTCCCGTACGACCCGACGTGGCCGGCCGAGGTGGCCCACGAGGTGTGGGTGGAACGACCGCCGGGCCGCACGGTGGTCGCCGAGGAGGACGGCACGGTGCTCGGCACCACCAAGATGGGCGCCAACCGGCCCGGGCCGGGCGCGCACGTGGCCACCGCCAGCTTCATGGTGGCCGCCGCCGCCCGGGGCCGCGGCGTCGGCCGGGCGCTGTGCGAGCACGCCCTGGACTGGGCCCGGCGGGAGGGCTTCGCCGCGATGCAGTTCAACGCGGTGGTCGAGACCAACACGGCGGCCGTCGCGCTGTACCGGCGGCTCGGCTTCACGGTGGTCGGCACCGTGCCGGAGTCCTTCGCGCACCCCACGCTCGGGCGGGTGGGGCTGCACGTCATGCACCGTCCCCTGTGAGCGCCGGCGCTGCGCGAGGATGGGCCGATGAGCCCTGAGCCGATCGAGCTGGCCGCCGCCCTGGCGCGCTTCGACCAGCTGTGGAGTCCCCGCATCGTCACCACCGTCAACGATTACGACGTCCGGATCGCCAAGGTGGCCGGCGAGCACGTCTGGCACGCCCACGACCACACCGACGAGTTCTTCCTGGTCCTCGACGGCGAGCTGCGCATCGCCCTGCGCGACGGGGCGGACGGCGCGGAACGCGAGGTGGTGCTGCCGCGCGGCGCGGTGTTCGTGGTGCCGCGCGGGGTGGAGCACCGGCCGTCCGCGCCGGACGGCGCGTCGATCCTGATGTTCGAGCCGTCCGGCACGTCCAGCGTGGGGGAGCGGCACGACGAGGTGCCCGGGCACGTGGACACCACCACGGGGCACCGGCTCTGACCCACCCGCCTCAGCGCCCCACCGGTGCGGGCTCCGCGGCGGCCGGCGGGGTCGGGGCCGGCCAGCCCAGCCGGCGTACGCCGGGGACGGCGGCCGTCCCGACGCAGGCGACCAGGACCAGCACCCCGGCCACGGCGAGCGGGACGGGGGCGCCCCAGGCCCCGGCGGCGAGCGGGGCGAGGGCGTACCCGAGCGGCATGGCGCCCAGCGACATGAGCCAGTCGTACGAGGTGACGCGGGCGAGCACCTCGGGCGGGAACTGGCCCTGCACGACGGTCTCCCAGACCGGGTTGAGGAAGCCGAGGGCGACCAGCGCGAGGCAGTAGGCGGTCACGGTCGCCGGGGCGGGCGCGGCGACGGCGAGCAGCAGCAACGGCGCCGCGTACGCGGCGAGGGCCAGGTTGCCGAGCAGCACCGGCCGGCGGGGGCGGGCCCGGGCGGCGAGCAGCGACCCGGCCAGCAGGCCCACGGCGCCGGCCTGCTGGAGCAGCACCCAGACGCCTTCGCCGCCGAGGCGGTCCACGGCGACGACCGGGCCGAGGGTGAGCAGCACCGCGGCGGCGCCGTTCCAGACGCCGTGGGCGATCAGGCTGCTCCAGTACCAGTCGCGGGCGCGGACCTCGCGCCAACCGAACACCAGGTCGGCGCGGAGCGACCGGTGCGGGACGGGCACGTGCCGCACCCGGATGACGGCCAGCAGCGCGGCGCTGACCGCGAACGAGGCGCCGTCCAGCACGAACGCCCACCCCGGTCCGACGGTCCAGACCAGCAGCCCGGCCAGGGCGGGGCCGGCCAGCCGGCTGGCGTTGCCGGTGGCGCCCATCAGTGCGTTGGCCCGCTGCCGGCCGCCGGCGTCGACGGTGCCGGCGACCAGCGGGGACGAGGTCGGTATGGCGAACGCCGAGGCCGCGCCGCCGACGGCGGAGGCGACCGCGAGGTGGGCCAGGGTGGGGACGCCGCCGAGCAGTTCGATGCCGACGACCAGTTGGGCCACGCAGCGCACCAGGTCGGTGCCGAGGGCGACGCGGCGGGCGTCGAAGCGGTCGGCGACCACGCCGCCGAGGGGGAGCAGCAGCAGCCGGGGCACCATCGCGCAGCCGAGCACCACGGCGAGGGCGGCGGTCGAGCCGGTGGCCCGGAGCACGGCCAGGGCCAGCGCGGTGGGGACCACGGCGTCGCCGACCGCCGAGACCGTGCGGCCGAGGAACAGCAGGCGGAAGGCCCGGAGCCGGAGGGGATGCGTCATTCGAGCAGAGTACTTCGACGCCGAATATTTCGACAGCGAATATTTCGTCGTCGGCGTACCGTTGCTCCTGTGACCGACCGCGATCCCGTCGAGCAGCACATCGAACGCTGGCTGCCCGTGGTGCCCGACCTGGACCCCGACGTGGAGGGGGCGGTCATCCGGATGCTGCTGCTCAGCCGGCACCTGCGCGAGGTGAAGGACCGGGCGCTGGCCGAGCTGGACCTCCAGGAGAAGGAGTACGGCACCCTGCACGCCCTCGCCGGCCGGGGCGGCCGGGCGGCGCCCTCGGAGATCGCCGGCGACCTGCGGATGGCGCCCGCCTCGATCACCGCGCGGGTGGACGCACTGGTCCGCCGGGGCTTCGTCCGACGGATCCCGTCCGAGGTGGATCGCCGCCGAATCGACGTGGAGCTCACCGACGCCGGCCGGGCCGCCTGGCGGCGGGCCATCGGGGTGGTCGGTGACGAGGAGATCCGGGTCTTCGGTGTGCTGACCCCGGACGAGCGGCGGACCCTGTCCGGCCTGCTCCGCCGGGTCACCCTGGCGGCCGAGCCGCCGCCCGGCCGGATCTGACCGGCCGGAGTGTCGGTGGTCGGGGCTAGGTTGGTCAGCACCAGCCGACACCCGTCCGGGAGGCGCCATGAGCACGCTCGTCGACCGACCGCACACCGCTCTGCTCGTCATCGACGTGCAGAACGGCGTCGTGCAGCACGCCCACGACCGGGACCGGGTGGTCGGCAACATCGCCACCCTCGTCGACCGGGCCCGCGCCGCCGGGGTCGAGGTGGTCTGGGTGCAGCACCGCAGCGAGGACCTGCCCACCGGCAGCGAGCAGTGGCAGTACGTGCCCGAGCTGGTGCGCCGCGACAGCGAGGCGCTGGTGCACAAAGCCTGGGGCGACTCCTTCGAGGAGACCGACCTGGAGTCGGTCCTCGCCACGCGCGGCGTCGGCCGGCTGGTCGTGACCGGCGCGCAGACCGACGCGTGCATCCGGTCCACGCTGCACGGCGCGATCACCCGTGGCTACGACGCGACGCTGGTCGCCGACGCCCACACCACCGAGGACCTCTCCGCCTACGGCGCCCCGCCGCCGGAGCAGGTCATCGCCCACACCAACCTCTACTGGGGCTTCCACTCCGCGCCCGGCCGCACCGCGGGCACGATCGACACCGCCGACGTCGAGTTCGCGCCGGTCCACGCCTGATCCGGGCCGCCGCGCCGGCAGCTGGCCGCGGCCCGGCGGATACCGGTGGACCGGCGGAAAACCCGTGGCCGCTCGGGGGCGGGCGCTGGCAGGCTGCCCGTCATGAGTGCACAGGCCCTCGCGGGGGCGCTCGCCGACGAGCGCCGCCGCGCCGTCTTCGCCGCGATCGTGCTCGGCGCCGCCGACATCCCCGCCGTCGTGTCCCGGACCGGGCTGTCCGCCCGGGACGCCGCCACCGCGGTCCGCCGGCTCACCGACGTCGGCGTCCTGACCGACGACGGGGCCGGGCTGCGGGTCGACGGCCAGCGGCTGCGGGACTTCGCCCGCGTAGGCGGCCCGCCCGCCCCGGCGCCGGCCGCGACCCCCCGCGAGACGACCCTGCGCACCTTCCTTCGGGACGGCACGCTGACCCGGCTGCCCGCCCAGCGGAGTCGCCGCCGGGTGCTGCTGGAGCACATCACCGAGCGCTCCTTCGAGCCGGGCGTGCGCTATCCGGAACGGGCCGTGGACGATGCGCTGCGCCGGTGGTGCGAGGGCGGCGAGGCCGACCACGTGAGCCTGCGCCGCTACCTGATCGACGACCTGCTGCTCACCCGCGAGCACGGCGTCTACTGGCGACCGTGAGCTGCTCCGGGCCCGGGTTGACGGCGTGGCCGTGTCGCGCTAAAACAGGAATCGGGAACTTGAGTCACCCTGACTCAACTTGACACCTTCGGCCAGGAGAACCGAGGAGGCACGACCATGTTGATGCGTACCGACCCGTTCCGCGAGATCGACCGGCTCACCGAGCAGTTCTTCGGCACCACGGCCCGGCCGGCGGTCATGCACCTCGACGCCTACCGCGACGGCGACTTCTTCTACGCCGCCTTCGACCTGCCCGGCGTCGACCCGGACAGCATCGACTGCACGGTGGAGCGCAACGTGCTGACCGTCCGCGCCGAGCGGCCGATGGGCACCTTCACCCGTCAGCTCTTCCTCGGCGACACCCTCGACACCGACAGGCTGGAGGCCGGCTACGAGAACGGCGTGCTGACCCTGCGCATCCCGATCTCCGAGCGGGCCAAGCCGCGCCGGATCGCGGTCACCGCGGCGGGCAACGGCCCCCGCGAGATCAGCGCCTGACGAGGCGCCGCCGGGAGGCGGGCGCCCGATGAGGCGCCGGCCGGCAGACGAACGACCTGACGGAGACGCGCCAGCGAAGATGGCGCGCGAGGCCGTCAGGGTGCCGTGGGCGCGGGGGTGGCCGGAGACACGGCTGCCCCCGCCGGCGTCTGCGGGGTCGTCGGGTAGAGCCGGGCCAGGGCGTGCGCCGTGGCGGTGAGGCGTTCGCGCAGCTCGGCCGGCGCCAGCACCTCCACCTCGGCGCCGAGCTTCAGCAGCTCGGTGTGGGCGTGCCGCACCGACTCGATCGGCACGGTGGTCTCCAGCCAGCCGTCCGGGCCGGGCTCGCCGGCCGCCGCACGGGCCGCGCGGCTCATCTCCGGTGGGAAGACGTACGGTATGAACTCCAGCGCGGCCACGGTCAGCCGGATCCGGGCCCGGTCCCGGTAGACGTCCCGCTCGTAGCGTTCGGTCCACTCCCGCCAGTAGTCGGCCAGGTCGAAGTCGGCGGGCCGCTCGTACCGCTCGTCGCGGATCACCACGTCGAGGACCGCGCCGACGCGGTACGTGCGCAGTTGCTCGTCGCAGCGGGCCACCAGATACCACCGCCCCGCCTTGAGCACCACACCCAGCGGGGCGACCACCCGGGTCACCTCGCGCGGCGCCCGCCAGCGCCGGTACCGCATCTCCACCAGCCGGTCCTCCCACACGGCCCGGGCCAGCGCGGCCAGGTGCGGGGTGGGTTCGGGGTGCCGGAACCAGCCGGGCGCGTCCAGGTGGAACCGCTGCCGGGCGCGTCCGCCGCGGTCGGCCAGCTCGTCGGGGAGCGCGGCGAGCACCTTCAGCTCGGCGGCCGCCACCACCGGCCCGAGGCCCAGGTCGGCGGCCGGACCCGGCATGCCGGCGAGGAACAGCGCCTCGGCCTCCGGCGCGGTCAGCCCCGTCAGGCGGGTCCGGTAGCCCTCCAGCAGCCGGTAGCCGCCGGCCGGGCCCCGGTCGGCGTACACCGGGACGCCGGCGGCGCCGAGCGACTCGACGTCGCGGTAGACGGTCCGGACCGACACCTCCAGGGCGTCGGCGAGCTCCTGGGCGGTCATCCGGCCCCGTGTCTGCAGGAGCAGCAGCAGGGAGACCAGGCGGCTGGCACGCACGCCGTGACGGTATCCCGCTCCGGAGGAATCCCGGCGCGCCGGCCGGACCGTCGCGCGGACGGGGCCGCCGGTGGAGGCGGCGGGAGATCGTCGGGCGCGCCTCGTCGCGAATCGCCCGGCGGGCTGAGAGCCTTTCTCACATGCTGCGTCCCGAGGTGCTGCCCCGCGGGTCGACCCCCGCCGCCCTGGGCGGCGGGCCGACCGATTTCACCGAGGCGTGGCTGCGCAACCGGCGGCTGTCCGAGCACACCCGCGACGCGTACCGGCGGGACGTCGCCGGCTGGCTGACCTGGTGCGCCGGCCGGGGCCTCGACCCGCTGCGGGCCAGCTTCCTCGACGTCAACGCCTACGGGCGGGAGCTGGAGTCCACGCCGCGCGGGCGGGGCGGGCGGCCGCTCACCCCGGCCACCGTGGCCCGCCGCCTGTCGGCCCTGTCGAGCTGGTACGACTTCCTGGTCAAGCTGCGCGCCCTGGAGGCCAACCCGGTCGCCGCCGCGGACCGCCCCCGGGTCGACCGGGACCACTCGGCCACGATCGGGCTCACCCCGGACGAGGTCGACGCGCTGCTGGCCGCCGCCGACGCGGACACGGGTCCGACGGCCGCCCGCAACCGGGCCGCCGTCGCGCTCCTGGCCGACCTGGGGCTACGGGTCGGCGAGCTGGTCTCGCTGGACCTCGCCGACCTGGGCGCCGAGCGCGGGCACCGCAGCGTCCGGTTCGTCGGCAAGGGCGGCAAGGTCCGCCGCCGCGCGCTCACCCCCGGCACCGCGTACGCCATCGACGCCTACCTGGCGGCGCGTGCCGCGGCCGAGGGGGTGAGCGTGCCGGAGCTGACCGGTCCGCTGCTGGCCACCGCGACCGGCGGGCGGCTGGACCGGCACGCGGTGTTCCGGCTGGTGCGCCGGCTCGCCCAGGCCGCCGGGATCCCCGCCTGGGCGAAGCTGTCCCCGCACTCGTTGCGGCACGCGTTCGCCACGACGGCCCGCGCCGAGGGGGTGCCGCTGGAGGACGTGCAGGACGCCATGGGGCATGCCGACCCGCGCACCACCCGCCGCTACGACCGGGACCGGCACAACCTGGACCGTGACCCGGCGTACGCGATCTGGGCGGCCCGCGCCCGGCGGCGCGGATAGCCGCTTGACGGAGTGAGTACTCACTCCGCATGCCGTCCGGCATGACCGATTCACAGCCCCTCCGGCGCCGCGCCCCCGGCATGAGCCCCGACGAGCGCCGGGCCATGATCGTGCGGGCCGCGCTGCCGCTGCTCGCCACGCACGGGGCGGCGGTCACCACCGCGCAGGTGGCCCGCGCCGCCGGCATCGGCGAGGCGACCGTCTTCCGTGCCTTCCCCGACAAGGACACCCTGCTCGACGCCGCCGTCGCCGAGGCGTTGCGCCCCGACACCGCGCTCGCCGAGCTGGCCGCGATCCCGCTGGACCAGCCGCTGGCCGACCGGCTCACCGCCGCCGCCACGGCGCTGCTGGCCCACCTGGACCGGCTCGGCGCGGTGCTCGCCGTCGCCCACACCGCCGGCCGCCCCGGCCGGGGCCGCCGGGCCACGACCGGGGACCAGCCGCCGCCCGACAGCACCGCCGGGAGCCGCCGGGCCACGACCGAGGACCAGCCGCCGCCCGACAGCGCCGCCGCGAGCCGCCGGGCCACGACCGGTGACCATCGGCCACTCGACGGCTCCGCCCGTCAGGAGTCGGCGGCCGCCACCCGGGCGGCGGTCGCGGCCCTGTTCGCCCCGGAAGGGGATCGGCTGCGGCTGCCGGCCGACCGGCTGGCCGCCCTGTTCCTCGCTGTCCTGCTGCCCGGCCGCCCGCCACTGGCGGACGACCGGCCCACCCCGACCGAGCTGGTCGACCTGTTCCTGCACGGCGCGCTCGCGCCGGCCGCTGCCGAGGAGAGTCGATGACCGTCACCCTCAACCACACCATCGTCCCGGCCCGCGACCACCACGCCGCCGCCCGGCTCTTCGCCGACGTGATGGGTCTGCCGGTGGTGCCGCCCGCGGGTCGGCACGGCCGCTTCGCCCCGGTCCGGGTCAACGATCAGCTCACCCTGGACTTCATGAGCGTGCCCGCACCGGAGGGGCACCACCTGGCCTTCGACGTCGACCCGGCCACCTTCGACGCGATCCTGGCCCGGCTGCGCGCCGCGGGCGTGCCCTACGGCAGCGAGCCGGGGGAGCCGGACAACGGGCGTACCGACCATCCGCTGTGCGCTCGGGGACTGTTCTTCCGCGACGAGGCGGGCAACCTCTTCGAGGTGATGTCGCCGGCCTGACCGTCGTACCCCGGCCATAGGGTGCCGGGATGCGGCACGGGCTGGAGATCTCCTGCGGAGGCGCCTCGGTGACGGTGTCCGACCTGGTCGCGCTCGGCGAGCTGGCCGAGCGGGCCGGCTGGGACGGGGTGTTCCTGGAGGACTACCTCATCCACCACGCCGGGGACGACCCGCCGACCTGGGATCCCTGGCTGGTGCTGGCGGCGGTGGCCGGCCGCACCGACCGGGTCCGGCTGGGCACCACGGTGACCGCGCTGCCCCGGCGCCGCCCGGCCAAGCTGGCCCGCGAGGTGCTCACCCTCGACCACCTCTCCGGGGGGCGGGCCGGGGTCGCGGTGGGTGTCGGTGACCCGGCCGACCGGGGGCTCGCCGCGTTCGGCGAGCCGACTGACGTGAAGACCCGCGCCGCGATGCTCGACGAGGGCCTCGACCTGCTGGTCGGGCTGCTCGGCGGCGAGCGGGTCACGCATCGGGGCGCCCACTACCGGGCCGACGGGGTGGCGCTGCGGCCCGCGCCCGTGCAGTCGCCCCGGGTGCCGGTCTGGGTCGGTGGCAGCCTGCAGGCCGGGGCCGTGCTGCGGCGGGCCGCTCGCGCGGACGGCATCGTGCCCTACAAGGTGACCGACACGGCCGGCTGGTCCGACGTCACTGCCGACGAGGTGCGCGACCTGGTGGCGGCGCTGCCGGCGACCCGCGCCGACGGCCAGCCGTTCGACGTGGCGATCGGTGGCCGGCGGCGGCGACCCGACGAGCGTGCCGAGCGGGCCTACCTGGCGGAGCTGGCCGCGGCCGGCGCGACGTGGTGGCTGGAGTACGTCCCGGCCGGCGATCCGGCCGGCATGCGCGCGGCGGTCGCCCGGGGTCCCCTGCGCTGACCGTTCAGCGCCCGCGCGACGGCCGCTGGCGGGCGTCGTAGTCCTGACGGGCCTGCTCGACCCGATCGAGGTGCCCGGCCGACCACTGCGCCAGGTGGGCGAAGAGCGGGGCCAGACTGCTCCCCAACTCGGTGATCTCGTATTCCACCCGGGGTGGGACCTCGGCGTGGTAGGTGCGCCGCACGAGGCCGTCGCGTTCGAGTTGCCGCAGCCGCTGGGTGAGCACCTTCGGGGTGATGGTGACGAGCCGCCGTTCCAGCTCGACGAAACGCTGCCGGCCGTATTCGTGCAGGGCCCAGAGGATCGGCGTGGTCCAGCGGCTGAACACGAGGTCGACCACCGGGGCGATCGGGCAGGCCTGCTCCGGGTCACCGCCGGTCCGGGGCTGCCAGGTGGTGCTGCTGCTCACAATTCCTCCCGCAGCCGTTACTTTCCTCTAGGTACCTACTATACGCAGGAGATTAACGTGCTCGGTGTTCACATCACACACCGAGAGGGGCACCTCATGATCGTGGTTACCGGCGCGACGGGGAACGTCGGACGGCCGCTGGTGCGGGCGCTGGCCGGGGCGGGTGAGCCGGTGACGGCCGTGTCCCGGGGCGTCTCGGCGACCGACCTGCCACCGGGCGTACAGGCGGTCCGCGCCGACCTGGCCGACCCGACCGGGCGGAAGGCGGCGTTCGACGGCGCCCAGGCGCTGTTCCTGCTGTTCACCGGCGAGCAGCTCGCCGGTGGCGCGGACCCGGGCGCCATCCTCGACACCGCGCGGCACGCCGGCGTACGCCGGGTGGTCCTGCTGTCGTCGCAGGGCGTCGCGACGAAGCGGCATCCTCCGGGGCAGGAGGAGGCGGTCCGCGCGTCCGGGCTGGAGTGGACCGTGCTGCGGCCGGCCGGCTTCCACTCCAACGCCCTCGCCTGGGCGCCCGGGGTGCGCTCCGGGCGGGTCGTGCACGCGCCCTTCGGCGACGTGGCGCTGCCGAGCGTCGACCCGGCCGACATCGCCGAGGTGGCAGCCCTCGCGCTGCGCGACGGCGGCCACGCGGGCGGCACGTACGAGCTGACCGGGCCGGCGGCGGTCTCGCCCCGGGAGCGGGCGGCGGCGCTCGCGGCGGCGCTCGGCGAGCCGGTCCGGTTCGTCGAGCAGACCCCGCAGGAGGCGCGGGAGCAGCTGTTGGCGTTCATGCCGGAGCCGGTGGTGGCGGCGACCCTGGGCATCCTGGGCACGCCGTCACCGGCCGAGCAGCGGGTCAGCCCGGACGTCGCGGAGCTGCTCGGCCGGGCGCCGCGGGGCTTCGCCGACTGGGCGGCGCGGCACGTCGCCGCCTTCCGCTGACGGCCCGCCGGGCAACCCCCGGCGGGCCGGCGGGGGTGGTCAGCCCTGCGGTCGGGGGCAGAGGCAGAACGGCTGGCCGATCGGGTCGAGCAGCACGGTCCACCGCTCGCCCCCGGGCTGGAACTCCGGCCGGGTCGCGCCGGCCGCCACGAGGTCCTTCTCGGCCAGGGCCACGTCGTCGACGTGGAGGTCGAGGTGGTAGCGCTTGCCGGCCGTCTCGTCCGGCCAGGCCGGCGGCGCGTACCCGGGCACCAGGCCGAAGCCGATCGAGGTCCCGTCCTTGCTGATCATGGCGTATTCGGCCTGGCTGTGGGTGACCTCCCAGCCGAGGGCGCGGGAGTAGAAAGCGGCGTGGGCGGCCGGGTCGGAGCTGTCGAGGTTGACCATCGCGAGGTCGGCGTGCTCTGTCATGCCGGCAGTCTGCCGGAGGTACCTGCCATCTTCTGTCAGGTTCGTCCGGCGGATCGCCGGCAAGCCCGTCGGGCCGGGCGGCCACAACTTCCTGCGGGCCGGCCCGCCAGTCTTTACCGTCGGTGGTGATGGGCAGGGAACGGGCGGGGAGCCGGCCGGCCCGGCGCGGCCGCCGGCCGGTACGCGCCGGTGTGCTGGTCGCCGTCCTCGGGCTGGGCACCTGCCTGGTCGGGGTGGCCGGGCTCGGCGTCTGGAACGTGCAGGTGGTGCTGCAGGCCAACGGCCCGGTCCGGGACACCGCCGAGGCGTTCTTCCGGGAGGTCGCCGCCGGGGACACCGACCAGGCGTACGACAAGCTGTGCCGGGAGGCCCGCGGGAAGTGGAGCCAGGTCGGCTTCGGCAGTTGGGTGCGCACCCCGCCGCAGGTCAGCGGCTACGAGATCGTCGACGTGGCGGTGCAGACCCGGGGCGGCCGGCCCCGCGGCACGGTGACCGTGCGGCTGACCCGCGACGGCGGTGGCAGCGAGGAGCGGGAGCTGCCGATCGTGCAGGAGGACGGGAAGTGGCGGGTCTGCGGCGATCCGTTCTGACCTCGGTCACCCCAGCCTCGGTTCGACCCACACCGCGGCGTCGTCGCAGGACGTGAGGCCGACGCCCTCGACCTTCAGCACCAGTCGGAGCTTGCCGGCGACGGGCACGTCCACCTCGGCGATGTCCCCGAGCCCCAGTTCCCGGCGGAAGGCCACCTCTCCGTCGACCAGCACGGTGAACCGGGTCCGGTGGTCGCCCGGCGCGGCCTGCCCGAGGCGCGCGCCCGTCAGGCGCGCGGGCCGAGGTCGCCGGAGCGGTAGTGGCGCCGGCACAGCACCTGGTAGCGCACGTCGGCGGTATCCACGGTGTCGCCGATGACGACCTGCTCGCCCTCGCGCACCACCCGGCCCTCGACGACCCGGGCGTTGAGGCGCCCCTCGCGGCCGCACCAGCAGAGCACCTCGACCTGGATGCGGGCCACCTCGTCGGCGAGTTCGAACAGCCGCTGCGCGGCGGGGAACAGGCAGGACCGGAAGTCGGTGGCCAGGCCGAAGGCGTACACGTCGACGTCGAAGTTGTCGACCAGGTCGGCCATCTGCTCGATGTGGGCCAGGTCGTAGAAGGACGCCTCGTCGCAGATCAGGTAGTCGACGCGGACGCCCTCGGCCCAGGCGTCGCGGACCAGGTCGCGCAGGTCCAGTTCGTCGGTCACCTCGACGGCGGAGTGGGCCAGCCCGATGCGGGTGGTGACCTGCGGGCCGAGCGAGCGGTCGATGCGGGTGGTCACCAGGCCGCGCCGGCCCTGCCGGGCGTGGTTGTAGTTCATCTGCAGGGCCATCGTGGACTTGCCGCAGTCCATCGGACCCCAGAAGAACTTCAGCGCGGCGGCGTGCAGCGGCCGGCCGTTCACGGCGCGGGCGGCGGCGCAGCCGCCGGCACGGTCGTCGCCGGGGCCCGGAAGCGGGAGGGCCAGGCAGGTCGGGGCGGCAGCGGCGTCGTCGGTCACGTCGGGGCAGCCTAGCCCATCGACCCGGAAGGATCTTGCCCGCGCAGGGCGCGGGCGAGGCTCACAACACCCGGGGCGGGGTGTTGCCGGCGGCGACGATGGCCCGGCGGATCGGCACGGCGGCCAGCAGCGCGAACCCGACCACGAAGAAGATCAGCAGCGAGACCAGGCCCACCCGGTAGGAGGAGGTGAGCTGGAACACCAGGCCGAAGGCGAGCGGCCCGAGCCAACTGGTGCCCTTGTCGCTGATCTCGTAGAAGCCGTAGTACTCGCCCTCCTTGCCGGCGGGGATGAGCTGGCTGAACAGCGACCGGCTCAGCGCCTGGCTGCCGCCGAGCACCAGGCCGATGCACGCGCCGAGCACCATGAACGGCACCGGCGCCTCGGCGGGCAGCCGGAACGCCGCGATGATCACGCCGGTCCAGAGCACCAGGGACAGCAGGACCGTCTTCCAGGCGCCGATCCGCCGGGCCAGCGCGCCGAGCGTGAGCGCGCCGCCGAAGGCCAGGAACTGCACCAGCAGGATCGTCACGATCAGGGTGCTCTGCTCCAGCTTCAGTTCCTCGGTGCCGTACTGGCTGGCCAGGGTGATGACGGTCTGGATGCCGTCGTTGAAGACCAGGAAGGCCAGCAGGAAGAACAGTGTCAGCGGGTACGTCTTGATCTCCCGCAGGGTGTGGCCGAGCTGCCGGAACCCGTCGGTGAGCACGTTGCCGCCGCCGTGCAGCGTGGCGGCGGTGGGACGCTCCCGCAGCCAGCGCAGCGGCAGCAGCGTGAACGCCGCCCACCAGACGCCGGCGGACACGATCGACCAGCGGGCCAGGTCGAGGGTGCGCTGCGGGTTGCCCTCCTCGCTGAGCAGGGTGACCGCGACCAGGTTCAGCGCGAGCAGCAGGCCGCCGCCCAGGTAGCCGATGGCCCAGCCGCGGCTGGAGATGGCGTCGCGGTCGTCGGGGCCGCCGAGCTGCGGCAGGAACGAGTTGTAGACCACCACGGCGGCGCCGAAGGAGATGTTCGCGACCAGGAACAGCGCCCCGCCGAGTAGGTAGCGGTCGCCGGTGACGAAGGCGAACGCGATGGTCGCGCCGGCGCCGGTGAACGCGGCGAGGGCGAGCAGCCGCTTCTTGTGCGCGGACCGGTCGGCGATCGCACCGACCACCGGCAGCACGAACACGGTGAGGAACACCGACAGCGAGATCAGGTACGGGTAGAAGGACCCCGCCGCGACCCGGATGCCCAGCGGGTGCACGGCGCCGTCGCAGCTGTCGGCGCCCAGCTCGCAGCCGGCGGCCAGCTCGGTCACGGTGGTGAGGAACGGGCCGAGGAACACCGTGATCACGGTGGTCTGGAAGGCGGAGTTCGCCCAGTCGTAGAAGTACCAGCCGGTGCGTTCACGGCGGGTGCTGCCCGGGCGGGCGGGCTCGGCGACGGCGGGGGCGACCGTATCGGCCATCGGGGTCCTCGAGGTTCAGGCGGCCCAGTGGCCGCGGCTGCGGTAGACGTCGCGCAGCACGCCGACGTGATCGGTCATGATGCCATCCACCCCAAGATCAAGTAACTCGTGCATCTCGGCGGGTTCGTCGATCGTCCAGACGTGCACCTGCAACCCGAGGCGGTGGCAGTAGGTGAGGAACCGCCGGTCGACCACGGGCAGGCGCCCGTACCGGACGGGGACCTGGGCGGCGACCACCGACGGGGGCAGCCGCATGGGCCGCCCGTGCAGGGAGGCCATCCGCAGCCGGGCCACGCCGCGCATGCCGAGGCTGGTGGCGACCTTCGACCCGGCCAGCGCCCGCAACCGGGCCAGCCGGGCGTCGCTGAACGAGGCGAGCAGCACCCGGTCGCCGGCCCCGGTGCGGGCCACCGTGTCGACGGTCGGGACGACACCGCCGTCGGACTTGACGTCGACGTTGAAGCGGACCTCGGGCCAGGCGCCGAGGACCTCGTCGAGGCGGGGCACCACAGCGGCGCCGCCGACGCGTACCGAGGCCAGGTCGGCCCAGCGCAGGTCGCCGATGCGGCCGGGTTCGCCGGTGAGCCGGCGCAGGGTGGCGTCGTGGAAGATCACCGGTACGCCGTCGGCGGTGGCGTGCACGTCGGTCTCCACGTAGCGGTAGCCCAGGGCGATGGCGCGGGCGAACGCGGCGGCGGTGTTCTCGTCGCCCTCGGCCGCGCCGCCGCGGTGGGCGAAGGCCAGTGGCGCGGGGGCGTCGAGGTAGCCGTGACGGGGCTGCACGCCGGAAGTATGCCGGGCGGGGGTGGCGTCCGGGTGACCGGCCGGCGTCGCGGTAACGAAGTTCCCTATCGTTCCGCATTGGCGCTAGCATGGGGAGCGATGGGGAATGACATGTACTCGGTGGAGCAGGTGGCGGAGCTGCTCGGGCTGCACGTGCGCACCGTGCGCGGCTACATCCGCGACGGCCGGCTGCGCGCCGTGCGGATCGGCAAGCAGTACCGGATCGCCCGCGCCGACCTGGACGCGCTGACCGGCCGACCGGCCCCGGCGGCCGGCCCGCCCGCGGTGGAGGTGTCGAGCATCGTGCAGGTCGACGGGGTCGACCGGGCCGCGGCCGACCGCCTGGCCACGCTGGTGCTGGCCGGCGTCAACACCCAGCACGACCCCGCCCGCCCGCTGCGCGTGCAGACCGTCCACGACGAGGAACGCCACCGTATGAAGATCGTGATCCTGGGCGACGCCGCCGCCACCGCCGACCTGCTGCGCCTGGTCGACGCCGTGCTGGCCGGCGGCAACGACCTGCTCATCGGGAAGGAGACCGGCGATGCCTGACGTGCTGGAGGAGCGGGCCGGGGTGCCGGTGCTGGTCTGCGACCCGGCCGGCCCGCCGGTGGCCACCACCGAGGCGGCCCTGGACCTGATCGGCGCGGCCTTCGGCGGCGCCGAGGTGGTCGCCGTGCCCGCCGGCCGGCTCGACCCGAGCTTCTTCTCCCTGGGCACCCGCCTCGCCGGGGACGTCATGCAGAAGTTCGTCAACTACCGGATGCGGCTGGTCGTCGTCGGCGACATCTCCGCGCACCTGGCGGCCAGCGGCGCGCTGCGGGCCCTGGTGGCCGAATCGAACCGCCACGACCACATCTGGTTCGTGCCCGACCTGGCCGCGCTGGACGCCCGGCTGGGCGCCGCCGGCTGAGCTCAGCGCACCCACCCGGCGGTCAGCGCGGTCACCCCGAGCCCGTCCGGGTCGGCCAGCTTGACACCGACGAACTGCCGGGCGGCGGGAGAGGTCTGCACCCGGGGCGCGGGCTCCGGGTCGACGAGCGTCGCCACCACCGCGGCGGCGGCGTCCGCCGGCGACTGGGCGCCGGCGAACGCGGCGGCGGTGCGATCCAGGTACGCGCGCAGCGCCGGCCCGTACACGCCGGCGGCGGCGACCGCGGCCTCGGCGTCGAGGCCGACGTTGGCGACGAACTCGCTGGCCACGGCGCCCGGCTCGATCACGGTGACGCTGACCCCGAGGGTGGCGGCGACCGGGGCGAGGCTCTCCATGAAGCCCTCGACGGCGAACTTCGCCGCGCAGTACGCCTCGTTGAACGGCTGCCCGACGACCCCGCCGACGCTGGTCACGGTGATCAGCCGTCCCCGGGTGGCGCGCAGGTGCGGCAGCGCGGCCCGGGTGACGTGCAGGACACCGAAGAAGTTGACCTCCATGACGGCCCGGACGACGTCGACGGTCTCCCGTTCGAGGGTGCCGACGTGCCCGGCGCCGGCGTTGTTGATCACCGCGTCGAGGCGGCCGTGGCGGGCGACCACCTCGGCCACGCAGGCGGCGGCCTCGGCCTGGTCGACCACGTCGAGCCGGCGTACCTCCAGCAGGTCGCCGACCCCGGCGGCGTCGGCGGCGGCGCGCAGCCGGTCGGCGCGGGCGGGATCGCGCAGGGTGGCGACGGTGCGCCAGCCGGCGCGGGCCGCGCCCACGGCGGTCTCCAGGCCGATGCCGGTGGACGTGCCGGTGATCAGCACGGTGGGTGCGCTCACGGGTACCTCCTGCCGCCACGGTCTCACCGTCCGGGCGGGTGGGGCGGCGATTCGGCGCATCAGCTCCAGTCGGTCCGGTAGCCCTCGTGGCGCAGCAGCTCCAGCAGTTCGGCGTCGGTGGGCCGGTGCACCCGGTCCAGGGCGGCGCGCAGCGCGGCGACCTCGACGGGGTCGGGTCCCTGCACCTCGACGGCCCGCACCCGGCCGCCGTCGGCCCGGTAGAGGGCGGTGGCGGGGTCGCTGTTGTCGGTCTCGTGGGACACGATCAGCGTCTCGCCGCCACCCAGGTCGGTGCAGGTCCGCAGCCGGGGCGAGCCGCAGTCGACCCCCTCGGGCAACCCCGTGTCGGGTTGCGGGACGCGCAGCCCCCAGACCACCGGCACAGTCCGGCCGTCGCCGGTGTCCAGCTGGTAGGCCACCTCCACGCCGCCCCGGTCCACCCAGGCGACGTTGCCGGGGCGGGCCGACCCGTCGGGGATCAGCAGCTGCTCCCGTGGCCACGGCGACAGCCCGGTCAGGCTGACGACGTCCCGCTGGTCCTTGGCCCGGTGGTACGCGATCCGCAGCCCGGCGTATCCGAGGGCGCCGGCGACGAGCAGCACCAGGGCGATCAGGGCGAGGCGGCGAGGCATGTGATCATCCTGCCAGCCGGCGGCGGTGCGACCGGCTGGTGTCCAGCGGCCGGCCCGGGTCGACGTGGCGGGGGCGGACCGGCTCGTCGGGGCGCAGCGGCGCGAGGTCGTCGGTGATCGCGTCGATGATCCGGTCGGTGGCCCGCCGCGCCGCGCCCGGGGTGCCGGGGTGCAGGTCGCGCAGCAGCACCGGGGCGCTGAAGTGCACCCGGATGACCGGCCGCCGCAGCACCGCGCGGGCGAGGCCGCGCAGCATGCCCTTCGGCGCCCGGTAGGGCAGCACCTCGTGGGAGCCCCACTGGGCGACCGGGACGACGGGAGCGCCGCTGGCGAAGGCGAGCCGGGCGGCGCCGGTCTTGCCCCGTTCGGGCCACATGCCGGGGTCCAGGCCGATGCGTCCCTCCGGGTAGACCAGCACCACCGAGCCGCCGGCCACCGCGCCGGCGGCCATCTCCAGCGAGTGGTGCACGGAGCGGGTGCCGCGGTCGACGCGGATGTGCCCGGCGCGGCGCATCAGCGACCCGATCACCGGGGCACGGAACAGCCCACCGGTGGCCATGATGCGCGGGTGGATGCCGCGGGCCTGGCAGGCCGCGGCGAGCACCACGGGGTCGAAGGGGCTGATGTGGTTGGCGGCCAGGATCAGTGGCCCGTGCCGCAGGTCCTCCGGCACGTCGCCGCTGACCTCGAGGCGGCCGAGCAGGCCGACGAGGCCGCGGGCGGCCAGTTGCGCGGCGCGCCACAGCCGGGGCGCCCGCCAGTGGGTGGTCGGGGTGTCCATCAGTGCTGGATGGTCGCACGCGCCAGGGTGAGCGAGGCGACCGATCCCGGGTACGCCGCCGGCGGCCGGTGTCCTCCACGGCGGCGGAGGACACCGGCGGACCGCACTATTCGGCGTAGGGCTGGTTCTCACCCTGGGCGCTGTAGCCGAGGCTCCAGATGTAGCCGTCCGGGTCGGCGAAGGAGCCGCCGTACCCGCCCCAGGGCAGGGGACCGGCGGGCTTGAGGATCGTGGCGCCGGCCTTCTCGGCCTCCGCCATGACCTCGTCGATCCGCCCCTCGCTGCGGACCACGTAGGTGAGGACCAGGCCGCTGAAGCCGCTGCCCTCCGGGCTGGCGCCCACCTGCTCGGCCAGGCCGTCGCGGCCGTAGAAGCCGACGGGCGAGCCGCCGTCCGGTGCGAAGAACACCGAGACGCCGTAGTCCTGCGCGATCTTCCAGCCGAGACCCTCGGTGTAGAACCGCTTGGACCGCTCCATGTCCTTGACGCCGAGGAGGATCGAGCTGACGTGGGCTTTCATGCGTTGTCTCCTTCTCCGTACCTGCTGATCAGGTGCACGCCGGTCACGCTACGGAGCGGCCGCGGGCGGGCGCTTCTTGAATCCTGACCGGTTTCCGGAGGGTGATCAGGGTCATTGGTCCCGGACCGGATCGGGCCCTGTGGCCCTGCACGTCCTGCTACGACGCCGAGTAGTATTTACTACGTCTCGTAGTATGCACAGCTGGGGGTTTCAGGTGGACGCGTTGGACGTCGCCCGCTGGCAGTTCGGTGTCACCACCGTCTACCACTTTCTCTTCGTGCCCTTGACCATCGGCCTGTCCGTGCTGGTGGCCATCCTGCAGACCCTGTGGCACCGCACCGGCAGCGAGCGGTACCTCAAGCTCACCAAGTTCTACGGCAAGCTCTTCCTGATCAACTTCGCGATGGGCGTGGTCACCGGCATCGTCCAGGAGTTCCAGTTCGGCATGAACTGGTCGGACTACTCGCGCTTCGTCGGCGACATCTTCGGTGCGCCCCTGGCGATCGAGGCCCTGGTCGCGTTCTTCCTGGAGTCCACCTTCATCGGCCTGTGGATCTTCGGCTGGGACCGGCTGCCCCAGCGGCTGCACCTGGCCGCCATCTGGGCCGCGGCCATCGGCACCAACCTGTCCGCCTACTTCATCCTCGCCGCGAACTCGTTCATGCAGAACCCGGTCGGCTACCGGATCAACCCGGACACCGGCCGCGCCGAGCTGACCGACTTCGTGGCGGTGCTCACCAACAAGGTCGCCCTGATCACGTTCCCGCACACCCTGGCCGGCGCGTTCCTCGTCGCCGGGTCCCTGATCGTGGCCGTCGGGCTGTGGCACGTCATCCGCGGCTCCGGCGCCGACACCGACGCCTACCGTTTCGCCACGAAGTTCGGCTCCTGGGTGGTGCTGGTGGCCGCGGCGCTGGTGCTGTTCACCGGCGACATCCAGGGCAAGATCATGACCCAGGTGCAGCCGATGAAGATGGCCGCCGCCGAGGGCCTCTACACCACCGAGAGCCCCGCCTCGTTCTCCGTGCTCACCGTCGGCAGCCTCGACGGCAGCCGGGAGATCTTCGCCATCAAGATCCCGCACCTGCTGTCGTACCTGGGCACCGGCGACCCGAACGGCACCGTGCACGGCATCAACGACCTGCAGGCCCAGTACGCCAGCCAGTACGGCGCCGGCAGCTACACCCCGATCATCCCGGTCACCTACTGGAGCTTCCGCTTCATGATCGCCTTCGGGATGGCGGCCGCCGCGATCGCCCTGCTCGTGCTCTGGACCCACCGCAAGGGCCGCACCCCGACCAGCCGGTGGCTGCTGCGCGCCGGCCTGGTCATGCCGGCCCTGCCGCTGCTGGCCAACTCCTTCGGCTGGATCTTCACCGAGATGGGCCGCCAGCCGTGGATCGTCTTCGGCGAGATGCTCACCCGCAACGGCGTGTCCCGCAGCGTCTCGCTGACCGAGGTGCTCACCTCGTTCACCGCCTTCACCCTGATCTACGCCACCCTCGCGGTGATCGAGTTCAAGCTGCTGCTCCGCTACGCGAAGGCCGGGGTGCCCGACGTCACCCCGCAGCCCGCCGAGGACGACACCGACGACGCCGAGCGCCCGCTGGCGTTCGCCTACTGACCCCGGAGCCCACCGTGGAACTCACCACCATCTGGTTTCTCCTCGTCGCCGTGCTCTTCACCGGCTACTTCGTCCTCGAAGGCTTCGACTTCGGCGTCGGCATGCTGCTGCCCGTGCTCGGCCGCGACGACCGGGAACGCCGTGTCCTGATCAACACCATCGGCCCGGTCTGGGACGGCAACGAGGTCTGGCTGATCACCGCCGGCGGCGCCATGTTCGCCGCCTTCCCCGAGTGGTACGCCACCCTCTTCTCCGGCTTCTACCTGCCGCTGCTGCTGATCCTGCTCGCCCTCATCGCCCGCGGGGTGGCCTTCGAGTACCGGCACAAGCGCCCCGAGGCGGCCTGGAAACGCCGCTGGGACCGGGCCATCTTCTGGGGTTCGGCCGTGCCCGCGGTGCTGTGGGGCGTCGCCTTCGCCAACATCCTGCGCGGCGTGCCGCTGAGCGCCGACCACGAGTACGCCGGCGGCCTGCTCGACCTGCTCCACCCGTACGCCCTGCTCGGCGGGGTGACCACCCTGGGCCTGTTCCTCACCCACGGCGCGGTGTTCCTCGCCCTGAAGACCGCCGGCGACATCCGGGAGCGGGCCGGCGCGCTGGCCGTCAAGCTCGGTGTCGGCACCGCCGTGGTGGCGGTGGTCTTCCTGGCCTGGACGCTGAGCATCCGCTCCAGCGCGGCCGCCGTCGTGCTCGCCGTCGGCGCCGCCCTCGCCCTGCTCGCCGGTGTCGCCGCCGCCCGGGTACGCCGGGAGGGCTGGGCGTTCACCGGCACGGCCGTGGCCATCGCCCTGGCCGTGGCGACCCTGTTCGCCGCGCTGTTCCCGAACGTGCTGCCGTCCACCCTCGACGCCGCGGGCACGCTGACGGCCACCAACGCGGCCTCCACCCCCTACACCCTGAAGATCATGACCTGGGTGGCCGTGGTGTTCACCCCGATCGTGCTGGCCTACCAGGGCTGGACCTACTGGGTGTTCCGCAAGCGGATCGGGGTACAGAACATCCCGCAACACTGAGCGACCTGTGGGCGCGGGTGACGCGGGGCCGGTGCGAGGGGGTCGCACCGGCCCCGCGGGCGTCTCACACCAGGTCGATCCGCTCCCACTCGACCGGGTAGCCGGCGCGGGCGAACGTGGCCGCCATCGGCGCGTTGCCCTGGTCGGTGGCGGCCACGATCGCGTCGGCGCCCGCCTCGACCAGCAGGTGGGTGCCCTCGACCAGCAGGTCGTAGGCGTAGCCGCGGCCGCGCTGGGCGGGCAGCACGCCGACGAACCCCACGACGTGGTGGGTCTGGTTGCGGGCCGGCACGACCAGCCCGACCGGCTCCCCACCCGGCGTGAACGCCATCCGCCACCAGTCGCGGGGGCTGGGCATCCACCGCAGCAGGTCCAGGCCCTCCCGCGCCGCCGCCAGCGGGCCGTGCGCGGCGGCCGCGGCCCGGAAGTGGGCGTCCAGGCTGCCCTCGCCGATGCGGCACAGCACGTCCAGGATCACCGCGTCGTCCGGCTCGGGCCGGAACTCCAGCCGGCCCGGCCGGGCCGGCAGGCCGCACCCGGGCGTCCAGTGGTAGCGGTACCGCTCGACCAGCACCCGCATGCCGGCCGCCGTCGCGGCGTCGATGCGGGCCTGCGCCTGGGCGCGCACCGCGGGATCCCGGCGCCAGCCGCACGGGAGCAGGATCGAGTACTCGGTGCGCAGCGGCGCCGCGCGCAGCAACTCCACGGCCGCCTGCGCGTCGGTGAAGTCGAACCAGTCCAACACCAGCGGCGCCCGGTCGTCCGGCCCGGCCCACCAGGCGGCCCGGGCGACCACCATCCCGTCGCGCAGGGCCACCCAGGTCCACTCCGGGCGGAAGCCGCGGCCGGCGTACGTCTCGCCGAGCACGGCGCGCCCGACCAGCCCCGGGTCGGGCAGGGAGTCGAAGAGATGTTCCTCGCCCGCGACGAGCGGGCGGATGACCAGATCGGTCATGAAGGTCCTTCCAGGAAGCGGTGCGCTCCCCGGGATCAGGAACCCGGCGTCCTCGCGACCGGGTGGGAGCGCATGACAGTCGTACGTGCCATGGCACTCACCTCCTTCCGGTCCCGTCGAGGACGCGGCGGAACCGTACCAGACCCCCGCGCCCCGGCCGAGGCGTCTACCCGGCCGGGGCGCGGCGTGCGGCTCACCGGGCTTCGCGCAGCTCCGCCAGTCGGGCCTCGATCTCGGCCAGCTCGGCGCGCAGCTTCTCCGCCTGCTGCTCCGCCTCGGCCCGCTCGGCGGCCAGGATCTGCTCCACCGCCTCCTGCACGCCGGGCACGTCGACCAGCGCCACCATCCGCAGCGCCTCCGCCGGCTTCACCACGTACGGCCGGGCGAGGGCCTTCGCGCCCTGCTGCGCCGCGACCGTCCACTCGCCCTCGGCGTAGGCCAGCGTCACCGTCAACCCGGCCGGGCCCTTCGGCTTGACCGCCTTCACGGCCCGCCGCGCCGGCTTCGGCTCCGCCTGCTGCTCCACCCTCGGCTCCTCCCGCCGCGGCGCCGGCACCGGCGGCGCGTCCAACACGAACTCCGGCTCCGCCGGCGCGGCCTCGGCCGGGGGCTCCGGCTTCGGCTCCGCCGGCCGCCGCCCGGCCCCCTTCGGCGCGATCGCCACGTCGGCGGGGGAGAAGGGCAGCTCGTCGCGGCCGAACCGCACCACCACGAACTCCTCGGACACCTCCGGGTCGGTCAGCTCCACCACCTGCCCGAGCTGGCCCGCCACCTGCCCGGCCGCCGCCGTGAACACCACCCTGGGCCTGCGGCCGGCCGCCAGTGCCTCCCGGATGCCCTGTACCTCGTCAGTGGACAAACCCTGGCCCGCCATCACAGCCCTCTCCCGTACCCGTGTCTGATGCCTGCCTTGATACCAGCCGGCACCGACACCCGGAAGATCAACCCCCGGCCGTCCAGACGGCGGCCACCTCCTCGGCCACCGCGGCGGCCTGCGCGAACCCGGCCCGCGCCGACGCCGGCCGCCGCGCCGGGTCCAGCACGTTGCGCCCGATCGCGGCCCGCGCCGCCCGGTCCGGCGACACCACCGCCACCTCGGCGCCCGCCGACCGCAACTGCGCCACCTGCGCCGACAGCCGCGGCATCGGCCCGAAGCCGGCCCGCGTCGGCGCCAGCACCACCACCGCCCGCGCGCCGGCCGCCAGGTCCGCGTTCACCGGCGAGCGCACCCCACCGTCGACGTACCGCCGGCCGCCGATGGTCACCGGCGGCCACACCCCCGGCACCGCGCAACTGGCCCCCACGGCGTCCGCCAGCGGCACCCGCGCGCCGGCGTCGAAGACCACGAACTCGCCGGAGGCCGCGTCCACGGCCGTCACCAGCAGCCGCCGCGCCGGCCAGTCCCGCACCGGCAACCGCGCCGCGATGACCGCACGCCGCGACTCCTCCGACGGGGTACGCGCCGCCAGGGCCATCGCACCGACCCGGGCCCGCGCCCGCACCTCGTCGCGACCCCGCGCACCCGCCCACGCCCAGCGGGCCAGCACCGCGACCCCCAGCCGGGCCGGCAGCTCACCCCGGGCCGGGCGCAACTGCGCCGCGTACAGGTCCTCGACCGGCGTGCCGGAGCACACCTGCGCGCCCACCACCGAACCGGCCGAGGTGCCCACGACCAGCTCCGCGCCGGTCAGGTCCAGCCCCCGCGCGGCCAGCCCGGCCAGCAGCCCCAACTCCCAGGCCACCCCGGTCACCCCACCGCCACCCAGCACCAACGCCCGCGTCATGTGTGACCGTCCTCTCCACCCGGGTCCCGCGCCGCTCACGGTAACGTCACCCGCACCGCAAGGGCAGGGGAGAACACATTGACCTCCGTCACCATCGTCACCGGTGGGGGGCGCGGCATCGGCGCGGCCACCGCCCGCCGTCTCGCCGCCGCCGGCCACGACGTCGTCATCGGCTACCGCAGCGACCACGCCGCCGCCGAGGGCGTCCTCGCCGACGTGCGCGCCGCCGGCCGCCGCGGCGTGGCCGTCCCGGCCGACACCGCCGACCCCGACCAGGTCGACCGCCTCTTCGCCGCCGCCGCGACGCTGGGCCCGCTCACCGGCCTGGTCAACAACGCCGGCATCACCAGCCCGATCGGGCCCTTCACCGACCTGCGCGTCGACGACCTGCGCCAGGTCGTCGACGTCAACCTCGTCGGGTACGTCCTCTGCGCCCAGCGGGCCGCCCGCACGATGACCCGCGGCGGCGCCATCGTGAACGTCTCGTCCGCCGCGGCCACCCTGGGCAGCCCCGGCGAGTACATCCACTACGCCGCCGTCAAGGCCGCCACCGACACGCTCACCGTCGGCCTCGCCAAGGAACTCGCCCCGCGCGGCATCCGGGTCAACGCCGTCGCCCCCGGCATCATCCGCACCGACATCCACGCCCTGTCCGGCGTGCCCGACCGCCCCGACACCGCGGCCGGCCGCGTCCCGCTGGGCCGCGCCGGGGAACCCGACGAGGTCGCCGGCGCCGTCGCGTTCCTCCTCGGCCCGGACACCTCCTACACCACCGGCGCCGTCCTGCGCGTCGCCGGCGGCCTCTGACACGGCGGCGGCCCGGTGGGTGAGTCCCACCGGGCCGCCGCCGCCTGCGCTAGTGGGTGAACAGCTTCGCCGCCGTGATCACCGTCTGCACCACCCCGTACCCCAGCAGCGCCGACACCACCACCCACGACACCACCAGGCGGACCCGCTGCCCGCCACCGGCCTGCTCGTTCACGACCCGCTCCTCTCCGCCGTCACCGGCTGCGCACCCTCGACACCGTCCGGACCCGGCGCCGGCTCGTGGAACCGCTCCGGCACCGGCCGGATCAGCAGGTTCGCCACGAACCCGACCGCCAGCACCCCGACCATCGTGAACAGCGCCGGCCGGTACGCCGCCGCCGTCAACGTGCCCGGCTTGCCCTGCGCGTCGAGGAACGCGTTCACGATCAGCGGGCCGGCCACCCCGGCCGCCGACCACGCGGTCAGCAGCCGGCCGTGGATCGCGCCCACCTCGAACGTGCCGAACAGATCCCGCAGGTACGCCGGCACCGTGGCGAACCCGCCGCCGTAGAACGACAGGATCACGCACGCGAACAGCACGAACAGCGCCGTGGCCGACTGCCCGAACAGGGCCAGCAGCACGTACAGCACCATCCCGACCCCGAGGTACAGCAGGTAGATCGGCTTGCGGCCGATCAGGTCGGACGTGGACGACCACACGAACCGGCCGGCCATGTTGAACAGCGACAGCAGGCCCACGAACCCGCCGGCCGCCGCCACCGACACCGCCGAGGTCCCGTTGTCCCGGAAGAAGTCCTGGATCATCGGGCTGGCCTGCTCCAGGATCCCGATCCCCGCCGTCACGTTGCAGAACAGCACCACCCACAGCAGCCAGAACGACCGGGTCTTCACGGCGTTCGCCGCGGACACGTTCGCCGTGGTCACCAGCGGCTTCGCCGCCACCTGATCCGGGTCGAACCCGGCCGGCCGCCAGTCGGGCGCGGGCACCCGCACGTTGAACACCCCGAACATCATGATCACGAAGTAGCCGACGCCGAGGGTCAGGAACAGCCACACCAGGGCGCTGCCCGACGCCGTCGAGCCCGCATTCGCCGGGTCGTACCCCGGGTCGTAGAACGACAGCAGCTGCCGGGACAGGGGAGAGGCCACCATGGCCCCACCACCGAAGCCCATGATCGCCAGCCCGGTCGCCAGGCCCGGCCGGTCCGGGAACCACTTGATCAACGTGGAGACGGGGGAGATGTACCCGATTCCCAGCCCGATCCCGCCCAGCACGCCGTAGCCCAGGTACAGCAGCCACAGCTGCTTGGTGGCGATGCCCAGCGCGCCGACCAGGAAGCCGGCCGCCCAGAAGCAGGCCGAGACGAACATCGCCTTGCGCGGCCCGTTCGCCTCCACCCACGTGCCCGCCACCGCGGCGGACAACCCCAGCATCACGATCGCGATGCTGAAGATCACCCCGATCGCCGTCTGGCCCGTGTCGAAGTGCGCGATCAGGGAGTTCTTGTACACGCTGGTCGCGTAGACCTGCCCGATGCAGAGATGGATGGCCAGCGCCGCGGGCGGTATCAGCCACCGGCTGTAGCCCGGCGGCGCGACGGTGTGCCGACGATCGAGTGCGGAAAGCATGCCTGCTTCCTCTCCGGAGAATGGCGAGAATCCCACCCGTTCATGCCCCCGGCGGATGCCGCGGCGAAACCCGCCACGCGCCGGACGGTCGAAACCCTGAGCCGAACGGTCACCCCGGCCCGGGGACCCCGCACCGGCCGTCGCCCCGCCGTCACCGCCCGTCGTGGCCGATCATGGACGCATGCCGCTGCTCACCACCCCCGCCCTGCGCCCCGGCGCCCTCGCCGGCCAGCCCCAACCCGACCTGGACGCCGGCGACCTGCTCCTGCGCCCGTGGCGCCCCGACGACCGGCCCGCCGTCCTCGCCGCGTACGCCGATCCCGCCGTCCGCCGCTGGCACTGCCGCACCTCGACCGACGACGAGGCCCGCGACTGGATCGACTCCTGGCCGCACCGCTGGCGGCAGGAGACCGGCGCCGGCTGGGCGGTCACCGACCACACCGGCGTGCTCGGCCAGATCAGCCTCCGCGCCATCGACCTGCCCGAGGCCCAGGCCGAGGTGTCGTACTGGGTGCTGCCCGCCGCCCGGGGCCGGCGCGTCGCCGCCCGCGCCCTGACCGCGCTCACCGCCTTCGGCTTCGACCGGCTCGGCCTGCACCGCGTCTGGCTGCGGCACTCCACCGCCAACCCGGCCTCGTGCCGGGTGGCCGCACGCGCCGGTCTTCCCGCCGAGGGCACCCACCGCGGCGCCGCCCGGCACACCGACGGCTGGCACGACATGCACGTGCACGCCCGCCTGCGTACCGACACCTGACCGGCGCCTACGCCACGGATGCGACGATGAGCCGGTGAAGATCCTGTCCATCCAGTCGTCGGTCGCCTACGGGCACGTCGGCAACTCCGCGGCCGTGTTCCCGCTGCAACGGCTCGGCCACGAGGTCTGGCCGGTGCTGACCGTGCACTTCTCCAACCACACCGGCTACGGGGCCTGGCGCGGCCCGCTGCTGCCCCCGGCCGACGTCGCCGAGGTGATCGCCGGCATCGAGGACCGCGGCGTGCTCGGCACGGCCGACGCGGTGCTCTCCGGCTACCAGGGCGACCCGGCGATGGGCGCGGTGATCCTCGACGCGGTCGCGCGGGTGAAGGCCGCCAACCCGGACGCCCTGTACTGCTGCGACCCGGTGATGGGCGACGTCGGCCGCGGCATGTTCGTCCGGCCGGGCATCCCCGAGTACCTGCGGGACACCGTCGTGCCCCGCGCGGACATCGTCACCCCGAACCAGTTCGAGCTGGAGTTCCTCGCCGGCCGCAGCACCGACACCCTCGACGACCTGCTCGCCGCCGTCGACGTCGTCCGCGCCACCGGACCCCGGCACGTGCTGGTCACCAGCGTGCTGCACGGCGACCTCCCCACCGGCTCGCTGGAGGTCGTGGCCGTCTCCGACGACGGCGCGTGGGCGGTCACCACCCCGCTGCTGCCGATCACCCCCAACGGCGGCGGCGACGTCACCGCCGCCCTCTACCTCGCGCACCTGGCGAGCACCGGGTCACCGGAGACGGCGCTGGAGCGCACCACCAACTCCATCTACGCGGTCCTCGAGGCCACCCTCGCCGCCGGCACCCGGGAGCTGCAGCTCGTCGCCGCCCAGGACGCCATCGCCGACCCGCCCACCCGGTTCGGCGCCCGCCGGCTGCGCTGAGCCGCCCCCGCCGCGCCGGTCGGGGGACTTCAGCGGAGCAACCGTCGCCCGACCGGCGGCTGGCCTAGGCTCGGAGGCGACGCAGTCCGCCGCCGCGCCTGCGGGCCCGACGCGGAGGACGCCGGATGGAGGGAACCACCTTCGCGGCGCCGGCCTGGGCCTGGCTGGCCGTGGGCGCGGTCATCGCCGTCATGCTCGCCGTCGACGTGTTCTCCCACCGCGACCACCACGTCGTCGAACTGCGCGAGGCGCTGCTCTGGAGCGCGGTCTGGATCACCGCCGGGATCAGCTTCGGCCTGGTGATCTGGCTCTGGCGCGGCAGCGGGCCGGCGGTCGCGTACTACTCCGGGTACCTGCTGGAGAAGGCGCTGTCGGTCGACAACGTCTTCGTCTTCGCACTGCTGTTCGGATACTTCCGGGTGCCCCCCGCGTACCAGCACAAGGTGCTCTTCTGGGGGGTGCTCGGGGCGCTCGGCTTCCGGCTGGTGTTCATCTTCGCCGGCGCCGAACTGCTGGACCGGCTGACCTGGGCCGGTCTCGTGCTCGGCGCCTTCCTGATCTGGACCGGCTGGCGCCTGGCCGTCCGCGGCGAGCCGGACGTCGACCCCGACCGCAACGTCGCCGTCCGGCTCTTCCGCCGGCTGGTGCCCACCGAGTCCCGCTACCACGACGGCCGCTTCACCGCCCGCGTCGACGGCCGCCGCAAGGGCACCGTGCTGCTGGTCGCGCTGGTGGCGATCGAGGCCACCGACGTCGTGTTCGCGATCGACTCGGTCGCGGCGATCCTGGCCATCACCACCAACACCTTCCTGGTCTGGACGGCGAACGCCTTCGCCGTGCTCGGGCTGCGCAGCCTGTACTTCTGCCTGGCCGGCCTGCTGCGGCACTTCGGCTACCTGCGCTACGGGCTCGCGGTGCTGCTCGCGTTCGCCGGAGTGAAGTTGATCCTCGCCGAGACCCCGGTGGGCAAGCTGCCGGTCTGGCTCACCCTCGCCGTGGTGGTGCTGACGCTCGCCACCGCCATCGGCTGGAGCGTGGTGGCCGCCCGCCGGGACGCCCGGGCCCGCTGACCGGCCGCGGCACGCGTCGACACGACCGGGAACGCGGTGGGCAACCCCCAGCGCCGCGTGGCACCATCTGGCACGTGACCAGCAGTTCCGACCCGGCGCAGCACCTGCGCGACCTCGCCCGGCTGCGCCGCGTCCGCGACCGCATCGACCGCGAGTACGCCCAGCCGCTGGACGTCGAGGCGCTCGCCCGTGGCGCGCACATGTCGGCCGGCCACCTCAGCCGCCAGTTCCGGCACGCCTACGGCGAGTCCCCGTACGCCTATCTCATGACCCGGCGCATCGAGCGGGCCATGGCGCTGCTGCGCCGCGGCGACCTCACCGTCACCGACGTCTGTTTCGCGGTCGGCTGCTCCTCGCTGGGCACCTTCAGCACCCGCTTCACCGAACTGGTCGGCATCCCGCCGAGCACCTACCGGGCCCGGGCGGCGGCCGGCGGCGCAGGCGAACTGCCGCCGTGCGTGGCCAAACAGGTGACCAGACCGATCAGGAATCGAGAAGCGCCGGCCGTCACGCCGCACCTAGCCTGACTGCCATGGACATCACCATCAACACCACCGTCCTCCCGCACGACGACCCGGACGCCTCCCTGGCCTTCTACCGCGACGTCCTCGGTTTCGAGGTGCGCGGCGACGTGGGGCAGGGCCGGATGCGCTGGATCACGGTCGGCCCACCCGGGCAGCCCGACACCTCCATCCTGCTGGCGCCACCGGCCGTCGACCCCGGGGTCACCGACGAGGAACGCCGTACCATCGTCGAGATGATGGCCAAGGGCACCTACGGGTGGATCCTGCTGGCCACCCACGACCTCGACGGCACCTTCGACAAACTCCAGGCCGACGACGCCGAGGTGGTCCAGGAGCCGATCGAGCAGCCTTACGGCGTCCGCGACTGCGCGTTCCGCGACCCCGCGGGCAACCTCATCCGCATCAAGGAGCTGCGCTGATCTGTCGTACGGACCTGATCAGATCGAGCCAGCCGACGCCGGACGGGGCCGCGACCGCGGCCCACGGGACAGATGGAGACACGATGAGCACGGCCCCGAGGACGGACAGCCCTTCCCCCGCGCAGCACGTCGCCGACACCCATGAGCTGATCCGCGTGCAGGGCGCGCGCGAGAACAACCTCAAGGACGTCAGCATCGAGATCCCGAAGCGCCGGCTGACCGTGTTCACCGGCGTCTCCGGCTCCGGCAAGAGCTCGCTGGTGTTCGGCACCATCGCCGCCGAGTCACAGCGGCTGATCAACGAGACCTACAGCGCCTTCCTGCAGGGCTTCATGCCGACGCTGGCCCGGCCCGAGGTCGACGTCCTCGAGGGGCTGACCACCGCGATCATCGTCGACCAGGAGCGGATGGGCGGCAACCCCCGCTCGACCGTCGGCACCGTCACCGACGCCAACGCCATGCTGCGCATCCTGTTCAGCCGGCTCGGCCAGCCGCACATCGGCGGGCCGCAGGCGTTCTCCTTCAACGTCGCCTCCATCAGCGGCGCGGGCGCGGTCACCCTCGAACGCGGCGGTCAGACCACCAAGGAGCGGCGCAGCTTCAGCATCACCGGCGGCATGTGCCCGCGCTGCGAGGGCATGGGCTCGGTCACCGACTTCGACCTCTCCGCGCTCTACGACGACAGCAGGTCGCTCAACGAGGGCGCGATCACCGTCCCCGGCTACAGCGTCGACGGCTGGTACGGGCGCATCTTCAGCGGCTGCGGCTTCTTCGACCCCGACAAGCCGATCCGCAAGTTCACCAAGCGGGAGCTGCACGACCTCCTCCACAAGGAACCCACCAAGATCAAGGTCGAGGGCATCAACCTCACCTACGAGGGCCTCATCCCGAAGATCCAGAAGTCCTTCCTGGCCAAGGACGTCGACGCCATGCAGCCCCACATCCGGGCCTTCGTGGAACGCGCGGTCACCTTCACCACCTGCCCCGAGTGCGACGGCACCCGGCTCAGCGCGGCCGCCCGCTCCTCCAAGATCGCCGGCATCAGCATCGCCGACGCCTGCGCCATGCAGATCAACGACCTGGCCGAGTGGGTGCGCAGCCTCGACGAACCCTCCGTGGCGCCACTGCTCACCGCACTGGGCGCCACCCTCGACTCGTTCGTGCGGATCGGGCTGGGCTACCTGTCGCTCAACCGGCCGTCCGGCACACTGTCCGGCGGCGAGGCGCAGCGCACCAAGATGATCCGCCACCTCGGCTCCTCACTCACCGACGTGACCTACGTCTTCGACGAACCCACCATCGGGCTGCACCCCCACGACATCCAGCGGATGAACGACCTGCTGCTGCAACTGCGCAACAAGGGCAACACCGTCCTCGTCGTCGAGCACAAACCCGAGACCATCGCCATCGCCGACCACGTCGTCGACCTCGGCCCCGGCGCCGGCACCGCCGGCGGCGAGGTCGTCTTCCAGGGCACCCTGGCGGGACTGCGGGCCAGCGGCACCCTCACCGGGCGGCACCTCGACGACCGGGCCCACCTCAAGCCCGCCGTACGCACCCCCTCCGGGGCGCTCGAGGTCCGCGGCGCCAACACCCACAACCTCCAGAACGTCGACGTCGACATCCCACTCGGCGTGCTCGTCGTCGTCACCGGCGTGGCCGGCTCCGGCAAGAGCTCCCTCATCCACGGCTCCGTGTCCGGGCGCGACGGCGTCGTCTCCGTCGACCAGAGCGGCATCCGCGGCTCACGCCGCAGCAACCCGGCCACCTACACCGGCCTGCTCGACCCGATCCGCAAGGCCTTCGCCAAGGCCAACGGCGTCAAACCCGCCCTGTTCAGCGCCAACTCCGAAGGCGCCTGCCCCACCTGCAACGGCGCCGGTGTCATCTACACCGACCTCGCCATGATGGCCGGCGTCGCCACCACCTGCGAGGAGTGCGAGGGCAAGCGATTCCAGGCCTCGGTCCTGGAATACCACCTCGGCGGCCGCGACATCAGCGAGGTCCTCGCCATGTCCGTCACCGAGGCCGAGGAGTTCTTCGGCGCCGGCGAGGCCCGCACCCCCGCCGCCCACAAGATCCTCGGCCGGCTCACCGACGTCGGCCTCGGCTACCTCACCCTCGGCCAGCCGCTCACCACCCTGTCCGGCGGCGAACGGCAACGCCTCAAGCTGGCCACCCGCATGGCCGACAGCGGCGGCGTCTACGTCCTCGACGAGCCGACCACCGGCCTGCACCTCGCCGACGTCGAACACCTGCTCGCCCTGCTCGACCGGCTCGTCGACTCCGGCAAGTCCGTCATCGTCATCGAGCACCACCAGGCCGTCATGGCCCACGCCGACTGGATCATCGACCTCGGTCCCGGCGCCGGCCACGACGGCGGCCGGATCGTCTTCGAGGGCACCCCCGCCGACCTCGTCGCGGCCCGCTCCACCCTCACCGGAGAACACCTCGCGGCCTACGTCGGCGCCTGACCGCACCGGCATCGGGACGGAACGGACACCGAGCCACCCCGTCCCGATGCCGGGGCCCGCCGGGGGAGCAGCCCCGGCGGGCCCGCCACCCGCCGGGCGCTCAGCCCAACGCGGCGGCGAACATGCCCGGCTCGTACGAACCGCCCTGCTGGTGCACGATCACCGCCATCCGGTTGGCCGCGTTGATCAGCGACACCAGCGCCACCAGCGCGGCGATCTGGTCGTCGTCGTAGTGCTTGCGCACCGCCTCCCACGTCTCGTCCGACACCCCCTGGTGGGCGTCGGCCAGCCGGGTGCCCTCCTCGGCGAGCGCCAGCGCCGCCCGCTCCGCCTCCGTGAACACGGTCGACTCCCGCCACGCGGCCACCAGGTTGAGCCGCACCGCCGTCTCACCGGCGGCCGCCGCCTCCTTGGTGTGCATGTCGATGCACCACCCGCAGCCGTTGATCTGGCTGGCGCGCAGCGACACCAGCTCCTGCGTGGAGCTTGGCAGCGGCGACTGGTGGATCACCAGAGCGGCGTTGGCGAACCGCTTGGCGAACTTCACGGCGATCTCGTTGGCGAACATGTCGAATCGAGCATCCATGGCTCGTCCTCCCTCGTGGTGTCGCATCGGACGACCACGAGATGCCGGACGGCCCGTCCCCGTGACAGGGCGGCCACGTGACGCACGGCACACCCGTCCCGATGTCACATGACGACCCGGCCCGGCATCTGATGGGGGACACCGTCGAACCCGAACAGGAGCCACCCATGGCCGGCACGGCGCAGACCGCACCCGACGACCGCCCGGATCCCGCCACCGAGGTGTTCCTCACCCACCGCAACCTGCTGTTCACCGTCGCCTACGAGATGCTCGGCTCGGCCGCCGACGCCGAGGACGTCCTCCAGGAGACCTGGCTGCGCTGGGTGGACGTCGACCTCGACACGGTGCGGGAACACCGCGCGTACCTGGTCCGGATCACCACCCGCCAGGCGCTCGCGCGGCTGCGCACGCTCGGCCGCCGCAAGGAGTCCTACGTCGGCCCCTGGCTGCCCGAGCCGCTGCTCACCGCGCCGGACGTCGCCGAGGACGTCGAACTGGCCGACAGCGTCTCCATGGCGATGCTGCTGGTGCTGGAGACGCTCACACCCACCGAGCGGGCCGTGTTCGTGCTGCGCGAGGTGTTCGACCTCGACTACGACGAGATCGCCGAAGCCGTCGACAAGAACCCGGCCGCGGTCCGACAGATCGCTCACCGGGCCCGGGGACACGTCGCGGCGCGCCGGCCCCGCGGGGCCGTGTCCGCCGCCGAGAGCCGCGACGCGCTCGCGGCGTTCCAGCGGGCCACCGAGACGGGCGACCTGCAGGGCCTGCTCGACATCCTCGCCCCGGACGTGGTCTTCCTGGGCGACGGCGGGGGAGTCAGGCAGGCGATCCCGCGGCCCGTCGTGGGCGCCGACAAGGTCGCCCGACTGCTGGCCGCCGGGCTGGGCCGGATCGCCGAACTGATGTCGCTGCGGCCGGCACAGGTCAACGGCTTCCCGGCGCTGATCATGAAGCAGGGCGACGAGATCGACACCGTGCTCGCGGTACGCATCGACGACGGGCTCGTCACCGGGCTCTACGCCGTACGCAATCCGCACAAGCTGTCGCACATGGAGCGCGAGATCAGCCTGCGCCGCTGAACTCGCCTGCCGTGGCCACCAGTTCCGTCAGCTGCGCACCGCCGACACCGATCACCCCTCGATGGTCACCGGATGGCCCGGCGCCGTCGGGTCAGGAGCAGCAGCACGCCGCCACCCACCAGCAGGGCGACGCCGGTCCCGGCGGTCAGCCCGGCCCGGGACCCGGTGATCGGCAGGCTGCCGCCACCACCAGCGCCACCACCGTCACCGGGGTGGCCGCCACCACCACCGCCGCCACCGTCACCGGGGTCGCCACCACCACCGCTGCTGTTCGCGACCACCACGACCGCGAACCCGTCCTGGTTGTCGCTGTCGTCCACGTCGACCGCCTGGACGGGGACGGCGTTCGCGGGGAGGTCGCTTTGCGCCGGACCGGAACGGTCCGACCGAGGCTCGCTCAGGCCCTCGACCCGCACAGTCCCGTTTCGCAACGTGACCGGCGCCTTCGTGGCGGCCGACACCGTCACCAGGTGGTACAGCTCGACGGCGGAGTGGCGCTGGTCGTTCGGGTCGGTGTCCTGGTCGACAGGAACGAGGGCCAGCCGGTCGTAGGTGCAGACCGCCGCACGCCCGGCGTCACCGAGGACGCATTCACCGGGCGGCCTGGTGAACGTGACGCCCGTGGGCAGACGCAGCTCGACCTTGACGCCACCGACCGGCTTCCGCCCCTGGTTGGCGATCGTGTAGCGCACCGCGCCCGTCTCGCCCGGATTCAACGTCCCGGTGGATGTGAGGCCGCCGTCGGCAGCGACCCGCACCGACTGCGTCACGTCCGGCGCGACCACCGAGAGGTCGGCCTCGGGTTGATCCACCACCTCGATCGGGAACCACTTGATGTTGTCGGCCGGATTCGTGTCGACCGGTTCGACCTCGACCGTCACCTTGATCCGGCCCGCGAAGGGCTCTCCGGTCTGGACGGTGGCGAGGACGGGAAGCTCCACCGTCTCGCCCGGCCCCGGAAGCTGATCCGGCAGCAGGTCGCAGTACCAGCCGGAGACGTCGCCGTCACACTCAGCCAGCCCGCCGGTCGGCCAGAGCGTGACCTTGAAACTCGACGGATCCAGCTCCGACGCGTCGACCCGGACGACGACCCGGGTCGGGGTAGCGTCGCCCTGGTTGCTGATCTTCAGGTGAAGCGTCTTCTTCGTGACCCCCAGCGGAATCGTCCCGCCGGCCAGGTCGACGGTGACGTCCGTACCCGCCGGCGCCGCCGAGGCGGACGCGGCGGGCACGCCGACCCCTCCGAGAAGAAGCAGCACGGTGGCCACCGTTCGGGGCAGCCACGGAAGTCCGAACCTCATGACGGAGCCCTCCGGATGAACGGACGGTGCGAGCTGTGGACGCTATCGGCAACCGGCCGGGTTCGGTATCCCCCGCGCGGCCCGTGTCGGCCGCACGGGAAGCCCTCCGCCTACGCGCGCGATTGGCTGGACAGGCGCCAGGGGTGCAGGCGACCTGCGGGGCCTGCTCGACATCCTCGCCCCGGACGTCGTCTTCCTCGGCGACGGCGGGGGAGTCCGGCAGGCCGTCCCGCGACAGCCTGAGCCCGCTGAACACGGCCGGGCACGGAGAGTTCCATCCGAAGGAGAGGCAGGAGAACATGCCGGGGCGACACGACACAGACGAGACCAGCATCCGCCAGCAGATCGACGGGATCATCGAAGGACTGCGGAACAAGGACCTCGAGGGCCTGCGAAGGCTCTACACGAGCGACGTGGTGTCCTTCGACGTCGAACCGCCGCTGCAACACGTCGGGATCGACGCCAAACTCAAGAACTGGGCGAACGTCTTCGCGTTCTTCGACAGAGTGTCCTATGAGGTCCGGGACCTGACCCTGACCGTCGGCGACGACGTCGCATTCGGACACGCGTTCGGCCGGCTCTCCGGCACACTGAAGGACGGGACCGCGACCAACGGCATGTGGGTCCGGGCCACCTTCTGCTTCCAGAAGATCGACGAGACCTGGCTGATCGCCCACGACCAGGTCTCCGTGCCGCTCGACATCCGCACCGGTCAGGGGGTGGTCGACCTCCAGCCCTGACCGGCGGCCGAGGCCGGTCGAGCCGGAACGGCGGGGCATCCGCGCAGGCAGCGACCGTGATAGACACCTCGTGTGGGTGCACTGCGCGACCTCGGAATGTCCGACCTGACCGAACGCGCCTACCTTGCCCTCGTGCAGGGAGGTCCTCCACACCGCGAGAAGCTTGCCGCACGGCTCGGCATCGACGTGACCGCCGTCGACTCCGCCCTCGGCGAGCTGGCCGGCCTCGGCCTCGTGGAGCCCCACGGGGACAGGTGGGTCCCGCTGCCGCCCCGGCTCACCCTCGAGGTCCTCGCCGAACAACACCTACGTGCCGCCGCGGCCGCCCGGCAGGGCTCCGAGGCGCTGGGGCGGCTATGGGCGGAACAGTCACCCCTGCCCGACTACCTGGAGGTGCTCACCACCACCGACAGCACGATCGCGGCCCAGACAAAACTGCACCGCGAGGTCCGTACCCAGGTCATGGCACTGTCCGTCGGACCCGTCGGCAACGACGCACCCCAGCTGGCGCAGGCACCCGGGTCCGCCGAGGCGATGCACCGCGGCGTCACGTACCGCGTCGTCTACAGCACCCACATCCTCCGGCAGCCCACCGCGATGGCGCTCGTCCAGCAAGCGATCTCGGCGGGGGAGTCCGCCCGGGTCTTCCCGAACGTCCCCTGCAACCTCACCATCGCCGACAGCCGGTGGGCGGTCCTCACCGCGCCCATGCCCGGCACCGAGCGCCTGCACGGGCTGGTGATCCTCGGCGGCGGCTTCCTCGACGCCGTGATCGGCGTCTTCGAATCGTTCTGGGCACTCGCCGCGCCCATCTCCGCCATACCCCTCGACGGCGCGCCCGACGGTGGCCCCAGCGAGTCGAACCGGCACCTGCTCACCCTGCTCGGCGCGGGCCTCACCGACGAGACGATCGCCCGGGAGCTGGGAGTCAGCGAGCGTACGGTCACCCGGAGGATCGCCGCCCTGCAAAAGTCACTCGGCGCCCGCAGCCGCTTCCAGCTGGGCGTGCAGGCAGCACGCCGCGGCTGGCTCTGAACCGCCGCCGAACCGGAACCGGGCCGGCCATCCACGGGGGACAGCCGGCCCGGTTTCAGCTACGTCGGATCACTCGTTCGCGTCCGGCGCGACGAACACCGGCAACTGCTGCTCGAACCTCAGATCGAGGGTGGCCGTCGGCAGGATGTGACCCTGCTTCTGGGCGCCGTCGGCGAGATCCGCACCCCACGTCGAGGCCCGGAGCCGCTGGTTCGGGGTGCCGTGGTGGCCGTCCGCGGCAAACGAACAGTCGCCCACCTCGTAGAAGGCCCGCTCCGCCTCCAGGACCCGGCGGCCGTTCAGGGCCAGACCACGCGCGTGGGTGACGAAGTAGGTGCCGAACGCGTCGGCCATCAGCTCGGTGCGGCGGGTGGCCTCCGGACCGGTGAGCGGGCTGTTGAACAGGCCGGCCTCGTACTGGACGTGGTGGGCCATCTCGTGACCGAGCACCGCGCGCGGGCCGGCGTCGCTGATGCCCAGCACCTCCAACGCGGTGAACATGCCCTCGCCGAAGACCATCTTGTCCGGCAGGCCCGCGAAGGGCGGCTCGGTCTCGTCCGCCGCGCTGAACGCGAAGGCGTTCAGAGTGAACAGCGGGCTGTTCCCGCCGGCAAGACCCGGATCCGAGTTGATGATGCCGACGAGCTGCTCGGCGATGCTGCGCGCGTCGTCACCGGTCAGACCCAGGAAGAGCGTGACCATCCGGGCGACCCGCTCCGGATCCTGCAGCATGTCGTTCTGCATGGCGAAGAAGTCGACGTCGCCGAGCGGGACATCCCAGAACTCCTGCGCGGCCCGGAAGGCCCGCGACATCGAGTTCTGGTACTCCGCGGGCAGGCCGTAGTCGGCCTGGTCCACCGACGAGCCGTACAGCACCGCGTCGTAGGTCGGGTAGTCGAGGACACCGAAGATGACCAGGACGAACAGCGTGCCGATGTCGATGCCGCCGATCATCTCGTCCACCCAGGCGCTGAAGGCGGTGTCGCCGCACTCGTAGTCGCCCGGGTCGATAGCGGCCGCGATAGCGTTCCGCAGGCCGGAGGGCTCGATGCCGGACGCCGCCCGCACGGCGGCGACCCGAGCACGCCAGTCCGCCGGCAGCTGCGCGGCGATCCTGTCGATCTTCGCCTGGGTCACCGGGTCGCTCGTGGTGGCGGTGGCCAGGTCGTAAATGTAGGTCTGCGACGCGGTCGTCGCGAGGGCGGGTTTCGCCGCGGCGGCCGGCAGTCCGGGCCCCACGATGAGGGCCATGGCGGAGACTGCGGTGACCAGCCGAAGGGCGCTCTTCCTCATGTACGCTCCCTGGGTTGTTCGGCCGGGAGCCGACCGCATCAGGGCGGCTCCGGTGCAGTCAGCATCGGACCGGGGTCCACGAAACGACAGGTCCCGCAGGTGGCGGAATGTCGCCATGACCGAATCCAGACGGCACCGGCTGCGGGTTCCGTGAGAACGGATCAGGCAGGATCAGAGGTTCGGTCAGAACGGACCAACTTCGCTCAGAACCCAGCGTCAACGTGGCCGCAGGCCGCCGCAGCGTCAAAGTCGATAATGTACCTTATGTCAAGTAGGCAGGTTCGGGGGCCTCCCCGGCGTCAGCCCACGACCGGATCGGCGAGGACCGACGCCAGGATCCGCACCTGCTCCTCGTGCCGGTCGCCGGGGCGCGCCAGCTGGATGAGCGCCTTCCACAGCGCCCAGCCGCGGGCGCGCCGCCACACGTCGTCGGGCAGGCCGGCCGCCTTGCGGAACAGTTGCCGCTCGGGACCGGCGAACCAGGTCCACGCCGGCACCAGGTCGCAGGCCGGATCCCCGACGCCGCAGGTGCCGAAGTCGATCACCGCGGACAGCCGCCCACCGGAGACGAGCAGGTTGCCGACGGCCACATCCCCGTGGAACCAGACCGACGGCCCCGGCCACGCCGACACCAGCGCCCGCGCCCAGACGTCCCGGCAGGCCGCCGTGTCCACCCGCCCGCGCAGCACGTCCAGGGCGTTCTCCACCTCGTCGCCGTAGACGCTCGGGTGGCAGCCCCGGAAGCACGAGTGCCGGCCGGCCACCGGTCCGCCGGTCGCTGGGGCCCGCCGCAGCGCGGTCAGGAACGCCCCGAGGTCCCGCGCCAGCCCCGACCGGTCGACCTGCGCGGCGGCCTCCACCGTCTCGCCGGGCAGCCAGCGCCGCACCGACCAGGGGTACGGGTAGCCGGCGCCGGGCCGGCCCGGTGGCGACCGGTTCGGGCACGGGCAGCGGCAGGTGGCGGGCCAGCGCCGGCAGGCAGCGCTCCTCCTTGGCGATGCCGGGCGCGTAGCCCTCGGCGCTGGGCAGCCGCACGACGAGGTCGCCTCCGAGGCGGAACGTCCGGTTGTCCCACCCCTGCCGGTCCACCGCCGCGACCGGCAGGTGCGCCCAGCGTGGGAACTGCGCGGCGACGAGCCGGCGTACGAGTTGTTCGTCGATGTCCGCCACGGACCCAGTCTGGGTGCCGCGACAAGTGGTTTCCCGGGTCGCTCCCCCGCATCGGGCACTGGCGGGAATGCGAAAATCATGCATAATATGCCTTATGCATGACAAACCGGACGAACCGGTAGGCCGGTTGATCGAGGAGTTCCTGACCGCCCGGGCCACGCGGAAGCCCTCCCCCCACACCCTGGCCGCGTACCGGAGGGACCTGACCACCGTGGCCGGCCTGGTGACGGCCCAGGACGGAACCACTCCCCTCCCCCTCGACCGGCTCCCGGTCACCGCCCTGTCCCCCCGGGTCATGCGCGCGGCGTTCGCCCACTTCGCCGCTCCCCGCGCCGCCGCGTCGGTCCACCGTGCCTGGTCCACCTGGAACAGCTTCTTCACGTTCCTGGTGGCCGAGGGTGTCGTACCCGGAAATCCGATGCCCGCGGTGGGGCGCCCCCGCACCCCGCTCCCCCAGCCCAAGCCGCTGCGGGGCGAGGACACCCCGGAGGAGCTGCTGGCCGCGGTGGCCCGGGAGGACGGCCGGCAGCGCGACCCGTGGCCGGAGCGGGACCTGGCGGTGCTGGCGTTGGCGCTCTGCGCGGGCCTGCGCCTGTCGGAGCTGCTGGCGCTGCGGGTGGCGTCGGTGGCCGGCCGGGCCGGTGAGCGCCGGGTGGACGTGGCGGGCAAGGGCGGCCGGCCGCGGACGGTGCCGATCGAGGCGGGCGTGGACGGGGTGCTGGCGGACTATCTGGACAGCCGGCGGCGGCGGTTCGGGGCGCGTACCGTCCGGCCGGACTCGCCGCTGCTGGTGGACCGGCGGGGTGAGCCGCTGCGCCGGGGCGGCCTGCAGTACCTGGTGGAGTCGTGTTACCGGCGGGCGGGGATTGGTGACCGGGTGCCGCGGGGCGCGCGGTTGCACGCGTTGCGGCACACGTTCGCGACGCGGTTGGCGGAGGACGGCGCGAGCGCGGCGGAGATCATGCGGTTGCTGGGGCACGCGTCGTTGGCGTCGTCGCAGACGTACATCGAGGTGACGGCGGGTCAGCAGCGCGCGGCGGTGCATGCCAACCGGACCAACCGGGCGGTCGCGGCGCTGGTGGACAGGTCCGTGGGGGGCGGTGGCTGATCGGGGCGACGGCGGTCAGTGGCGGCGTTCGAGCACCTGCTTCAGCTTCTGGTAGCTGATCGGCGCCGCGCGTCGGGACTGCCGGCGTACCAGGGGCAGCAGGGCGGCGCCGATGCCGTGGCGTTCGAAGTCGAGGGTGAGGGTGACGCGGGACCGGGTGCCGTCGTCGAGGGGTTCGACGGTGACGGTGGCGTGCGGGCGGATCGGCCCGTCGATCCCTCGGGCGGCCCAGCGGTGCGGGGGGTCGTTGTGGGTGATCTGTTGGCGCATGGTGCGTTCGGCGCCGTTGATCCGGCGGGTGGTGGTGAATTCGACGCCGTCGACCTGTACGCGGACGACGTCGTCCTGCCATTCGCCGAAGCGGGACGGGTCGGTGGCGTAGGCGAAGACGTCGTGCGGGGGGCGGGCGATCTCGATGGTGGACACCAGAGTGGCCATCGTTGCTCCTCTGTTACGGACGGCGGGTCTGTTCCGTCAGGGTTATGACGGACGGCGCGGCGGGAGGGTAACGGTGGAGGACTTCGAGGCGCATCGCGCCCATCTGTACGCGGTGGCCTACCGGATGCTGGGTTCCGGGAGTGAGGCCGACGACGCCGTCCAGGAGGCGTGGCTGCGGGCGGCGCGGGCGGACCTGGATGCGTTGGGGAATCCACGGGGTTGGCTGACCACGGTGGTGGCGCGGGTGTGTCTGGACATGCTGCGGTCGCGTAAGGCGCGCCGGGAGGTTCCGCTCACCGTGCCGCCGTCGTTGGCCGGTCCGGATCCGGAGCAGGAGGTGGTGCTGGCGGAGTCGGTGGGTCTGGCGCTGCTGGTGGTTCTGGACACGTTGACGCCGGCCGAGCGGCTGGCGTTCGTGCTGCACGACCTGTTCGGCGTGTCGTACCTGGAGATCGCGTCGATCCTCGGCCGTTCGAGCGATGCGACGAAGATGCTGGCCAGTCGGGGGCGCCGCCGGGTGCGTGCGGCGGAGTTGCCCGACGAGGATCCGGTTCGGCAGCCTGAGCTGGTCGAGGCGTTCCTCGCGGCGGCGCGCGCCGGTGATTTCGCGGCGCTGCTCGCGGTGCTGCACCCGGAGGTGACGGTGAGCGCGGACGCCGTCGCGGCCGGCTCCTCCGGGCCCGTACGGCTGCGCGGTGCCGCTGTCGTCGCCCGGCAGGCGCTGCTGTTCTCGCATCGGGCGCCGCATGCCCGGGTGGGGCTGGTCGACGGGGCGGCGGCGATCCTCGTGGCGCCGGGCGGGCGGCTGCTGACGGTCATGACATTTCAGGTGGCCGGTGGTGCGATCGTGGCGGTTGATGTGGTGGCGGATCCGGGTCGGTTGGGCCGGCTGGCCGTCGGGGCGTGAGGGGCGCCGGTCTCGGGCCGTGGTGGCAGGATCGGGGCGGTGCGGGTTGGTGGCGCGCGGGCGGTGGCGGTCGACTGGGTGCGGGCGGAGATGGCTCGGGATCCGTCGATCGGGGGTGCGTTCTTCAGCGGGTCGACGGTGGGTCTGCCGGACGGGGCGGTGCTGGCGCCGTCGTCGGATGTGGATGTGCTGCTGGTGCGGGACGTCCCGGCGGCGAAGGTGGGCAAGTTCCGGCACCGGGGGGTGTTGCTGGAGGTGTCGTCGCTGACGTGGGCGGAGTTGGGGTCGCCGGCGGACGTGCTGGGGTCGTGGGTGTTCGCGCCGATGTTCCGGGCGGACGCGGTGATCGCGGATCCGTCGGGGCGGCTGGCGGCGATCCGGGATCGGGTGGCGGCGGGGTTCGCGGATCCGGTGTGGGTGCGTCGCCGGTGCGCCGGGGTGCGGCGGCGGATCGAGGGCGGGCTGGCGCGGCTGGACGGGCGGGCGTCGGTGCCGGAGCAGGTGCTGGGGTGGGTGTTCCCGACGTCGCTGCTGGCGGTGTTGCCGGCGGTGGCGGGGTTGCGGGATCCGACGGTGCGGCGGCGGTACGTGCGGGCGCGGGAGGTGTTGGCGCGCTACGGGTTCGCCGACCGGTACGAGGAGTTGCTGGCGTCGTTGGACGGCGGTGGGGTGGGTCCGGGGCGGGTGCGGGAGCACCTGGCGGCGTTGGCGGTGACGTTCGACGAGGCGGCGCGGGTGGCGCGTACCCCGGTTCCGTTCGTGGCGGATCTGTCGGCGGCGGGGCGGCCGGTGGTGCTGGACGGTAGCGCGGAGCTGGTGGCGGCGGGCGCGCACCGGGAGGCGATGTTCTGGGTGGTGGTGACGTACGCGCGGTGTCACGCGGTGCTGGCGGTGGACGCGCCGGGGCGGGAGCGGGTGTTGCGGCCGGCGTTCGAGGCGGCGTTGGCGGATCTTCGGGTGGCGTCGGTGGCGGAGCGGCGGCGGCGGGCGGCGGCGCTGGTGGGGTCGTTGCCGCGGTGGCAGGCGGTGGCGGATGCGGTGGTGGAGCGGGCTGTGGCAGGCTGAGGGGTGAACGCGACTGGCGGCACGGGGATGGGCAACCATCGGGGAGCTCGGCGCGGGGGTCGACCGCCTGGGCCTCCGCGGGCGGGGTGCGGCATGTCTTCTTCGGGTACGACGACGGCGCGGTTGCTGCCGGGTGCGCCGGTGGCGGCGCAGGTGTTGGCGGAGGTCGCCGAGTCGGTGGTGGCGTTGCGCGCGGCGGGGGTGACGCCGGCGTTGGCGACGGTGCTGGTGGGCGACGACGACGCGAGCGCGGGTTACATCCGGATCAAGCAGCGGCAGGCGGCGGAGCTGGGTTTCGTGTCGCCGCACGTGCATCTGCGGGCGTCGGCGTCGCAGGCGGATCTGCACGCGGTGCTGGCGGATTTCAACGCGGACAAGGCCGTGCACGGGGTGCTGGTGCAGTATCCGGTTCCGGGTCACCTGGACTACGACCGGGCTCTGGCGGAGCTGGACCCGGACAAGGACGTGGACGGGTTGCATCCGGTGAACATGGGCCGGTTGGCGTTGGGGTTGCCGGGTCCGTTGCCGTGCACGCCGGCGGGGATCGAGGCGTTGCTGGCGTTCCACGGGGTGCCGGTGGCGGGCCGGGAGGTGGTGATCCTGGGTCGGGGCGCCACGCTGGGCAGGCCGTTGGCGATGTTGCTGGCGCAGAAGCGGCCGACGGCGAACGCGGCGGTGACGGTGGTGCACACGGGTGTGCCGGACTGGGCGCGGTACACGCGTCGGGCGGACATTCTGGTGGCGGCGGCCGGGGTGCCGGGGATCATCCAGCCGGAGCATGTGCGTCCGGGTGGTGTGGTGGTCGGCGGTGGGGTGCGGTACGAGGGGCGGCGGCTGCTGCCGGACGTGGACGAGTCGTGTGCCGAGGTGGCGGGGGCGATCACGCCGCGGGTCGGCGGGGTGGGTCCGACGACGGTGGCGATGTTGTTCCGTAACGCGGTGCGCGCGGCGGAGCGGGCGTCGGGGTTGGGCTGACGGCCCGGCCGGTCAGCCGAGGTCGACGATGAGCGGCCGGTGGTCGGAGATGGTGGACAGCGGGGTGTTCACGGCGGTGACCGGGGGCAGCCGGTCGAGGCCGCGCCGGTCGGCGAGGATGTGGTCGAGCTGCACCCGGGGTTGCCCGGCCGGGTAGGTGGGTCGGCGGCCCAGGGGTCGCCAGCGGGTCAGCAGGGCGGCGGGTCCGGCGGGCAGGTTGAGGTCGCCGAGGAGGATCCGCGGGGCGGGCAGCGCGCGGAGGGCGCGCACGACGCGGCGCAGTTGCAGCATGTTCCAGCCGGGTACGAAGGACAGGTGGGTCGCGGCGACGGTGAGCGGCCCGTGCGGGGTGTCGAGGACCGCGGCGAGGACGACGCGGGGTTCGTCGCGGAGCAGGACGAGCCCGCCGCCGGGGCCGGGGACGTAGATCGGTGAGCGGACGGGGGCGGGTCGCAGTCGGATGACCTGCCAGGAGCGGACGGGGTGGCGGCTGACGAGGCCGACGCCGTAGAGGGGTTCGCCGTGGCCGTCGTCGTCGTGGGTGAGGGGGCGGAACAGTTCGCCGGGGGTGCCGACGACGGCGGCGGCGAAGCGGTGTTCGGGGGCGTCGAGGGCGCGGGCGGCGATGGCGGTGAGGTCGAGGCGGCCGCTGCGGGTCTGGTCGCGGTCGACCTCCTGCAGGGCGAGGACGTCGGCGTCGAGTGCGGTGACGGCGGCGGCGAGGCGGTCGGGGTCGACGAGTCCGTCGGTGAGGGATCGGCCGTGCAGCAGGTTGAAGGTGGCCAGGCGCACCTGCACACCCTACGTCCGCGTGGCAGGCTTGCCCGGTGCTGAAGGCGTTGCTGTGTTCGATGCTGGTGTTCGTGGCGGTGGCGTCGTTGGGGTTGTGGGTGCGGCGGCTGCGGGGGCGTTGAGCTGCGGTGAGGCTGGCCACACGCCCGCCCGTCGGGGTGCCGGGGGTGGGCAGAATGGCGGCCCGTGGATCCTGTGTCGCTGACGACCCTGTTGACCGCGGCCGCTCTGGCGGGCTGGGTGGACGCCGTGGTGGGCGGTGGTGGCCTGTTGCTGTTGCCGGCGTTGCTGCTGGGCGCGCCGGGGGTGCCGGTGGCGACGGCGTTGGGCACGAACAAGCTGGCCGCGATCTTCGGTACGTCGACGGCGGCGGTGACGTACGCGCGGCGGACGAAGCTGGACTGGGCGGTGGCGGGCCCGGCGGCGGGGTTGGCGGTGGTGACGGCCGGGGTGGGCGCGGCGCTGGCGGGTGCGGTGCCGGCGGGGGCGTACCGGCCGGTGGTGCTGGCGGTGCTGGTGTCGGTGGCGGTGTTCGTGCTGACCCGGCCGCGGCTGGGGGTGGTGTCGTTTCCGGGGCGGCGTACGCCGGTGCGGGTGGCCACGGCGGTGGCGGTGGCGGGTCTGGGCATCGCCCTGTACGACGGGTTGATCGGCCCGGGCACGGGGACGTTCCTGGTGTTGGCGTTCACCGCGCTGGTGGGGGCGGACTTCGTGCACGCCTCGGCGATGGCGAAGGTGGTGAATGCGGGCACGAACCTGGGTGCGCTGGTGGTGTTCGCGGCGACCGGGCACGTGTGGTGGCTGCTGGGCGCGGCGATGGCGGTGTGCAACGTCGCCGGGGCGGCGGTGGGCGCGCGGATGGCGTTGCGGCGCGGGTCTGGTTTCGTGCGGGTGGTGCTGCTCGTGGTGGTGCTGGCGTTGGTGGGCAAGCTGGGCTACGACCAGTGGGTGGCGTGAGGCGCTGACCGCCGGCATGTGATCATCGGCGGGTGCCTGTCCGCGCCGAACACGACCGTGCCGTCCTCGCCGAGCTGCTGGGCCGGGATCCGGTGTTGCACGCGTACCAGTTGGGCGACCTGGACGACTTCTTCTGGCCGTACACGTCGTGGTTCCGGCGGGGTGACGAGGTGGTGCTGCTGTACCACGGTGTCGAGCTGCCCACGCTGCTGGCGTTCGCGCCGCCGGAGCGCGCCGGGGACCTGGCGGCGTTGCTGGCCGAGGCGGCGCCGGTGCTGCCGGCCCGGCTGTGGGCGCACCTCTCCCCCGGCCTGGCCGCCACCGTGTCCCGCTGGTACGCGGTGTCCGACGCCGCCGCGCACCACCGGATGGCGTTGACCGACCCGGCCCGGCTGGCCGCGGTGGCTCCGGCCGGGGAGCCGCTGGGCCGCGCCGACCTGCCGGAGCTGCGGGAGTTGTACGCGGCGGCGTACCCGGGCAACTGGTTCGACCCGCGGATGCTGGACACCGGCCGGTACGTCGGGGTGCGGGAGGGTGGCCGCCTCGTGGCGGTGGCCGGGGTGCACGTGTGGTCGCCGACGTGGCGGGTGGCGGCGCTGGGCAACGTGACCACCCACCCGGACGTGCGGGGGCGGGGTCTGGCCGGGGCGGCGGTGGCCGCGGTCTGCGCGGGGCTGCGGGCCACCGTCGACCACGTCACGCTCAACGTCCAGGCGGACAACACCCCGGCCGTGCGCCTCTACGAACGGCTCGGCTTCACCCGGGTGGCCGACTTCACCGAGTGCGCGCTGCGCCGCCTTCCGTGAGCGCCTGACCGGTCAGTGTGTGCTGTCCAGCCGCCACGCCGGGTCAACAACCCGACCCTGACCTGGGCTGATGTCGGACCCGCCTGGAGACGTCCAGCCCATAGCGTCTGCCTTCGAGGCCGCGCCCGGGGCGGGCGCGGCGGAGCTGAAGGAGACACGATGGGTTTCACAGCAGTGCCTCGGGGACGAAGAACGGCGGTGACGGTGGCCGCCACGGTGACCGCGTTGGTCACCGCGGCGGCCTCGCCCGGCTGGGCGGCGCCGGGCGTCGACCCGGCCACCGTGGACCGGTCCGCCGACCCCGGCGCCACGATCCCGATCAGCAAGGTGGTCTCGACGCCGCCGATCCCGCCGAACCCGGACGTGGTGCTGCTGGTCGACACGACCGGCAGCATGGGCGCGGCGATCGCGAACGTCCGTACCAACCTGCAGCAGGTGATCACCAACGTGCGGGGGGCGCAGCCCAGCGCACAGTTCGCGGTGGCCTCCTACCGGGACGAGGGCGACGGCGCGGAGCTGTTCCGGGTCCGGCAGGACCTCACGGCCGACGACACCGCGCTGCAGGACGCCGTGGACGGGCTGGCCGCGGGGGGCGGCGGCGACGTCCCGGAGGCGTGGGTGAACGGGCTGTTCCAGGTCTCCGACGGGGGCATCGCCTACCGCTCGGGCAGCAGCCGGATCGTGGTGCTGGTCGGCGACGCGCCCAGCCACGACCCGAGCGCCGGGCACACCCTGGCGCAGGCCACCGCCGCGCTGCTGGCCGACGACGCCCGCGTGCTGGCGGTCGACGTCACCGGCGGTGGCGGCGGCCTGGACGCGTCCGGCCAGGCCACCGACGTGGCGGCCGCCACCGGCGGACAGGTGGTCGGCAGCGCCCCCGACACGGTCACCGCGGCGATCCTGTCCGGACTGCGGGACCTCGACGTGACCGTCACCCCGCAGGTGGCCTGCGACCCGGGCCTGTCGGTGGGCTTCGACGCGCCGTCGAGGACCCAGCAGAGCGGCACGGACGTGCCGTTCGCCGAGACCATCACGGTCGCCGGCGACGCCCCGCAGGGCGCCACCCTGCACTGCACGGTGGACTTCCTGCTCAACGGACTGTCCGGAGGGCCGGCGTTCGTCGAGCACATCACGGTGACGGTCAACGACGTGACCCCGCCGACCGTGGTCGTCGACGACCGGACCGTGGAGGCGACCAGCCCCGCGGGCGCGGTGATCAACTACCCGGCGAGCGCCACCGACAACGTCGACGGCCCGCTCACCCCGACCTGCGCGCCGCCGCCCGGCAGCACCTTCCCGCTGGGCGCCACCACGGTCACCTGCACCGCCACCGACGCCGCCGGCAACACCGGCAGCGACACCGCGGTGATGCGGGTGGTCGACACCACGGCGCCGACCACGCAGTGCGTGCCGACCAACAACCCGAGCGGCGGCACCATCCCCGGCTCGTACAACCCGGACGGCTTCTACCAGCTGACCTCGACCGACGTCGTCGACACGGCGGTCCAGGTCTACATCGCCGACGCCGCCGACCCGTCGGTGCGGTTCGGCCCGTTCCCGGCCGGCACGAAGATCAAGCTGGTGCAGGCGCCGGGCGCGCAGTCCCGGGTCAAGGACGGCACCGGTGACATCGACTACAAGGTGACGCTGCGCGGAGACGCGATCATCACCGGCGTGGACGACTCCGGTAACACCTCGACCGCGACCTGTCTGGTGGCCCCGCCGCCGAAGTGACCCGTCGCGACCGAACGTGCGGGGGTGGCCGGCGTGCCGGCCACCCCCGCACCTCGCGGTCAGCGGCCCCGGCTGGGCGAGTCGAACCGGCCGGCGCGGATCTCCCGCAGCGCCCGCCGGCGGGCGTCGCCGCGCAGCGTGTCCACGTACAGGCGGCCGTGCAGGTGGTCGGTCTCGTGCTGCAGGGCGCGGGCCAGGAATCCGCTGCCGGCGATGGTGAGCGGCTGGCCGTGCTGGTCGAAGCCGCGCGCGGTGGCGTGCATGGCCCGCTCGGTCGGGAAGTACAGCCCGGGGATGGACAGGCAACCCTCGTCGTCGTCCTGGCGCTCCTCGGACAGCTCCAGGGTGGGGTTGATCAGGTGGCCGCGGTGCCCGTCGGCGTCGTAGACGAACACCTGCGCGTTCACCCCGATCTGCGGGGCGGCCACGCCGGCCCGGCCGGGCGCGCCGAGCAGCGTGTCCATGAGGTCCTGCACGAGCGCGCGCAGCTCGGCGTCGAAGCTGGTCACCGGCTCGGACGGGGTGCGCAGCACGGGGTCGCCGATGATCCGGATCGGGCGCATAGTCATGCCCGGAAGGCTAGCCGCCCGTTACCCCGGCGGGTGCGGCACCCGCCCGGTCGCGGACCAGGACCTCGACGCCGTCGAGCAGGCGAGCCAGCCCGAACTCGAAGGCGCGGGCCGGGTCGCCGGCGCCCTGGTACTCCTGCCCGGCGGTGGTGCCGACCCGGGCGGCGAGGGGGAACCGGTTCGGGTCGAGGACCTTCTCCAGGTACGGGGCGTGCGCGTGCCACCACTGCTGTTCGGTCATCCCGGTGTGCCGGGTGGCCTGGGCGGCCTCCACGGCGGGGCGGGCGGCGCCGTGGACGTAGCCAGTGACCAAAGTGATCACGGCGTCCATCTCCAGGTCGGTCAGGCCGACGCCGTCGACGGCGCGCAGTTCGTACTCGTACTTGGCGATCAGGTTCGGACCCAGCGGCGGGCGGGTGGTGGCCACCTGCAGCAGCCACGGGTGGCGCAGGTAGAGGGCGAAGTTCTCCCGGGCGATCTGCGCCAGCCGGCCCCGCCAGCCGCCCGGCACCTGCTCGGGGCGGGCGGTCTCGCCGTAAACGGTGTCGAGCATGACGTCGAGCAGCTCACCCTTGCCGGGCACGTGCGTGTAGAGGGTCATGGTGCCCACCCCGAGCCGCTCGGCGACGCGGCGCATCGACAGCGCGGGCAGCCCTTCGGCGTCGGCGACCTCGATGGCCGCGCGCACGATCCGCTCCACGGAGAGGTCGCCGCCCTTGCGGCTGACCTTCTCCCGGGTACGCCAGAGCAGGGCGAGGCTGCGCGCCGGGTCCCCGGTGCCGCTGTACTCGGTGGTCACTCGCCGACTGTACCGACCCCCCTTGTCGTATGGTGTACGGTACGGCGTACCGGACGAGGAGCGGAGGGGCCATGCGACGGGACGGACCGGCGATCGAGGCGGAGGGCCTGCGCAAGCGCTACGGCGACCAGGTCGCCCTGGACGGCGTCGACCTGACGGTGCCCGCGGGCACGGTCTGCGCGGTGCTCGGGGTGAACGGGGCCGGCAAGAGCACCCTGGTCCGCATCCTCACCACCCTGCTGCGCGCCGACTCCGGAGTGGCTCGGGTGGCCGGGTTCGACGTGCGCCGCCACGCCGACCGGGCCCGCGCCCACCTCGGCCTCGTCGGCCAGCACGCGGCGGTCGACGAGATCCTCGGCGGCCGGCAGAACCTGGTGCTGTTCGGCCGGCTGCACCACCTGCCTCCGGCCCGCGCGGCGGCCCGCGCCGACGAGCTGCTCGACCGGTTCGACCTGACCGGGGCCGCCCACCGGCCGGTGGCCGGCTGGTCCGGCGGGATGCGCCGCCGGCTCGACCTGGCCGCCGCGCTGATCGTCGACCCCCCGGTGCTGTTCCTCGACGAGCCCACCACCGGCCTGGACCCGCGCGCCCGCAGCGACGTCTGGGACGCCGTGCGCGGCCTGGTCCGCGCCGGGACCACCGTGCTGCTGACCACCCAGTACCTGGAGGAGGCCGACCGGCTCGCCGACAGCGTGCGGGTGCTGCACCACGGGCGGGTGACCGCGGCGGGCACCCCGGAGGAGCTGAAGTCGACCCTCGGCGGCGACCGGATCGACGTGGTGCTCGACCACCCCGACGACCTGGCCGCGGCCGCCGCGGCGGTCACCGCCGCCACCGGTGTGCCGCCCACCGTCGACCGCGCCGCGCTGCGGCTCAGCGTCCCGGTCACCGACCGGGTCGCCGCGCTCGCCGCGGTGCTGCGCGCCGTGGAGGCCGCCGGGCTGCGCGCCGGCGACGTGGCGGTGCGCCGCCCCACCCTCGACGAGGTGTTCCTGCGCCTCACCGACTCGCGCACGGAGGTGCCGGCGTGACCGTCCTGCCGCTGTCCCGGGCCCGCTGGGCCGCCGCCGACACCGCCGTCCTGACCCGCCGGACCCTCGCCCACTGGGCCCGCCGCCCCGGCGAGGTGGTGTTCGGCCTGCTGTTTCCCGTCCTGCTGCTGCTGATGTTCGGCTACCTGTTCGGCGGTGCCATGGCACTGCCCGCCGGCGGGGCCGCGACAGCGTCCGACGGCGCCGACTACCGGGAGTTCCTGCTGCCCGGCATGGTGGCCATGACCATGCTCTTCGGCGTGGAGAGCACCTACACGGCCGTGGCGGTGGACACCGCCCGGGGCGTGACCGACCGGTTCCGGTCGTTGCCCATGAGCCGCGCCGCGGTGGTCACCGGCCGGGCCGTGGCCGACCTGCTGCACTCCGCGGTGGCCCTCGCGGTGGTGCTCGGCTGCGGCGCCCTCGTCGGCTGGCAGCCGCACCGCGGCCCCCTCGCGGCGCTGGCCGCGGTGGCGCTGCTGCTGCTCCTGCGCTTCGCGATGATCTGGCTCGGGGTGTACCTGGCGCTGCTGCTGCGCCGCCCCGAGACGGTCGCCGTCCTGCAGATCCTGGTCTGGCCGCTGGGTTTCGCCTCCAACGCGTTCGTCGCCCCCGCCACCATGCCGGGGTGGCTCGCCGCGGTCGCCGCCTGGAACCCGCTGTCGGCCACCGTCGCCGCCACCCGGGACCTGTTCGGCAACCCGGGCTGGGGCGCCGGCTCCTGGCCCACCGAGCACGCGGTGGCCCTCGCGGTGCTCTGGCCGCTGCTGCTGGTCGCCGTGTTCCTGCCGCTGTCCGTGCGCCGCTGGCAACGCCTGGGGCGCTGAGGCCGGCCGGGCGCGGGCGCCGGCTCAGGCCGGCGGCCGGGTGGGCGCCAGGCCGGTGTCGCCGATCCGGTCACGCAGCGGGCGGCGGCGCAGCGCGGCGAGCACCGCGTACAGCTCGTCGGCCAGGGGAACGGGCAGCTCGGCATCGAGCCCCCGCATGGCGGTGGTGGTGGCCGCCCACTCGGCCTCGATCACCGGCAGCAGGGCGTGCGCCCGGTCGGTGAGGGTGACGATGCGCTGCCGGGCGTCCGCGCCGGGAGCCAGGACGACCAGGCCGGCGCGGGCCATCTGGGCGAGGGTCTGGCTGGCCGCGGAGTGGGTGACGCCGACCCGGGCGGCCAGGTCGCGGATGGCGAGGGGCCCGTCGGCGACGAGGACCCGCACCAGCGGTGAGTAGCGCGGCCGGTAGTCGGCCAGGTCGAGGTCGGCGTAGACGGCGGCCACGTCGCCGTCGAGCACCTCCAGGACGTGGCGCAGCAGGGTGCCGAGGGCCTCGCGGTCGGGGGTGGTGGTCACGTCCGCTAATGTAACAGCGCTGTTGTATCCGGGCCGTGGGAGGGGAACCCGATGTATCCACCGATCGAGCCGTACGCGCAGGGCCAGCTCGACGTGGGCGACGGCCAGCGGATCCACTGGGAGACCTGCGGCAATCCCGACGGCCGGCCCGCACTGGTGGTGCACGGCGGCCCCGGCTCCGGCGCGGGCGCCTCCTGGCGGCAGCTGTTCGACCCGGCCGCCTACCGGATCATCCTGTTCGACCAGCGCGGCTGTGGCCGCAGCACCCCGCCCGCCAGCGACCCGGCCACCGACCTGTCGGTCAACACCACCGCGCATCTGCTGGCCGACATGGAGCGGCTGCGCGCGCACCTGGGCGTCGACCGGTGGCTGCTCTGCGGCGCCTCGTGGGGCTCCTCGCTGTCCCTGGCGTACGCCCAGCGCCACCCGGAGCGGGTCACCGCGCTGGTGCTGTTCAGCGTGGTCGCCAACACCCGCCGGGAGATCGACTGGGTGACCCGGGACATGGGCCGGATCTTCCCCGAGGAGTGGGCCCGGTTCCGCGACGGCGTGCCGCCGGCCGAACGCGACGGGGACCTGTCGGCCGCGTACGCCCGCCTCGTCAACGACCCGGACCCGCGGGTGCGCGACCAGGCCGCCCGGGACTGGTGCGCCTGGGAGGACGTGCACGTCTCCCTGGCCGGCGGGTTCAAGCCCAGCCCCCGCTACGCCGACCCGGTGTTCCGGGCCGGCTTCACCCGGCTGGTCACCCACTACTTCAGCAACCTGGGTTTCGTGCCCGACGGGCAGCTGCTGCGCGACGCCGGCACGCTGGCCGGGATCCCCGGCGTGCTGGTGCAGGGCCGGCTGGACGTCAGCGGCCCACCGGACATCGCCTGGCAGCTCACCCAGGCGTGGCCCGACGCCCGGCTGGAGATCGTCGAGTCCGGCGGCCACGGCAGCGGCCACGGGGTGGGCGAGCGGGTGGTGGCCGCCCTGGACGCCTTCGCCCGCGCCTGACTCCGGGGTCAGGCGGCGGCGAGCAGGGCGCGGACCGGGGCGGCCTTCGCGGCGGCCTCGGCCACCTCGGCGGCCGGGTCGCTGTCCCAGGTGATGCCGCCGCCGGCCCACAGGTGCAGCCGTCCGGCGTCCGCGGCGGCCGTGCGGATGGTCAACCCCAGGTCGATCCGGCCCGGCCCGACCCAGCCGAGCGCGCCCATGCTCGCGCCCCGGCCGACCGGCTCCAGGGCGGCGATCTCGTCGAGCGCGGCGAGCTTCGGGGCGCCGGTCACCGACCCGCCGGGGCACACCGCCCGCAGCAGGCCGGCCAGGCCCAGCCCGTCGGCGGGCGCCGCGGACACCGTCGACTCGGCCTGCCACAGGTCACACCACCGGCGTACGGCGAACAGCTCGTCGACCCGCACCGAGCCGGTGCGGGCCACCCGGGCCAGGTCGTTGCGTTCCAGGTCGACGATCATGACGTGCTCGGCGCGTTCCTTGGCCGAGGCGAGCAGCTCCCGGCGGCCGGCGGAGGTGGCCGGGCGGGTGCCCTTGATCGGCCGGGTGACCAGGCGGCCGTGTTCGACCGCGACGAGGGTCTCCGGGGAGGCGCAGCCGATCGCCCAGCCGAGCCCGGACAGGGTGCCGCCGTAGCGGGCGCCGGGCAGCGCGGCCAGCCGCGCGAGGGCGGGCAGCGGGTCGCCGGTGTACCCGGCGGCGGCGTGACCCACGACGTTGACCTGGTAGACGTCGCCGCGCCCGATGGCCGCCCGGACCGCCGTCACGGCCTCGGCGTGCGCGGCCGGGGTCCAGCTGTCCCGCCAGGGGCCCAGCCACCAGCCGCCACCCGGTCCGGGGCGGGCCGGCGGGGCGGGCGGGTCGGCGTGGCCGTAGACCACCACGGCCAGGTCCGGCAGCGCCGGCACCGGCGTGGGCGCGCCCGCCGCGCCGCCGGCGGCCCGGGCCCCGGCCGCGGCGGACAGGAACAGGGCGGCGCCGCAGGTCCCGTGCGGGTCGTGGGTGGCCGGCCGGGCCAGGTCGGACAGGGCCACACCGTGCGCGGCCAGGAAGTTCTCGGCCAGTGCCGCCGGGTCGCCGCCGTCGGCGAGCCACCATTGCAGCCGGGCCCGTTCCACGAGCCGGTCCCGGCATTGCGGCGGGGCTCCCGGTACGTCGACCTCCATCTTTGGGAGCGCTTCCACACCGTCCGGCCGGTTCACACTCATCCGTTCAGCCGATTTCGGGTGAACAAGCCGCATCCTTGCTCGATAGCGCGCACTTTCGCTTGGTACTGTGCGTCACTGGTCATGTGAACCATGACACAGTGCCCCCACAGTCCGGAGAACCCGATGTGCCAGCACCTACCCCACTGCCCCTCCGCCGAGGCGACCGATCGCGAAGCCGCTCGCGTCATCGCCTGCTTCCCTGAGCAGGGCTGGAGCCTGCTCTGCAACGGTGTCATCGTCTTCGAGGACACCGGTGAGCTGCTCCCCGACGGCAGCACCATCGCACCCCACCGCGGCCCCGCCCGGCACGCCCTCGTCGCCTGACCGATCACGCTCCGTCAGGGAGCGTACGCGCCGACCGACCGGTCGACGCGCCGGCCGGGGCGGCGGCACTGCACCGCCCCGGCGAGCTGCGCCTCAGCTCTCGAACGCCTCCGGCGCCGGACACGAGCAGACCAGATTCCGGTCGCCGTACGCGCCGTCGATCCGCCGCACCGGCGGCCAGTACTTCCCCGCCCGGTCCACCCCGGCCGGGTACGCGCCCACCGACCGCGGGTACGGGTGCGGCCACTCGTCACCGGACACCATCGCCGCGGTGTGCGGCGCGTTGGACAGCGGGTTGTCCCCCGCCGGCCACTCCCCCGAGCCGACCTTGTCGATCTCCGCGCGGATGGCGATCATCGCGTCGCAGAACCGGTCCAGCTCGGCCAGGTCCTCGCTCTCGGTCGGCTCCACCATCAGCGTCCCGGCCACCGGGAACGACATCGTCGGCGCGTGGAAGCCGTAGTCGATCAGCCGCTTCGCCACGTCGTCGACGCTCACCCCGGTCGCCTTCGTCAGCGGCCGCAGGTCCAGGATGCACTCGTGCGCCACGAGGCCCTTGTTGCCGGCGTACAGCACCGGGTAGTGCTGCCGCAGCCGCGCGGCCACGTAGTTCGCGGCGAGGACCGCCACGCCGGTGGCCCGGGCCAGCCCCTCGGCGCCCATCATCCGCAGGTACGCCCACGGGATCGGCAGGATCCCCGCCGAGCCGTGGTTCGCCGCGGAGATCGCCGGGCGCCCGTCGACGTGCGCGGCCAGCGGGTCGCCGGGCAGGAACGGCGCCAGGTGCGCCCGCACCGCCACCGGACCCACGCCGGGGCCGCCGCCGCCGTGCGGGATGCAGAACGTCTTGTGCAGGTTCAGGTGCGACACGTCCGCCCCGAACCGGCCCGGCTTGGCGAACCCGACCAGCGCGTTGAGGTTCGCCCCGTCGACGTACACCTGGCCGCCGGCGTCGTGCACCTTCGCGCACAGCTGCGCGATGCCCGTCTCGTACACCCCGTGGGTGGACGGGTAGGTCACCATGATCGCGGCGAGCGCGTCCCGGTGCTTGTCGATCTTCGCGTCGAGGTCGACCAGGTCGACGTTGCCGTCGTCGTCGCAGCCGACCACCACCACACGCATGCCCGCCATCACCGCCGACGCGGCATTGGTGCCGTGCGCCGACGACGGGATGAGGCACACGTCGCGGTGCGCCTCGCCGCGCTCGCGGTGGTAGGCCCGGATGGCCAGCAGCCCGGCCAGCTCCCCCTGCGACCCGGCGTTGGGCTGCACGCTGACCGCGTCGTAGCCGGTCACCTCGGCCAGCCAGCCCTCCAGCTGGGCGATCAACTCCCGGTAGCCGGCGGTCTGCTCCGCCGGGGCGAACGGGTGCAGGTGCGCGAACTCCGGCCAGGTGACCGGCTCCATCTCGGTGGTGGCGTTCAGCTTCATGGTGCACGATCCGAGCGGGATCATGCCCCGATCGAGGGCGTAGTCGAAGTCCGACAGCCGGCGCAGGTAGCGCAGCATCGCCGTCTCCGAGTGGTGGGTGCGGAACACCGGGTGGGTGAGGAAGTCGCTGCCGCGGGACAGGTCGTCCGGCAGCGCCGCGTCCACCTCGCCGTCGACCCCGGCCACACCGAACGCCGCCCACACGGCCGCCAGGTGCGCGGCGGTGGTCGTCTCGTCGCAGGAGATCCCGACCCGGTCGGCGTCGACCAGCCGCAGGTTCACGTTGCGCGCCGCGGCGGCGGCCACCACCTCGGCGGCCCGCCCGGGCACGGTCGCGGTGACGGTGTCGAAGAACGCGACGTCCGCGACCTGCACGCCGCCGGCGCGCAGCCCGGCCGCGAGCCGCGCCGCCGCCTCATGGGTACGCCGGGCGATGGCCCGCAGCCCGTCCGGGCCGTGGTAGACGGCGTACATGCCGGCCATCACCGCCAGCAGCACCTGGGCGGTGCAGATGTTGCTGGTCGCCTTCTCCCGGCGGATGTGCTGCTCGCGGGTCTGCAACGCCAGCCGGTACGCCGGGTTGCCGTCGGCGTCCCTGGACACCCCGACGAGGCGGCCGGGCAGCATCCGCTCCAGCCCGGACCGGACGGCCAGGTAGCCGGCGTGCGGCCCGCCGAAGCCCATCGGCACACCGAAGCGCTGGGTGGTGCCGGCGGCGATGTCCGCGCCGATCTCGCCCGGCGGGCGCAGCAGGGTCAGCGCCAGCAGGTCCGCGGCGACGGTGACCAGCGCGCCGGCGGCGTGCGCGGCCTCCACCAGCGGCGTGTGGTCACGGACCGCGCCGGACGCGCCCGGGTACTGCAGGTGCAGGCCGAAGAACTCGCCCGGCAGCTCGTCGCGTTCCACGTCGAGCACCCGCACGTCGATGCCGAGCGGCTCCGCGCGGCTGGTGATCACCGCGATGGTCTGCGGCAGGGCGTCGGCGTCGACCACGTACACCGGGCTCTTGGTCTTCGACGCGCGGCGCGCGAGGGTCATGGCCTCGGCCGCGGCGGTGCCCTCGTCGAGCATGGAGGCGTTCGCGGTGGCCAGCCCGGTCAGGTCGGTCACCATGGTCTGGAAGTTCAGCAGCGCCTCGAGGCGGCCCTGGCTGATCTCCGGCTGGTACGGCGTGTACGCGGTGTACCAGGCCGGGTTCTCCAGCACGTTGCGGCGGATCACCGCCGGGGTGTGCGTGCCGTGGTAGCCCAGCCCGATCATCGACACGGCGACGGTGTTGCGGGCGGCCAGGGCGCGCAGCTCGGCGATGGCCTCCCGCTCGCTGGCCGGGGCGGGCAGGTCCAGGGTGCCGTGCCAGCGGATCACCTCGGGGATCGCGGCGTCCATCAGCTCGTCGATGGAGCTGTGCCCGACGGTCTCCAGCATCCGGCGCTCGTCGTCCGGGCCGGGGCCGATGTGCCGGTCGGCGAACTGCTCTGCGGTCATGCGCTGCGCTCCTTGTGGGGGCGAGGTCGACGGGTCGGCCTCCCCCTGAGTCGCGCTGACGCGCTCCACAGCGCCTGCCCACGTGGTCCTTTTGCCTGAGAGGTTCCGGGGAGAATCTGCCCCTTCGGCGCCGTCCGGGTGGTTCCCGGGCGGTCTCTCCCACGTGGGTGGTACCGGCATGGTCAACGCTACCAGCGACCATGTTGCCGGCTCATGTCGTACCCCGGCCGGGAGGTCGGTCACACGGCGGCGGGGACCGGCCCGGCGGCGACCCGGTCGGCCAGGGCGGTCAGCGTCGCGCCCAGCGGCGCGTCGAGTGTGAGGGTGGCGTGCCCGTCGCCGCGGGTGGGGCCCTGGTTGACGATGGCCACCGGGATGCCGAGCTTCGCGGCGCGCAGCACGAACCGGCGCCCCGACATGACGGTCAGGGAGGAGCCGAGCACCAGCAGCGCCCGGGCCCGCTCGACCAGGGCGAAACAGTCGGCGACCCGCCGCGCCGGCACGGTCTCCCCGAAGAACACCACGTCGGGTTTGAGCATCCCGGCGCCGCAGATGCCGCAGTCGACGGTGCGGAACCGGGCCACCGCCTCGTCGGGCAGGTCCACGTCGCCGTCGGGGTTGACGTGCGCGACGTGCGCGTCGAAACCCGGGTTCGCCTCGACCAGCCGCCGGTCCAGCTCGTCGCGGGAGGTCAGGTTGCCGCAGTCCAGGCAGGTCACCTCGTCGAGCCGGCCGTGCAGCTCGATCACCCCGGTGGCGCCGGCGGCGGTGTGCAGACCGTCGACGTTCTGGGTGATGATCCCGCCGAGCAGGCCGGCGCGTTGCAGGCGGGCGACCGCCCGGTGCCCGTCGTTGGGGGCGGCCCGGGCGATCAGCCGCCAGCCCAGGTGGCTGCGCGCCCAGTAGCGCCGCCGCGCGTCCGGGTCGCGGGTGAACGCCTGGTAGGTCATCGGGGTGTGCCGGCGGGCCGCGCCGGAGGGCCCCCGGTAGTCCGGGATGCCGGACTCGGTGGACAGGCCGGCGCCGCTGAGCACCACCACGTCCCCGGCGCCCACCAACCGGGTCAACGCGTCGAACGTCTCGGTCACGGCGTCCATGCTGCCTCGCCCGACCCGCCTCCGGCGAACGCGGGCCGCCCGCTCACCGGTGCGGGTGCGGTCGCGGGGCTAGGTTGAGGGCATGCGCGTCGTCATCGCCGGAGGCCACGGGAAGATCGCCAAGCTGCTGGAGCGGGAACTCGCCGGACGCGGCGACAGCGCCGTCGGGTTGATCCGCAACCCCGGGCACGAGGCCGCGCTGCGCGCCGCCGGCGCCGAACCGGTGGTCTGCGACCTGGAACACACCGACGTCGACACCCTCGCCGGGCACCTGGCCGGCGCCGACGCGGTGGTCTTCGCCGCCGGCGCGGGCCCGGGCAGCGGCGCCGCCCGCAAGGACACCGTCGACCGGGCCGCCGCGGTGCTGCTCGCCGACGCCGCGCAACGCGCCGGGGTCCGCCGCTACCTGCTGGTCTCCTCGATGGGCGTGGACCGGCCCCCGAGGGCCGGCACCGACGAGGTGTGGGCGGCGTACCTGCGGGCGAAGAAAGCCGCCGAGGACGACGTCACCGGCCGGGACCTCGACGTGACCGTGCTGCGCCCCGGCCGGCTCACCGACGACGCGCCGGTCGGCCGGATCACCCTGGCCCGGCACGTCGACCCCGGGCCGGTCACCCGCGCCGACGTGGCCCGGGTCCTGCTCGCCCTGCTGACCGCCCCGCACACCACCGGGCTCACCCTGGAACTGGTCGGCGGGGAGACCCCGATCGCCGAGGCGGTCCGCGCCGCCGGCTGAGCGCGTCCCGCCCCGCTCGTCGGGTCCCCTGGTTGCGCTGCCGGCCGGTCGCGTTCAGCGGCGCAGCCGCGCGTTGAGCCGCGCCGCCTGGCGGGTGAGATGGTCGCGCTCGGGGAGGCTGGGCGCCGACCGGGCCGCCTCCGCGTAGAGCCGCGCCGCCGTGACCGGGTCACCGTCACGCTCGTGCAGGTACGCCGCGACGGCGGTGTGACGCGGCAGGTCCGGGTCGAGCCCCGCGAGGGCGGCAAGGCCGGCGCGCGGGCCGTCGGCCTCCCCGACCGCCACGGCCCGGTTCAGGCGGGCCACCGGGCTGTCGGTGAGGCGCACCAGCTCGTCGTACCACTCGACGATCTGCACCCAGTCGGTCTCCTCGACCGTCCGCGCGTCGGCGTGGAGCGCGGCGATGGCCGCCTGGGCCTGGAACTCCCCCAGCCGGTCGCGGGCCAGCGCCGCCTGGAGCACGTCGACGCCCTCGGCGATCAGCCGGGTGTCCCACCGGCCGCGGTCCTGCTCGGCCAGCGGCACGAGCCGCCCGTCCGGGCCGGTACGCGCCGCCCGCCGCGCGTGGTGCAGCAGCATGAGCGCCAGCAGGCCCGCGACCTCCTCGTGGTCGATCCGCGCGGCCAGCTCGCGGGTGAGCCGGATCGCCTCCCCGGCGAGGTCGACGTCACCGGAGTAGCCCTCGTTGAACACCAGGTACAGCACGCGCAGCACGGTGGCCACGTCACCGGGCTGGTCGAACCGGACACCCGAAACGGTCCGCTTGGCCCGGCTGATCCGCTGGGCCATGGTCGCCTCCGGCACCAGGTAGGCCCGCGCGATCTGGCGCGTGGTCAGGCCGCCGACCGCGCGCAGCGTGAGCGCGACGGCCGACGCCGGCGTGAGCGACGGGTGCGCGCACAGGAAGTACAGCTGCAGCGTGTCGTCGGTCGCCTCCCCCGGCCCGGGCGCGGGCTCACCCTCGACGCGGGCCTCCCGGTGCCGCCGGGACGCATCGGCGCGGACCGCGTCGAGGAACTTCCGCCAGGCCGCCGTGACCAGCCAGCCCTGGGGGTCGCGCGGCGGGTCCTCCGGCCACACCCGCACGGCCTCGACCAGGGCGTCCTGGACGGCATCCTCGGCCGCCGCGAAGTCGGCTCCGCGGCGGACGAGGATCCCGATCACGGTGGGGGTGAGAGCCCGCAGCAGAGCCTCATCCACCGTGCGTCACTCCGTGATCGTCGGGGCGTCGCCCAGGAACGGGCGCACCTCGAGCCACTCGTGGATCGGCTTCCCACCCGCACCCGGGGCCGCGGACAGCTCCCCGGCCAGCTCGACCGCCCGCTCGTAGGTGTCGACGTCGATCACCATCCAGCCGGCGATGAGGTCCTTGGTCTCCGCGAACGGGCCGTCGGTGACCGGCGGCCGCCCCTCGCCGTCGTAGCGGACGAACGTGCCCTCCGGGGACAGCGCCTGACCGTCGACGAACTCGCCGGTGCCCTCCAGCCGGGCGGCGAAGTCCTGCATGTACCGCATGTGGGCCGAGACCTCCTCCGGCGTCCACTGGTCCATCGGCACGTCGTTGACCGCCGCGGGCGCGCCCCGGTAGTGCTTGAGCAGCAGGTACTTGGCCATCATGTTCTCCTCGGTGCGGTACGGCCATTGTTGCCGTGTTCGCTCCGGGGACGGAGCCGCACCCCGGTTCTCGACATCCCACCGCGACTTTTTCCGGCCGGACTTTTTCGCGCGGCGCGTGGTGGCCGTCGGCGCCCGGCCCACCGGGGTGACCCCGGTGGGCCGGGCCGCCGCTCAGCGCTGGTGGCGGGGCAGCGCCACCTGCGGCTGCCCACCGGCCACCCCGGGCACCTCCCGGGCGATCCGCTCCATCGTCCGCGACAGCTGCTCGCTGCCGTCGTCGAGGTGCCGGGCCGCCGCCTGCATGTGCGAGATCATCATCTCGCCGAAGATCCGCAGGGCCTCCCGGGTGGCCACCGAGTCGTCGAAGTTCACCCCGGCGGTGCTGCGGTACTCCGTCACCGCCCGCTCGGCCTCCTGCTTCGCCTCCTCCGCCGCGGCCTGCATGTAGCTCTCGTACTGCATCCGGGCGTACTCGGCGACCCGCCGGGCGTAGTCGTGGGCCTGCGCGATGATCTGCTCGGCCTCCCGCTGGGCCGCCGACAGCAGGTTCACCTCCTTCGCGGCCGGCACCGCCGCCGCGTTGTCGGCGCTCGGGATCACCCCGTGCCGGTGCAGCTCCAGGTGGTCGTTGAGCCGCTCGTTCTCCGCCCGCAGATTCGCCAGCTGCGTGGCGAGCTGGTCCAGCTCGTCGGCCACCTGCATCCGGAACCGGTCCACGTCGGCGTGGTCGTAGCCGCGGCGGGTGAACGACGCCGACCCGAACTCCCACCGGCGCACCCGGTCGGCGCTGAGACGCACCTGCACCGCGCCGCCGGTCACCTGACCCTCGTACCTACTGATCGGGCTCGCGCTCACCGGGCCACCTCCGTTCGCGACTGCGGGGCTCGCAACACCGGCTCACTCCTCGCGCTCACCGGGCACCTCCGGAATCGTCAGGGGCCGTCGTGGTCCGGAAGGCCGGCCCGTACCAGTGCTTGCCGAAACCCTCGTGGTGCAGCTGGCCCGGCTGGTAGCCGGCGGCGGTCAGCGCCGACACCGAATGGCTCACCATCTCGTCGGAGCCGCACACGTACACGTGCCGGGACCGCCAGTCCCCGTCGGCCAGGGCCTGGTCCGCCACCTGCACGAACTCGCCCGGCCGCCGCGGGTCCGAGCCCGCCACGTACGTGACCCGCAGCCACGGGTACGACGCGGCGAACTTGTCGATCGCCTCGCTGTCGTAGAACTCCAGCCGGGACCGGGCCCCCACGTACAGGTCGACCCGGCGGCCCACGCCCTCCGCGGCGACCTGCTCCAGCAGGGACTTCACCGGCGCCCAGCCGGTGCCACCGGTCAGCAGCAGCAGATCCGACGACCCGGCCTGCCACAACGTCAACCGGTCACCCACCGGCGCGGCCAGGTGCACCTGGTCGCCCACCGCGCAGCCGTACACCAGCCGCGACGACACCGCGCCACCCGGCGCGGCCCGCACGTGCAGCTCCAGCGTCCCGTCGGGGCGGGGCGCGTTCGCCGGCGAGTAGTACCGCCACGACCGCACCGCGGGGTGGGACACCCCGATCGACTGGCCCGGCGTGAACTGCAGCAGGTACTGCGGCCGCAGCGTCAGCACCGCCACGTCGAACGTGCGCCGCTCGTGCCCGAGGATCTCCGCCACCCACCACGGCGGGGACTTCGCCTCCGCGGCCTGCGCGGCGTCCATCATCACCTGCGCGACCAACCCGTACGCGGCCGCCCAGTCGGCGGCCAGCTCGTCGGTCCACGCCTCGCCGGAGAAGTGCCGCAGCGTCGCCAGCAGCGCCTCACCGACCGCCGGGTAGTGCTCGGCGCGCACCGCGAACTTCCGGTGGTCCGCGCCGAGGTCCTGGAGGAACCCGACGAGCCGGTCCACCTGGTCCACGTGGGACACGATGTGCCCCAGCGCGTTCACCAGGCGGTCCCGCTGCCCGGCCATGTTCGTGGGGAACATCTGCCGGGTCTCCGGGTGCGCCAGGAACAGCGTCGAATAGAAGTAGAGCGGCACCTGGTCGCCGTGCGCGGCGACCAGGGACCAACTCTGCTTGAGCCGCCCTGCGTCCACGCTCAGGCGTTCCCCGACGACACGACCTGGCCCTGGACCTGACCGAGCACGACGTGCACGTCGGCGATCACGTCGGCCGGCACCCCCAGCTCGACCAGCGTCGCGATCAGGTGCTCGCCGACCTTCACGTAGTGCGCCACCGGGATGTTCAGCGGCTGGTGCGCCTCGGCCAGGCCCCGACCCGCGTACTCGTTCGGGCCGCCGAGCACCACGGCGAGCATCAACGCCAGGTGCCGCCGCTGCTCGGGCATGTTCACGTCGGTGAAGTAGCCGGCCAGGTCCGGGTCGGCCAGCACCTTGTCGTAGAACAGCTCCACCGCGGCCTTCACCGCGGCCGCGCCGCCGATGCGCTCGTAGTGGGAGATCGGGGTGGTCTCTTCGGTCACCGTCATGGCGGATCCTTCCGGGAGGGGGCAACGCGACCAGCGCCGCGGAGGGGGCAACCGGCAGCTCACGCGCGTCGCGCCGGCTCCACCGAACGGTCACGCGCAAGCGACCGTGTCGGACCATAGCGTGCCCGCCGAAACGGTTCAGCCCTGCCCTATCCGATTCCCGACATCCGTCGATCACGGACAGTCAGCAACCCCGGCGGTTCGTTCGCGCGACGCGAGCACATCGACACGCTGGGTGGATGCTCTCGGCACCCGGCACCCTCCACGGTCCGTTTCGGACAGTGCCCGCCGACGATCCACCCGACCGGCGTTTCCGCACGTCACCACCGCCCCGCCTCGCGACGGCCGCCGCCCACGACGGGCCCCCGGCGCCCGGCCGGCCGCACGACACGCAGGGTGATCAAAAAAGAGGACCACGCCGTGCCCGTTCTGGGCGTGGCGTGGCCCCGCAGACCCTGACCGGCGGCTCAGCCCGCCCGACGACGCGCACGCCGCGCCGCCAACTCGTCACCCACCGACTCCGACTCCGCCTCCACCGGCGGCGCGGCCGGCTCCGGCTGCCCACCCACCGGCTCCGCCGGCAGATGCGACAACGAACCCTGGATCTCCTTGAACGCGCCACCGATCGCGATGCCGAACACACCCTGGCCGCCCTGCAACAGGTCCACGACCTCCTCGGGCGACCGGCACTCGTACACCGTCGTCCCGTCCGAGATCAACGTGATGCCCGCCAGGTCCTCCACGCCACGCGACCGCAACGCGTCGATGGCCTTCCGGATGTTCTGCAACGACACCCCGGCGTCCAACAACCGCTTCACGACCTTCAACACCACCAGGTCGCGGAAGGAGTACAACCGGGACGTTCCCGAACCCGACGCGTCCCGCACGCTCGGCACCACCAGACCCGTCCGGGCCCAGTAGTCCAACTGCCGGTAACTGATGCCCACCGCGTGACACGCGGTCACACCCCGGTAGCCCACGTCACCGTCAACGACCGGGTCGGGCTGCTGCTCCGTCGTCGGACCAGGATCTCGCGGCTCGTGCATCCGGACAACCTCCCCGCCCGTGCGGTGTCACGCCGTTTCCCCGTGCGCGCACCCCTGGATACCGCAACCCTAGCCCCGACACCGGGAGTTACGCCGCAGGAGACACCGCGACACGCCGCGCCGCCACCCGGAAGATCACCGACGGCGGCAAGCCGTCACGCACCGTGACCACCGCCGCCGCACCGACACCGGCCCACCGGCCGGGCCACTCAGCCCGCGAAATCCTCCGGACGCACCTGCTCCAGGAACTCGCGGAACTTCTCCACCTCGTCCTCCTGCTCGTCCGGGATCACGATCCCCGCCTCGGAGAGGACCTGCTCGGCACAACGAATCGGCGCACCGACCCGCAACGCCAACGCGATGGAATCGCTCGGCCGCGCCGACACCCGAACGCCGTCACCGATCAACAGATCGGCGTAGAAGACGTTCTCCTTCAACTCGGTGATCTCCACCGCGTGCAACGGCGCCTTCAACGCCGCCAGCACGTCCCGCAGCAGATCATGCGTCAACGGCCGCGCCGGCTTGACACCCTGCTGCTCGTAGGCGATCGCCGTCGCCTCGACCGCGCCGATCCAGATCGGCAGATAGCGGTCCCCCTCGACCTCCCGCAGCAGGACGATCGGCTGGTTGCTGGGCAGCTCCACCCGAACTCCGACCACGCTCAGCTCGCGCACCGCCGCCTCCGTGTCGTTGTCACCTACGCCCGCACCGCGCCCTTCCCTGCACGGTACACGGACCGCGACACGGGAGTCCCATCCGCTACGTGCACCACGCCTCGCCGCAACGGGTTACCCCGGCAAGCCTACGACACGCTTCCCGACCCAAATCTTTCCGCGCCCCACGCGGACGGCACACCGCCCGCGCGGTCGCCGGCGCCCACGGCGAAGGCCGGGCGCCCCCACAGCACCCGGCCCCACCCATCTCACCGACCCAACGTCGACCGCAGCCCCACCCGCACCAACGCCGCGTGCAGCTGCTGCGACAACGCCACCAACTCCCGCGCCGTCTCCGCCGCCCGCGCCCGTGCCGCCGGATCCGACTGCCGCGCCAACGGCGCCACCAACTGCGCGAACAGGCCGACCTCCCGATCCGCCGCCGTCCGGTACGCCCGCAGGTGCCGCGGCTCCAACCCGTACGCCGCCAGACCCGCCACCGCCCGCGCGATGATCAACGCGTCCGCGTCGTACCAGCCCGGCGGATCCGACACCAGCACACCGAGCCGCTCCAACTCGGCCAACGTCGACTCGTCGACGCCGCTGCGGGAAATCAGCTCCGCCCGACCCAGCCGCACCTCCGACGACTCGGCGGACTCCGCCACCTCCCGGCCCGGCACCTCACCACCGGGACCCACCGCCACCAGATTCGGCCGCTGCCGCCCCGGCCCCGCACCCGACGAGTCCCACTCCGCCAACTGGTCCCGGATCACCCGCAACGGCAGGTACTGATCCCGCTGCGCGGTCAGCACGAACCGCAACCGCGCCACATCGTCCCAGCTGAACTTCCGGTACCCCGCCGGCGTCCGCTGCGGCTCCACCAGGCCCTCGGCCTCCAGGAACCGCAACTTCGAGATCGTGACGTCCGGAAACTCCACCCGCAACTGCGCCAACACCTCGCCGATGCTCATCAGCGGCGTCGCGGACGAGCGCGGCGGATCGTTCGCCGCCCCGGGCGACGTCGAAGCCGCAGGCCCGCTCACCCCCGGCCGGCCTCCTCCTCCGGACGCGGACCGGCGATGAACACCACCCGGAACTTGCCGATCTGCACCTCGTCGCCGTTGCTCAGCGTCGCCGCCTCGACCCGCTCCCGGTTCACGTACGTGCCGTTCAGGCTGCCCACGTCCCGCACGGTGAACGTGCCACCGTCCCGGTGGAACTCCGCGTGCCGCCGCGACACCGTCACGTCGTCGAGGAAGATGTCACTGTCCGGGTGCCGGCCACTCGTCGTCACATCGTGGTCCAACAGGAACCGGGCGCCCGCGTTCGGGCCCCGGCGAACCACCAGCAACGCCATCCCGGGCGGCAACGAACCGGACATGCGGCTCGGCACCACATCGGTGTCCGGGCCCTCCAGCACTTCGTCGAGCGAACCGAGATTGAGCGTCGAAGTGACGTCGAGCGGGGGGAACTCGTCGTCTGGGCGCGTCATGGGGACCACCTCACGGATCTGTTTCGGTCGGCGTCGGGCAATGGCGGGTCTGGCCGCCGGGCAGAAACACACCCGGCGGCTGGCTCCCCGTGCCGGGAAGGCGCATTCCGCAACGCTCAAACTATTGGTTCTCGGTCAACTGGGCGAGCCTAGCCAGCGCCGAAAAACAGGGCAACCGGACGCGCGGACAGGAGCCCGCCGCCCGGAACGCACGAACTCAGCTCTCGGTGAGCTCGCGGTACGCACCAGCGGTCAACAAACCCTCAACCGCCGCCGGATCATCCGGGGTGATCTCCACCAACCACCCCGCACCGTACGGATCCGTGTTGATCACCTCAGGGGTGTCGGCCAACGCCTCGTTGCGCGCCGCCACCGTGCCGCTCAACGGCGCGTAGATCTCCGACACGCTCTTCGTCGACTCGATCTCGCCCAGCGACTCACCCGCCGCCACCACCGCGCCCTCGTCCGGCAACTGGACGAACACGATGTCACCCAGGGCGTCCTGCGCGAAGTGCGTGATACCGATCCGGACGGCACCGCCGCCCCCACCGGCCACCCACTCGTGCTCGGCGGTGTACCGCAGATCCTCAGGAATCACCAGCTGCGTCCTTCGTCATCGGTGCACCGGGGAAAACCGGCGCGGCCGCGACCGGTCAGGAAACCGGCCGGGCGTGTTCCAGCTTGATCGGCGCGTGCAGCTGCGAAACCTCCACAGCCTCACTGTCCTCCGGCGTCACGTTACCGCCGGCCTCCTCCACCGATGCGACCACCCCGCCGGGAATGTTCAACGCCGTACGCAGCGTCGCCGGATCACCGATCACCAAGATCGTGTACGGGCCGTTCAACCGCCGCCCGTCCACCACCAGGCCACCGGTGGGCCCGTCCACGAAATACGTCGACGCGATCACCCGCACCGCCGTCCCGTCCGAGCCCGCGATCTGCATCGCCTCCGCGCCCGCGCCCCGCAACTCCTGCACCGCGTCCAGGATCCGCGCCGCCGAGATCGCCCCGTCCGGCCCGTCCGGACCGTCGAACCGCACCGACAGGCCCGGCCCCACCGCCGGCAGCGTGCCCGCCAGGATGCCCAGCTCGTCCGCCCGCCGCGTCGCCTCCTCCAGCGCCGCCTGCCGACCCTGCTCACCCGAACGCAACTGCCGCTGGCTGTCCTCCAGCGCCTCGATGTCCTGCCGAAGCCGCCGCTCCCGCGAATCCAGGTCCGACGAGATCCGGACCAGGTCCTCCTCCCGCGTCGCCGCGAGAGTCGGATCCGTCGACGTCGTCTTCAACTGCACCACCAGGGTGAACCCCAGCAACGCCAGCAACACCGCGATCATCGCGCCCGCCGACGTCAACCGCCGCGACACCGGCTTCGCCTCGGCCGGCGACGGCTCCTCCGCCGCCCCCGGCTCCTCCGCTACCGCCCCCGGCTCCTCGGCCGGCGGCGGCACGTCCTCCTGCTCGACCGGCCCGGCCGGCGCCAACGGGCTCAACTCGTCCGGATCGGGCGCGTCCGGACGCGGATCCGGCTCACTGGCCGGACCCGCCGGCCGCTCCGGCTCCGCCGGCTCCGGCCAACCCGTGCCCGTCTCCCTGTGTTCCTCGCTCATCGCCACAAACCTACGCCCGGAACAGGTGCCGGCGGATCGCCGCCACGTTTCCGAAGATGCGCACCCCGAGCACGACCACCACACCCGTGGACAACTGACCGCCCACCCCCAACTGGTCACCCAGGTAGACGATCAGGCCCGCCACCAGCACGTTCGAGATGAACGACACCACGAACTGCTTGTCGTCGAAGATCCGGTCCAGCTTCGCCCGCACCCCACCGAACACCGCGTCGAGCGCCGCCACCACGGCGATCGGCAGGTACGGCTGCAACGCCGCGGGCACCGTGGGATCGAGATACACCCCGAGCACCACACCGGCGAGCAACGCCAGCACCGCGATCATCGGCCACCTCCGGAGGGGCGAGGAGAGGAACCCGAGCCGGACGGCCCGGGACTGGTCGAACCGGCGACACCCGAACCCGACGGGCTCGGACTCACCGAAGGCTCGGCGTAGCGTAGCCGCGGCTGCGGAGCGGCCGGCAGGGTGAGGTCGTCCGCGTCCCTGACCCGGAACGACAGGCCCGTCGTCCGCTCCACGTCACGCATCAGGTCCGCCGCCCGGCTGTCCTCGAACCGCTCCCGCATCGACCCCGGCCCGATCGCCGTCACCTCGTACGGGCTCGTCACCGGCCGGTAGTCCACCAGGATCGCCTCACCCGCCTGACGGATCGTCGACGTGGCCGTCAACCGCTGGCCGTTCACCGCCACCGCCTCCGCGCCCGCCGCCCACAGCGCGTTCGCCACCTTCTGCAGGTCGGAGTAGAGCACCTGCGACGGCCCCGCCTCCGCCCCGGTCACCGCGTCCTTGTCCCTCGGCGCGTCCGCCAGGCGCACCACCACACCGTCACCGCGGACCCGACCCAGACCGGTGCCCGCCTCCAGGGTGCGCAGCCGCGACGCCTGCGAACCACTCAACGCCGCGTCCCGCTGCCGGCTCACCTCCTCGCGCAGCTGGTCCGCCCGCGCGGTCAACCGGTCCGTCTCCGCCTCACGCTGCTTGATCTCGGCGATCAACCCGGCCCGCGCCTTCGCCCGACCCGGCTCCTCGGCCATCGTCTCCCGGTAGGCCACCGCGAACAGCAACCCGATCACCAGCAGCACCACCACGGTCACCGGCCGGGCGAGCACCCGCCGCAGCCGCGACGGCGGCGCCACCGCCCGCCGGGCCGCCGCGTCGGCGTAACCCGGATCGAGCGGGTTGCGGAACAGGTCGGTAAGGAAGTCCGGGGCGTACACCCGCGCCGACGGGTCGCGGCCCTTGTCCTGGGGCGGCACCGCGGTCACGCCGACGCTCCCGCGCGCCGCGCGCGCATCGCCCGGACTAGGCGGTTGGCCTGCACCACGTACATCGCGCCGGCCACCCAGTAGAGCACCAGGCCCCACCAGGCCAGCCCCCAGCCGATCGCCCCCGCCGCGGCGGCGACGCTGTCGGCGGCGGACGCCAGCAGCAGGATCGGGAACGCGGCCAGCAGCAGGAACGTGGCCGTCTTGCCGACGTAGTGCACCGGCGGCGGGCCGTAGCCGTAGCGGCGCAGCACCGCCAGTGAGCCGAGCAGCAGCAGCTCGCGGGCCAGCAGCACCCCGGTGAACTGCCACGGCACCACCTCGCGGGCGGTGAACGCCAGCAGCGTGGCCAGGATGTAGAGGCGGTCGGCGAGCGGGTCGAGCAGCTCGCCCAACCGGCTGACCTGCTGGAGGCGGCGGGCGATCCAGCCGTCCACCCAGTCGCTGGTGCCGCCGATGGCCAGCACCACGATGGCGGCCACGTCGGCCCTGACCACCAGGAACAGGTAGAGGAAGAGCGGCACACCGACGAGCCGGACGAAGCTGATCAGGTTCGGCACGGTGAGGACACGGTCGCCCACGACCTCCGCCGCACCGCCGGTAGCCGGGTGCTCCGATGGAGCCGGCCGACGCGACACCGAACCTCCCTTCGCAGCACGGTCCGGCGGCCGAGTGAACGGCCGCCGCGGGAACGTGCGCGTTGCCGGCCGGTCAGACGCCGGCGCCCTCTCTGCGATCCCGGGCTGGGACCTCCCCTCGCGGCCCAGGATCGCGTCGATCATGGGCCGGCCAGTTGCGCTGCCACTATATCGGGCTCCCCCGGCCCGCCCCGGGCCCCGCGCTGTGCCGGTGCTCAGGTTCGGCGTGTGTGCGGCGCCACACCACCGCTAAGGCATCCTAGGACACTAGTTGAATGCCGTGACCACGCCGAGGTTCGCTCGACGCGGTCGACGGTCAGGCCGTGCGGGCGGTGGAGTCGGCGGCGGCAGCCTGGGGAGCGTTCATCGACGCCGCCTGGCCGAACGCGACAAGCGCCAGCAGCAGCTCGTGCTGCACCCGGTGGGGCATCCGGTCCAGCACCGCCTGGACGGCCTGGTGCCGCCGCTCCGCGAGCTCGCGGAGCAGGGTCTCCGCCGCGGGCGTCGGGATCAGCCGCACCTCACGCCGGTCGCGCGGGTCGGCCACCCGGCGCAGCAGGCCGACGGCCTCCAGCCGGTCGCACAGCCGGCTCGCCGACGAGGGCACCACGTCGAGCAGCTCGGCCAGCCGGTTCACGTTGGTGCGCGGGTGCGCCATGATCAGCGACAGCACCCGCAGCTGGGTCGGCGAGACGCTGACGGTGTGCCGCGAGGTGGCGGAGTCGAGCACACCGATGAGCGCCTCGGCCGCCGCATCGATGGCCGCGGCAAGATTCGGAGGTCGCTCCACCCGGTGTCCCCTGCGATCGTCCCGCTCGTGTTCGCTCCGCCGGTCCGTCACCGCCCGCCGACGTCGCCGTCCGGCGGGCGGGAACCGCGCCAGTCCAGGCAGACGACGACCGCGTCGTCGCGAAGATCCGCCTCGACGTGGTACGCGTGCAGTTCGCGCATCACCGTACCAACTGCCTCGGTCGCCGGCTGCAACCGAGTGGACCGCATCGCGCGGGCCATGGCCCGGTCCCCGTACGGCTCCCGGCCGGCCGGCTCGGCCGCGTACACCCCGTCACTGACCACGAAGAGCCGGTCCCCCGGCTCCACGGTGAACTCCTGCACGTCGTAGCGGGTCTCGGCGAACATGCCCAGCGGCAGTTGCTGATCCAGCGTGATCGGCGTGACCGTGCCGCCGCGCAGCCGCAGCACCTGCGGCGAGCCCGCGTCCACGGCCCGCACCACGCCCCGCCGGTTGTCCAGCTCCAGCAGCAGCGTAGCCACGTGCCGGCTCCCCCGGTGCTGGTGGAAAATGGTGTCCGAGGCCAGCTCGGCCTGCTCCACCAGGCTGCCGCCGGAGCGTCGCGCGTTGCGCATCGCGTTGACCGTCACCGCGGTGAGCAGCGAGGCGGCCAGCCCGCTGCCGGCGCCGTTGAGCACCGTGACGGTGAGCCGGTCGCCGTCGACCGACCAGTCGAAGTGGTCACCGCCCACCGTGTACGCCGGTTCGAGCTGCCCGGCCAGCACGAAGTCGCCGTGCGTGACGCTGCGCCCGGGAAGCAGGTCCCACTGCATCTCGGCGGCCATGGTGAGCCGTTCCCGGCGGCGCGCGCGGCGGTAGCGGTCGGTCTCCCGGTCGGCCGCCCGCAGCGCCACCGCCAGCTCGCCCGCGGCGTCCCGGACCGCCGCCACCGTCGCGGCGTCCGGTGCGGCCGGCAGCTCGACCATCAGCACACCGAGCCGCTCCCCCCACGCCGACAGCGGCAGGTAGGCCCGGCACCGGCCGTCCTCGCCGGTGTCCAGCACCGGTTCCTGGCTGCTGAAGCAGCGCTGTGCGACGCCCTGGCAGGCGAGGAAGCCGCCCTCGGGCAGCTCCGGGTCCAGCACCGGCCAGAGCCCGGTGAACCGGTAGTCGGCCACGAACACCTCGGTCCGCGACGCGCCGAACACCCGGCGGAGCGCCGCGTCCGCGGCCTCTGCCAACTGGTCGGGGGGCGCGGCGCGCAGTGCGCGCGACACCGCTCCGGACGCGTCCGGCATGCTGACATCCTCCGATGGCGATTATTGCTGTAGAGCAAGCATCATACGGAGGCCCGCCGACACCGGCACGACCCGGCTCCGACCCGCGCCGTTCGAGGTGGACGGTCCCGCGTCAGCCGGCCGGCCTGGTGGCCAGCGCGCCGTGGAAGGCGTCCGGCACCGGCTCCGGGGCGCCGGCCGGCCGCCACCGCGCCACCGGCACGATGCCGTCCGCCGTCGGCTGCCAGCGGCCGAGCAGCGGCGCGAACCGCGCGGGCGCCCGCATCCGGAACGCCGGACCCATCATGGCCAGCGCCTCCGGGTACGCGGCGAGTTCCTCGCTGTCGAAGTCGATCGCGAGGAAGCTGCCCGGCGCGACCGCCTCGTACAGCTCGTCGAGGGTGCGGGCGAGGGTGTCGTCGTCGAGGAACGCGGCCAGCCCGAGGAAGACCACCCCGACCGGTTGCCTCCCCCACCCTGGCACGAACCGGTGCAGCTGGGCCGGGTCGACCGTGCCGATGTCGGTGGCGTCGCCGTAGCCGTAGCCGGCCCGGTCGCTGTCGGCCAGCAGGCGCTGGCCCAGCCGGATCGTCACCGGGTCGACGTCGGTGTAGAGCACGGTGGCGTCCGGGGCCACCTCGTGCACGTTGCCCCGAGTGGGCACGCCCGCCCCGAAGACCAGGAAGCTGTCCACCCCGGCGTCGGCGATCGACCGGACCGCCCGGCCGAGGAAGGCGCGCAGCGAACGGAAGATCTCCGCGCACGGCCCGTACGCGCTCTCGAAGGCGCCCGCCGCGGCCACGTCGACCGGGTAGTGGTGCTCGCCGCCGAGCCAGTAGTCGATCATGCGGGCGGTGCTCGGCTGGTCGGGCTCGGCCATCGACAACGCTCCCTCTCTCCGGCGACGGTCGCCAGCGTACCCACGGGTCGGCTCGCGCGGTATCGCCTCGGCGACGGCCCGGGGGCCGCGATACTGGCCGCGGGCGACCACGGCGAGGAGGTACGCGTGAACTCGGCGAACGGCGCGGCGGTGGTGGTCGGGGTCGACGGCTCGGAGCCGGCGCGCACCGCCGTGCGCCTGGCGGCCCAGGAGGCGGCCCGGCGGCAGCGCCCGCTGCGGGTGGTGCACGGATTCATCTGGCCGCTGCTGCGCGTACCCGTGTCGGCGCCGGCCGAGGGACCACCCGGCGGCGGCCTGCGGCACCAGGCCGAGGAGCTGGTCGCCGAGGCGGTCGCCGAGGCCGAGTCGGCCGCGCCCGGGCTGCGGGTCTCCGGCGAGATCATCGACGGGGAGGCCGCCGCCGTGCTGCTCGGCGAGTCCCCGACCGCCGCGATGATCGTGCTGGGCGACCGCGGTCTCGGCGGATTCGCCGCCCTGGTCCTCGGCTCGGTCGCGATCCAGGTCGCCTCGTACGCCGACTGCCCGGTGCTGGTCGCCCGCGGCACGGCCCGCCCGGCCGGTCCGGTGGTGGTCGGGGTCGACGGCTCCACCCTGTCCCGCGCGGCCGTGGACTTCGCCGCCGAGGAGGCCGTGATCCGTGGCACCCGGCTGCACACCGTGCACGCCTACACCCACCCGGCGTCCGCTGGCCCCGGCGACATGCAACCCCTGGTGTACGAGGAGAGCGACCTGCGCGACGAGGAGGACCGGGTGCTGGCCGAGTCGCTCGGCGGGCTCACCGAGCGCCGGCCGGAGGTGCCGGTCACCCGGGCCGTGGTGCACGCCCGGCCGGTCGCCGCGCTCGTCGAGGCGTCCCGGGAGGCCCAGCTCCTGGTGGTGGGCCGGCGCGGCCGGGGCGAGCTGACCGGGCTGCTGCTCGGCTCGGTGAGCCAGGGGGTGCTGCACCGCGCCGACTGCCCGGTGGCCGTGGTCCGCGCACCCGGCTGAACGGTTGGCCCCGGCCACGGCGGGTAGACCGTACGGTCAGCCACAGCGACCGGAGGAGGCAGCGATGCCAGGACCACGGCCGGGCAGCAACGCGTACGACAAGGAACGGGCGCGGCTGCGCGATGTGATCGAGCAGTCCGGGCGCGCCGCCGACCAGGAGGCGAACCAGGTCGCGAACCGGATCCTCCAGGACGACCGCGGCCAGCGGGGCGTGGTGCGGGGCGAACGGACGTTCGGGCCCAAGGGCGAACGCGAACCGGGCGACCCGAAGTGAGGGCCGCTCCCGTTGTCGACGGCGCCATCGCGGGCGCCGTCGGCAGCGCCGCGTTGAACGTGGTGAGCTACCTGGACATGGCGGTGCGGGGGCGGCCCGCGAGCAGCACACCGGAGCAGACCGCCGGCAAGCTGGCCGACGCGGCGCACGTGGACCTGGGGCCCGAGGCGAAGGCGGCGAACCGCCGTTCCGGCCTCGGCCCGGTCATCGGGTACGGCACCGGCATCGCGGCCGGCGCGCTGTTCGGTCTCCTGGCCGCTCGCCGCCGGATTCCGCTGCCGGTGGCCGTGGGGCTGCTCGGCGGCGGCGTCATGGCCACCTCCGACGGCTCCATCGCGGCGCTCCGCATCAGCGACCCGCGGACCTGGGGCCGGGCCGACTGGCTGTCCGACCTGGTGCCGCACCTGGCGTACGGAGCGGCGGCCGCAGCCACCTGGCGGAGGCTGCGGCCGCCGTCACGGCGGGGCTGACTCAGCCCCGCCGGTCGCTCTCGTCCTCGGCCACCGGCTGGCCCGCCGGGCCGTACGGCGACACCTGTCCCTTCGGGACCGGCCGCCCCACGTCCGCGTTGGAGCTCCCACCCTTGCCGTGCGGCCCCTTGCTGCCGCTCTGGGGAATCAGTTCCCGGCTGTCCTGGCTGGTCGCGCCCTTGTCGCTCCGGCGCAGTTCCTCCTGCTGCGGCTTGACCACAGGTCTCTCCCTCCGCTGACGGCGCACGGTTGGGCCGCGCACCTGAGCTGGGTACCCGCCGCCGGGAGGCGCATTCGGGCCGGGCCGCGGGCGTCTGGTCCGCCGCCGGGCGGGTATCACCGAGGGATGCCAGACGATCGGAACGTGGCGCGGGCGCTGCTGGACCGGCAGTCCCGGACCTACGCGGAGGAGGCCGGGATCGCGCTCGCCGACCGGCCCGGCCCGCTCTACCAGCTGCTGGTGCTCACCACGCTGCTGAGCACCCGGATCCGGGCGTGCGTGGCGATCGCCGCGGCGCGGGAACTCTTCGCCGCCGGCTGCCGCACCCCTCAGGCCATGGAGGCGGCGAGCTGGCAGGACCGCGTCGACGCGCTCGGCCGGGGCCACTACCGGCGTTACGACGAGCGGACCGCCACCATGCTCGGCACCGGGGCCCGCCTCTGCCTGGACCGGTGGCACGGGGACCTGCGCCGGATGCACAAGGAGGCCGACGGCGACCGGACCGCGCTGCGCCGGCTGCTCACCGAGTTCCCCGGCATCGGCCCGACCGGGGCGGACATCTTCCTCCGCGAGGCACAGGCGGTGTGGCCGGACGTGCGCCCGTACGCCGACCGGCGGACCCTGGCCGGCGCCCGCCGGCTGGGCCTGCCGGCGAACCCCGGCGGCCTGGCCGGGCTGGTCGGCGAGGCCGACTTCGGGCGACTGGCGTCGGCGCTGGTGCGGGTGGCGCTCGGCGAGGAGTCGGCCGGCGAGATCAGCCGGACCGCGGCGGCCCGCTGAGCCGGCCGCGCGTCACTTGGCCGGGCCCGGTTTGGTCAGGTTCCACGCGAGCGCCGAGGCGAGCAGGGCCAGCAGCACCACGCCGCCGGAGATGCCCCCGCCCTCCTCACCGCTGCTGCGGTGCCCGGTGGCGCCGAAGTAGATCACGGCCAGTCCGGCCAGCACGGTGATGAACGTCCGCAGTCCTCGGTCCTTCACGTTCCGGACGGTACGGCGCTCCGGCGCCACGGAAGACCGGTTTGGCGTGCCTGTCCCCCGGTCGGGGGTCATTCGGCCCGGCAGCCGGCGGCCGGGCCGCGCAGGCGCACCCGGCGGATCGTCCGGTCGGACACCTCGACCACCTCGACGGTGAGGCCCGGCAGCCGGATCCGCTCCCCCGGCCCGGTGGGCAGGTGGCCCAGCCCGGCCAGGACCAGCCCGGCGACGGTGGTGTACTCCCGCGTCAGCGGAAAGGTCACCTGCACGCCGGCGTCGGGCAGGTCGTGCAGCGGGAAGTCGCCGGGAAGCAGCAGCGCGCCGTCGGGCTCCCGGACCGCCTGGTGCACGTCCCGGTCGGTCTCGTCGTACAGCTCGCCGACCACCTCCTCGAGCAGGTCCTCCATCGTGACCAGGCCGTCGACCCCGCCGAACTCGTCGATGACCAGGGCGAGCTGCTCGCGGCGCTGGCGCAGCTGCCGCATGGCGTCGGCGACCGGCAGCGTGCCGGGCAGCAGCACCGGCGGCCGGGCGCGCTGCCCGACCCCCGCCCCGTCGGCGTCGACCAGGTCACGGATGTGCACCACCCCGCGCACGTCGTCCAGCCCGCCGGGACCGGTCACCGGCGCGCGGGACCGGCCGGTGGCGGCCAGCCGGCGCATGGCCTCGGCGGCCGACAGATCCACCGGCAGCATGGTGACCTCCCGGCGCGGCACCAGGATCTCCCGCAGGGTACGGCCGGCGATGTCGAACGCCCCGGACAGGATCTCCCGCTGCTGCGCGGAGAGCCCGCGCTGGCTGACCAGCATCTCCCGCAGCTCCTCCTCGGTCACCTCCTGCCGGTTCGCCCGGGGATCGCCGCCGGCCAGCCGGACCAGCAGGTCGGTGGCCCGGCTGAGCAGCCACACCGCCGGGCGGGACAGCCGGGCGAGCAGGTCCAGCGGCGCGGCGCTGAGCAGCGCCCAGCGTTCCGCCGACTGCATGGCCAGCCGCTTCGGGGCCAGCTCGCCGACGACCAGCGTCACGAAGGTCAGCGCCACCGTCACCAGCACCACGGCCACCGGGCTGGCGGCCCGGCCCAGAAAGCCCAGCGGGCCGACCAGCGGCTCCGCCAGGGACACCGCGGCGGCCGCCGAGGCGAGGAACCCGGCCAGGGTGATGCCCAGCTGGATGGTGGCCAGGTAGCGGTTCGGCTCCCGGGCCAGCCGGGTCAGCCGCGCCCCGCTGCGCCCGGTCCGGCCCAGCCGTCGCAGCTGCGCCTCGCGCAGCGTCACGATGGCCATCTCGCTGCCGGACAGCGCCGCGTTGACCAGCACCAGGACCAGCACCAGGACAAGCTGGCCGGCCATCAGTCGGTCTCCAGGTCGTCCAGGGAGATCGCGTGGGTCATGAGCCACCGGGCCAGCGCGCCCATCCCGAACAGCCACAGCGGCGCCGACTCGGTGGTGCCGTTCGTGGCGAAGATGGCGAACCGTAGGTCCGGTGCCCGGTACGCCTCGATGCGCCACCGGTGGTTCCTGTCCCGCCAGACCGCGGAGGGGTCCATGGCGTCACGGTAGGTGACCGGGTGGGGCCGCCGGTGCCGCTTGGCTCACCCGCCCGGGTGGACCACCTCGCGGGCGTCGTCGGGCAGCCGCCGCGTGGCGCCCCGCCGGTCGAGCAGTTCCAGCAGCGGCACCGCCACGCGGCGGGTGGTGTCCAGCGCCTGCCGGGCGGCGCTGAGCGTGAACGGCTGCGGCAGCCCGGCGAGCACCCGCACCGCGTCGTCCAGGGCGCCGGGCAGCAGCACCACGTTGTCGGCGAGCCGGAGCAGGGCGCCCGCACGCACCGCCGCCCCGATCTCGCGGGGGCCGAGGCCGAGATCGGCCAGGCGGTGCGCCTCGGGCGCCTGGAACGGGCGGTCGCCGTACTCGGCGCGGACCCGGGCCACCGCCCGGGCCACCGGTTCCGGCAGCGCGTCGCCGGAGGTGGCGGTGACCCGGCCGCCCCGCAGCCGCAGCGGCGGGCGCAGCAGCGCCTCCACGAGCGCCCGGTCCGGCAGGTCCAGCCGGTGCCGGAGCACGTCGACCGGCACGCCGGCCGCCAGGGGCTGCTCGCGGGCGTACCGGGCGACCTCCTCGGCCAGCCGGCGGCCCAGGTCCCGCCAGTGGTCCAGGTCGGCCAGCCAGTCCCCGGCGACCGGGGCGGCGTCGGCGGGCACGCCCATCCGGGTCAGGTCACCGGCGCGGACCAGGCGTCGCCGCCGCAGCTCGCCGGCCAGGTCGGGCCGGCCGTCCAACCCGGCCAGCACGGTGGCCCGGGCGGCGGCGGCGCCCCGGCGGCGCAGCGGCGGCGGGTCCACGTCCAGCACGGTCACCCCGCCGCTCACGTGGTGCCGGCCCGGGTCGCGCAGCAGCGCCCGGTCGCCGATCAGCAGCGGCAACGGGCGGTCCAACCGGAGCCGGACCGTGTCCGGGCCGAGCGGGCGGACCCGGGCCGGCACGGCGGCCGAGCCCACGTGCAGGGTGAGGGTGGGCGGCAGGTCGGCCGCCGGATCGCCGGCGAGCCGCACGTCGAGCAGGTCGGTGGCCCGGAACCGGCCGGGACTGAGCAGGGCGTCGCCGCGGGCCACCCGGTCGCGGGACAGCCCGCGCAGGTTCACGGCCACCCGGGCCACCGCGTCGACCTGGGCGTGGGCGGTGTTCAGCGCGTGCAGGCCGCGGACCCGGACCGGTTCCCCGGTGGCGGCGAGTTCGAGCGTGTCGCCGACGCGCAGCCGGCCGCCGCCGAGGGTGCCGGTGACCACCGTGCCGCTGCCGCGGACGGTGAACGAGCGGTCCACCCACAGCCGGACCGAGGCGTCGCGGGCCGGGTCGGGCAGCCGGGCGGCCAGCCGGTCCAGCGCGGCCCGCAACTCGGGCAGGCCGGCCCCGGTGACCCCGCTGACCGGCACGGCCTCCACCTCGCCGAGCGAGGTCGCGGCGATCTCGGCGCGGGCGCGGGCCAGCGCCGGGCCGGGGTCGGCCAGGTCGGCGCGGGTCACCGCCAGCAGCCCGTACGACACCCCGAGCGCGTCCAGCGCGGCCAGGTGCTCGGCGGACTGCGGCATCCAGCCCTCGTCGGCGCCCACCACGACCAGCGCGGCCGGGACCGGCCCGACGCCGGCCAGCATGTTCGGCACGAACCGCTCGTGCCCGGGCACGTCGACGAACGCCACGGTGCCGCCGGAGGGCAGGGTGGTCCAGGCGAAGCCGAGGTCGATGGTCATGCCCCGGCGGCGTTCCTCCGCCCACCGGTCGGGTTCCATCCCGGTCAGCGCCCGGACCAGCGTGGACTTGCCGTGGTCGACGTGCCCGGCGGTGGCCACCACCCACACGGTCAGGCCCCGACCCGCAGGATCGCCGCCCGCACGTCCGGGTCCGCGGCGGCGGGCACGCAGCGCAGGTCGAGCAGCAGCCGGCCGTGCAGCACCCGGCCGAGGATCGGCGGCGCGCCGGTGCGCAGCGGCTCGGCGTACCGCTCGGGCAGGCTCAACGCCCACGAGTCGAGGTCGACCCCGGGGGCGCCGCCGCCACCCACCACCGCCACGCTGGGCACCACCTCGGCCTTGCAGCCGTCCTCGCCGAGCCGGTCGCGGAGCCGCTCGGTGCGGGCGCGCAGCGCGCCCGGCTCCGCGTGCAGCGCCTCCCGGGTCGGGTTGGTCGGCGCGTGCAGGGTCGCGGCGAGCGCGGCCAGGGTCAGCTTGTCGACCCGCAGCGCCCGGGCGAGGGGGTGCCGGCGCAGCCGCTCGACCAGGTCCGCCGCGCCGAGCAGCAGCCCGGCCTGCGGTCCGCCGAGCAGCTTGTCGCCGCTGGCCGTGACCAGGTGCGCGCCGGCGCGCAGGGTGGTCGCGGCGTCCGGCTCGTCGGGCAGCAGCGGGTCGGGGGCGAGCAGCCCGGAGCCGATGTCGGCGACCACCGGCACGCCGAGGGTGGCCAGCTCGGCGACCGGCACGGCCGAGGTGAAGCCGGTGACCCGGAAGTTCGACGGGTGCACCTTGAGCACGAACCCGGTACGCGGGCCGACGGCCGCGGCGTAGTCCCCGAGGCCGGTGCGGTTGGTGGTGCCCACCTCGCGCAGCCGGGCGCCGGTGCTCTCCAGCAGGTCGGGCAGGCGGAACCCGTCGCCGATCTCGACGAGTTCACCGCGGCTGACCACGATCTCCCGGTCCGCGGCGAGGGCGGTGGCGGCCAGCACCAGGGCGGCCGCGCCGTTGTTGACCACGTGCACGGCCGCCGCGTCGGGCACGGCGGCGGCGAGCGCCTCGAGCGCCTCCCGGCCGCGCCGGGCCCGCCGCCCGGTGCGCAGGTCCAGCTCCACGTCGGTGTGCCCGGCGGCGGCCACCAGGGCGTCGACGGCGGCGGCCGCCAGCGGGGCCCGACCCAGGTTGGTGTGCAGCACGACGCCCGTGGCGTTGAGCACCGCCCGGGGGGTCGGCGCGGGCAGGTCGGCCAGCGCGGCGTCGCGTACCTGCTCGGGGGCGAGCTCGCCCGCGCGGGCGCGCCGCTGCGCCCGCACGATCGCGGCCTTGACCCGGTCGCGGCCGAGCGTGCCGGCCGCGGCGGCCAGCGCCGGGTCGGCGAGCAGCGCGTCGGTGCGCGGCACCCGCCGCCGCGGGTCGACGTCACGCATCGGGTCTCCCAGGGGACAGCTTGGCGGAGACGGACGGGAATCGAACCCGCCTGGCCCGGGTCCCGGACCACTCCGGTTTTGAAGACCGGGAGGGGCACCAGCCGCCTGAACGCCTCCACCCAGCACCTAACCACATGCGATCTCCGGACGCCCGGCGAGGGCGGGAAGCGCACCGGATCAGGGCCCCGGCGTCTGGAAGTGGGGTCGTGGCTTGCCGGGAGTGGTGGGCAGGCGGGTGATGGGCGGAAGCACCAGCGCCACGAAGGCGAGGATGCCGATCACCGTGAAGGGCAGGGTGTAGCTCTTGCCGCTGGCCTCGTACAGCAGCGACGTGAGCAGCGGACCCACCACTCCCCCGATGCTCCACGCCACGATCATCGCCCCGTAGATGGCGCCGGCGTTCGGCGTCCCGAAGTAGTCGGCGGCGGTCGCCGGCATGGTGCCGAAGCCGCCGCCGTAGGCGAGGTAGACCAGGGCGGCGAGGACGGCGAACAGCCAGAACGCGGAGGCGTGCGGCAGGATCAGGAAGCAGACGCCCTGCAACGCGAGCATGCCGATGAACGCCGTCATCCGGCCGATCCGGTCGGACAGCCACGCCCAGGCCACCCGCCCGCCACCGTTGAACAGGCCCAGGACGCCGACCAGGCCGGCGGCGGTCGCGGCGCCGACCCCGGCAACCGCCTGCGCGGCGTCCGCCGCCTGGGAGATCAGCGCGATCCCGCAGGTCACGTTGAGCGTGAGGATCAGCGTGAGCAGGTACCACTGCCGGGTGCGCAGGGCCTCGCCGAAGGTGTACACCCGGGTGCCGGCGACGGCCCGGCCACCGACCGCCGGGGTGAAACCCGGCACCTGGTAGCCGGCCGGCGGATCGCGGAAGAAGGACGCCCCCAGCAGCACCGCGACCAGGTAGGCGATGCCCAGCGGCAGGAAGACGCTGGTCTTGTGGTCGGTGCCGTTCAGCAGCGCCTTCGCCACCGGCGCGGTGATGACCGCACCGAACCCGAAGCCGGCCACGGCGATCCCGGTGATCAGCCCGCGCCGGTCCGGGAACCACTTGCTGAGCATGGCGATCGGCGTGATGTACGCGGCACCGAGCCCGATGCCGCCCAGCACGCCGTAGGTGAGCAGCAGGAGCCACAGCTGGTCGCTCGACGACACCAGCGACGCGAGCATGGTCCCGACGGCGTAGAGGATCCCGCCGCCCAGCGCCACGGGCCGTGGCCCCCGCCGGTCCTGGATGCGCCCGCCCACCAGGCTGCCGATGAAGATGGTCCCGATCGCCACCTCGAACGGCAGCACCACCTCGGCCTTGCTCCACCCGAACTCGGCCTGGAGCGGCTTGTTGAACACGCTCCAGGCGTACACGGCGCCCAGCGCGAGCTGGACGAGCACGGCGGCGACGACGAGACCCCAGCGGCCTCGTGTCGGTGGTCGATCCCCCCGCGAATGCGCGGCTGTTGTGGCCATGAGCGGTACCCCCGTATCGGCTCATGGGCCGGCGCCTGTCCTGCCTATCCCCCGTTCGGGCCGGCGCCCGGCCCGTTGATGTCTGTTCCCGGGCTCTCCCGTCGCCGGGCCCGGTCCCGCTGTGGCACCACGGTGTACTTCGGGTCCCGCGCCGAGGCGACCCCGCCGTGGAAGATGCCGAACCGCGTGCAGACCGACGCGGCGAGCAGCGCGCCGCCCGACAGCCCGGAGAGCACCCGGCTGCGGCGCCCCGCCAGCGCGCCGAGCACCCCGGCGGCGGTGAGCGCCCGCCCGGCACGCAGCAGCTTCCCGGCGGTGCCGGTCGCGTAGGGCTCGCTGAGCAGGCCCAGCCGGGTCTCCACCCGGTGCCCGCCCCACAGCTCCAGCGCCGCGCCGGCGACCGCGAGACGCCGCGCCGGCCCGGCCTGCCGGGTGGGCGCGGCCAGCAGCCCGACGCCGGCCCCGCTGGCCAGCGCGCTGCCCGCGAAGATGACCGGCAGTTCCGGGTACGCCTCGTGCCAGGACGGCACCGCCGTGTCGGCGAGCAGCACCCCGGTGTAAGTGGCGAGGGCCGGGGCGGTGACCGCGGCGGCCAGCCCGGCGGCGTTCCCGGCCGGCGGCAGCAGCCTCCGGCCGAGTCCGAGCACACCCCGCTCCGGCAGCCAGCGCGCGGCCTCGGCGACCGCCGCGACACCGGCCGCGGGGCCGAAGGCGCTGAGGATCCAGGTGCCCATCGACATCGGCGAGGTCGGCTTCGCCACCCGCAGCATGTGGTGGAACCGGGCCGGTCTGCCCAGGTCGTGGATGAGGAAGTACGCGCTGGCGCTGACCGCCGCGAGGGAGGTGACCCGACCGGCCCGGCGCAGCGCGGGCCGGTCGGTGAGCTGTCCACCGGCGGCCAGCAGTGACGACCCGGCCGCGAGCCCGCCGGTGAACAGGTACGCGGCGACGTCCCACTTCCACACGGGCGCCTTCAGGATCGGCCGCCCGTAGTACGACGTGAACTCGGCGGGCGGCACGGTGAGCTGCTCCCCGCCGCCGCCCCCGCGGCGGCGCCGGCGGCGTTCCGTCGGCGGGACGTCCCGGGGTGGCTGGGGCGCCAGCCGGGCGCCGGCGGCCGCCGTGTCGGTGCGCGCCACGCCGGCCCCGGTGCCGGTCGCCCGGCTCCCGTTCGCACCCGTCTTCGGCGCGTGGCCACCCGGCTCGCCCGGGCGGACCGGCCCCTGGGCGGCGAGCCGCTCGCGGAAGCGGCGGAACAGGGCACCGACGGCGGGGCGCTCCGGACTCACGATGAACCTCCGACGAACGCGGCGACGGCCGCCGCCGCCATGGCCAGGGCGGCCAGCCCCGCGCGCTTCCACATCCTCGGCAGGTCCCGGGTGGTGACCACCGGGTCCGGCGGCAGGCCGTACACCTCGGGCTCGTCGAGGAGCAGGAAAAACGCGCCGTCCCCGCCGACGCCGTCGGTCGGGTCGTGGCCGTAGAGGCGGGCCTCCGGCACGCCGTGCTCGTGCAGCTTGGCGACCCGCTGCGCGGCGCGTTCCCGCAACTCGTCCAGGGGGCCGAACTGGATCGACTCGGTGGGGCAGGCCTGCGCGCAGGCCGGCGTCTTCCCGGCGCCCAGCCGGTCGTAGCAGAGCGTGCACTTCCACGCCCGGCCGTCGTCCTTGCGCTGGTCGATCACCCCGTACGGGCAGGCGGAGATGCAGTAGCCGCAGCCGTTGCAGATGTCCTCCTGCACCACCACCGTGCCGAACTCGGTGCGGAACAGCGACCCCGTGGGGCAGACGTCCAGGCAGGCGGCGTGCGTGCAGTGCTTGCAGACGTCCGACATCATCAGCCAGCGGAAGTCGGTCCGGGTGTCGACGCCGGTGGCCCGCCCCGGCGGCTGGGCGCCGGGCATGCCGAGGAACTCCGGGCCGGCCGCCATCCGCGCCGCCACCTCCGGCCGGCCCGGCGGCAGCCCCGGGTCGGTGCCGGTGTCGGTGGCCGTGCCGGCGGCGGTCGCCGCGCTGCCCGCGCTGCTCGGCGGGCCGGTCGGGTTGTCCGCGAACGGCGGGGTGCCGTGCCCGACGGGGCGGGGCTGCTCGATGAACGCGACGTGCCGCCAGGAGTTGGCGGTCAGCGCCCCGGTGTTGTCGTAGGACATGCCGAGCAGGTCGAAGCCCGAGTCCGGGACGCCGTTCCACTCCTTGCAGGCGACCTCGCAGGCCTTGCAGCCGATGCAGACGCTGGTGTCGGTGAAGAACCCCATCCGGGGGCCGGCCTCGACCCAGCCGGCGTCCGGGGCCGGGTCGAGCGGGCCGTAGAGGCTGTTGACGTCAGGCATCCCCGCCCCTGTCCCGCGCCGCGTCGGCGGACCGCTCGTCGGTGCTGCCGGCGGCGTCGTCCCCGCCCGCCGTGCCGGTGGTGACCAGCGGCACCTTCCGGCCCGGCGTCAGCCCGGCCCGCCGCTGGTAGTCGGCGACCAGGTCGAGCAGGGCCGGCCCGGTGGGCCGGCGGCCCGGCCGCACGTCGCAGGTGCCCACCTTGCTCTCCTGGATGAGCACGTTCGGGTCCAGGGTGATGCCGAACAGGTCGTTGGCGGAGTCGCCGGTGACCAGGCCCTCGCTGCCGAAGTGGTACGGCAACCAGAGCTGGTGGATCACCCGGCCGTCGACCCGCAGCGGGGTGAGCCGGTCGGTGACCAGGACCCGCGCCTCGATCACCGCGCGGCCGCTGACCAGGTGCGCCCAGCCGAGGTGCGTCAGCCCGACCTCGGCGGCCAGCTCCGGGGACACCTCGACGAACATCTCCGGTTGCAGCTCGGCCAGGCGCGGCACGGTCCGGCTCATCCCACCGGCCGTGTGGTGCTCGGTGAGCCGGCTGACCGAGAACACGTACGGGAAGACCTGGCTGTGCGGCTCGGGCGGGCTCGGGTTGACCGAGTTCACCGGGTGCTCGTAGACCTTCCGGGTCGGGTTGGCCTGCTGCCCGTAGAGCGGGTTGCGCATCGGGGACTCGGCCGGCTCGTAGTGCGTCGGCAGCGGCCCGTCGAGCACGCCGGTGGGCGCGTACAGCCAGGCCTTGCCGTCGCCCTGCATGACGAACGGGTCGTCCCCGGCGAGGGCTGCCGGACCCGCGGCACCCTCCGGAGGCCGGTAGCTCGGCGGTTTGGTCTTCTCGAAGTCCGGCACGTCGTAGCCAGTCCACTCGCCCTTGTCGGCGTCCCACCAGACGTACTTCTTGCGCTCGCTCCACGGCCGGCCCTCCGGGTCGGCCGAGGCGCGGTTGTAGAGGATGCGCCGGTTGGCCGGCCAGGCCCAGCCCCACTCGGCGGCCACCCAGTCCTGCTCGTGCCGGGACTTGCGGCGGGCCGCCTGGTTGACGCCGTCGGCATAGACACCGGTGTAGATCCAGCAGCCGACGGCGGTGGAACCGTCGTCCCTGGCCTCCGGGAAACCGCCGAGCAGGCGGCCGGTGGCCACCTCGTAGCCGTTGATCTCCTTGAGCACCGCCTCGGCGCTCGGCTCGGCGTCCGGGCCGTGCGTCGGGTAGTCCCAGGCCAGGTCGAGCAGCGCCCGGTCGCGGGGTTTGGTGGAGCCGGCCAGCTTCTCCCGCAGCACCCGGCCGAGGTGGTAGAAGAACCACAGCTCGGAGCGGCAGTCGCCCGGCGGGTCGAGGGCCTTCTCCCGCCACTGGAGCAGCCGCTGGGTCTGGGTGAAGGTGCCCTCCTTCTCCACGTGCGACGCGGCGGGCAGGAAGAACACCTCGGTGCGGCACTCCTCCGGCACGATCTCGCCGGTGGCGATCTCCGGGCTGTTCCGCCAGAAGGTGGCGCTCTCGATCATGAACAGGTCGCGGACGACCAGCCAGTCCAGGTTGGCCATGCCGAGCCGCTGGGCGCGGCCGTGCGCCGAGCCGACCGCCGGGTTCTGGCCGAGCAGGAAGTAACCCTTGATCTTGCCGTCGATCATGTTGAGCACCTGCTGGTAGGTGCCGTGGTCGCCGGTCATCCGGGGCAGGTAGCCGTAGCAGAAGTCGTTCTCCGGCGTCGCCGCGTCCCCCCAGTACGCCTTGAGCAGGCTCGCCGCGAAGGCCCGGGAGTTGCCCCAGAAGCCCTTCTGGCCGGGGTGCCGGATGCTGTCCACCCACTCGTCGAAGGTCGGGTGGTCGGCGTGGTGCGGCATCGGCAGGTAGCCGGGCAGCAGGTTGAACAGGGTCGGGATGTCGGTGGAGCCCTGGATGCTGGCGTGCCCGCGCAGCGCCAGGATGCCGCCGCCCGGCCGGCCCATGTTGCCCAGCAGGGTCTGGATGATGGCGCCGGTGCGGATGTACTGCACGCCGACGGTGTGCTGGGTCCAGCCCACCGAGTAGACCAGAGCCCCGGTCCGCTCCCGCCCGGAGTTCTCCGTCCAGGCACGGGCCAGCTCCAGGAACTTCTCCTCGGGGATGCCGCAGACCCGGGCCACCATCTCCGGCGTGTAGCGGGCGAAGTGCCGCTTGAGGATCTGGTAGACGCAGCGCGGGTGCTGCAACGTCTCGTCGCGTTGGGTCTGCGCCGGCACGGGCATGCCGTGCGACTCGTGCCGCAGGCCGGCCGCGCTGTCGCGCTCCTTGCCGGTGCCCCGCTCCGCGGACTCGCTCTCGTGCCCCTCGTACTGCCAGGTGGTCTGGTCGTACGAGCCGGTCTCCGGGTTGTAGCCGGAGAAGAGCCCGTCGAGGTCCTCGGTGTCGGCGAACCGCTCGCTGACGACGGTGGCCGCGTTGGTGTACGTCAGCACGTACTCCCGGAAGTCCAGCTCGTTGTCCAGGATGTACCGCACCACGCCGCCGAGCAGCGCGATGTCGGTGCCCGCCCGGATGGGCAGGTACGTGTCGGCGAGCGCGCTGGTCCGGGTGAACCGGGGGTCCACGTGGAAGACCTTGGCGCCACGCTTCTTGGCCTCCATCACCCACTGGAAGCCCACCGGGTGGGCCTCGGCCATGTTGGAGCCCTGGATGACGATGACGTCAGCGTTGACCAGGTCCTGCTGGAAGTCCGTCGCGCCGCCGCGACCGAAGCTGGTCCCCAGACCGGGGACGGTGGCGGAGTGTCAAATGCGGGCCTGGTTCTCGATCTGGAGGGCCCCCATCGCCGTGAACAGCTTCTTGATGAGGTAGTTCTCCTCGTTGTCCAGCGTCGCCCCGCCCAGGCTGGAGATGCCCAGCGTCCGGTTGAGCGGGCGGCCCTGGTCGTCGACGTCCTCCCAGGTCTCGTCGCGGGCGGCCAGGATCCGGTCGGCGATCATGTCGAGCGCGACGTCGAGATCCAGGTCCTCCCACTCCGTGCCGTACGGCCGGCGGTAGCGCACCTTGGTCTGCCGCAGCGGGCTGGTCACCAGGCTCTTGCTGGCCGAACCCTTGGGGCAGAGCCGGCCGCGGGAGATCGGGCTGTCCGGGTCGCCCTCGATCTGGGTGACCTGCCCGTCGGAGACGAAGACCCGCTGCCCGCAGCCCACCGCGCAGTAGGGGCAGACCGAGCGGGCCATGCTGTCGGCGGTCTCGGTGCGCGCGGTCAGCGCCGCCGAGCGGGCCGACTGCGCCGCGGCGCCCCGACCGAGCGGGTCGGTGCCGGTGAGCTGCCGGTAGACCGGCCACCCCTGGATGAAGGTCTTCACCCCCATGCGGCGCACCCCCTTCCCGGCTGGCGGGTAGCTGACCTCTTGAACATTAGGCCAGCCGAGGTGTGCTCGCGACCCAGGACGCGGAAAACAGCGGCGCCCCGGCCCGGCGGGGTCGCGGTGCAGCCCGGGAGACGCAGAAACAGCGGCGCCCCGGCCGGGCGGGGTCGCGGTGCAGCCCGGGAGACGCAGAAACAGCGGCGCCCCGGCCGGATGGCCGGGGCGCCGCTGGGCGTCGGTGTGCAGGTCGCCTCTCGGCGAGTGGCGCGACGCGGCTCCAGCCGAACGGTATTCCGCGAAGGCAATTTAGGTGAGGCCCGGGGACACTGGACACACCGACGCTCTGCACAACGGTACTGGCTCGCTCGTTCTTCCGCCGGTTGTCGGTGACGGCGGTCACCGGTGGCCGGCACCCCGTTCCCGGGTGCCGGCCACCGGTTGCCGACTCAGCTGTTCCAGTACTGGGCGACGATGTCGGCGGCCTGCTGCTCCCACTGCGCGTACGCGTCGGGGTAGGCCGAGACCTGCACGGTCTGGGCGGCCTCGGTCAGCGGCATGTCCTGCCAGCCGTCGACCTGCTTCAGACCCTTCAGGAACGCCAGCGTCGAGTACTCCGGATCGGTGATCTGCTCCGGCGTGCCCCAACCACTGGACGGGCGCTGCTGGAACAGGCCCAGCGAGTCATGGTCGTTCATGTCGCCGAGGTGACCCAGGTTCTCCAGCTTCGACTCCTGCAGGCTCGTCGCGATCGAGATGACCGCCGCCCGCTCCGGCAGGCCGGCCTTCTTCGTGGCGGCAATGATCGCCTTCGCGTTGCCCACCTGCTCGTCGTTCAGGTCGATGTGCGACTGGGCGCCCTGCACACCGTGCGGGATCAGCTTGCCCATGTCCGGCTTGTCGGCCTGCACCACCGCCGCCTCCGACAGCCCGGTCACCGGCGCCGTCTCCTGATGGTTCAGCGGACCGGCAGCCAGACCACCGGCGAACGCCAGACCGGCAATACCCAGCACGCTCTTACGCAGCATCGTGTTCATGGGGGTAGCTCCATTCGGGGGTCGACGCACACCCCGACCGGGGGGTCGGCAAGCTGGCGTGCGCAAGCACCGTCAGGCGCTCGAAGAAGTCACTCGGGGGGATCATCAGCGCGGGGCCGGGGGGGCCACTTCATCGCGCCGGACCATGTACAACGACCGCCGGCCCGCCATCATTCCGGGCCTCGGGCACCCGCCTCGGGGGCCGTCCTCCTCGGTCGTTCACGGGGATACAACGACCCCCACCCACCCGCCATTCCGCCACCGGGATGCCGCGGATCACAGCCCCGATCCGGACAACCACCCCAGGCCGGGCGGGGCGTCACCGAACGGCGCGGACCGGTCGAGTCAACGCTCGGGGGTCGGCGGGTGGCAGGTCAGGGCGAGGGGAAAACGCCGGACAGGGGTTACCCTGACACCATGTCGGCCACCAGCACCGCGTACCTCGCCCGTCCTGGGCGACCCGCCGTGGTGGCGCGCACCCTCGGCGAGCTCGCCGGCCCCACCCGGGGCATCGTGGAGCTGCCGGTGCGCCTGATGTGGAGCAGCGAGCGCGCCTTCGACCTGGGCGACCCCGACGACCTGCTCTGGATGTACGAGAACGTGCTGCGCGAGACGAGCCGCGTCGAGGATCTGCGCGAGCTGATCCACGGGGGGACGCTGCGCCGGGTGTGGCCGCTGTTGAACCTGCCCCGGGGCGTACGCCTCGCGTGGGAGAGCCGGCACCGGGGCCTGCGCGCCGCGTGACCCACCTGCACGACTTCTACCGGGAGGTGGCCCGGGTGGCCCTCGCGGCCGCCGGCCCGCACCGGTTCGTGCTGGGCGGCGGGGTGGCCTGGGCAGCGCACGGCCTGGTCACCCGGCCGACGGAGGACGTGGACCTGTTCGCCGACGTGGAGGGCGCGGCCGCCGCGGCCGCGGCCGGGGTGCGGGCCGCCCTGGAACGGGCCGGCTACCGGGTGGCCGACGCCGATCCGGGCAGCGAGCTGGGCGAGCTGTTCGATGGCTACGACCGGGACCTGCGGGACTTCGTGGTGAGCCGGGACGGCCGGCAGATCCGGCTCAGCCTGGCCCGGCTCGACCGGTACCGCAGCCCGGTGGTGATGGACCTGGGCCCGGTGATGGACGTCCGGGACCTCATCGCCAACAAGACCGCCGCGCTGGTCAACCGCCGGGAGGTCCGGGACTACATCGACGTGTCGGCCGCGCTGGACCGGTACGCGGTGGCCGAGCTGCTGGAGCTGGCCCGGCAGGTGGACCCCGCGCTGGACGACGACGACGTCCGGGCGGCCGGGCGCTACCTGGACCGGGTGCCGGACCGCCGGTTCGCCCGCTACGGCCTGGACCCCGGCCAGGTCGCCGAGGTCCGCCGCCGGATGGCCGCCTGGCCGCGCTGACCACCCGCGCGGCCGGGCGGTCGCGTCACTTGGTGGGCCGGCCGCCGGTCACGCCGAGGATCTCCCCGGTCACGTAGCTGGATTCCTGGGAGGCGAAGAAGACGTACGCGGGCGCCAGCTCGGCGGGCTGGCCGGGGCGACCCATGGGCGTGTCGGTGCCGAACTGCTTCACCTTCTCCTCGGGCATGGTGGCCGGGATCAGGGGCGTCCAGACCGGGCCGGGCGCGACGGCGTTGACCCGGATGCCCTGGCCGGCCAGGTTCAGCGCGAGGGCCTTGGTGAAGTTGGCGATGGCCGCCTTGGTGGTGGCGTAGTCCAGCAGGTGCGGCGACGGGTCGAACGCCTGGATCGAGGAGGTGTTGATGATCGCCGAGCCCTCGGGCAGGTGCGGCACGGCCAGCTTGCAGAGCCAGAACATGGCGTACACGTTGGTCTTGACGACCCGGTCGAACTGCTCGGTGCTGATGTCGAGCAGGCCCCGGTCCTGCGACATCTGGAAGGCCGCGTTGTTGACGAGGATGTCGATGCCGCCGAGGTCGGCCAGCGCTCGCTCGATCAGGCTCCGGCAGTTCGCCTCCTCCCGCACGTCGCACCGCACGGCGACGCCCTTGCGCCCGGCCTGCTCGACGAGCCGCACGGTCTCCCGGGCGTCCGCCTCCTCCTCCTCGCCGAGGTAGGAGATCAGCACGTCGGCGCCCTCGCGGGCGTAGGCGATGGCGACCGCCCGGCCGATGCCCGAGTCACCGCCGGTGATCACCGCCCGCTTGCCGCTGAGCCGGTCGCTGCCCCGGTATGATTCCTCACCGTGGTCCGGCTTCGGGCCCATCTCGCGTTCCGTGCCGGGCGCCGACTGCTGCTGGCCGGGCTGGCCCTGCCGCTGACCGTACTGGCGGGTGGGGTCCTGCTGGGTGTACTGGTCGTCGCTCACCGGGTCTCCCTCGGGCCGTCGCTCCGTCCTCCCCGCCCTACCCCGCGGGCGGGGGCGGAAACGGTGGCCGCGGGTGTTACGCCGCGGGGCCCCGCGGCGCTGCTGGTGTGAGATACCTCTGGGCGATGTGGCGTCTGTGACAGCTGGTCGTTATGGTGCGCAACGGCGCCCACGAGGCGCGTCCACCCCCATGGAAGGGCACCTCATGACCTCCTCCTCCGGCGCCTCGCGCCGCCAGGTGCTGGCCGTCGCGGCCGCCGCCGCGACCGCCCCCCTGATCGCCGGCGCTCCCGCCGAGGCCAAGCCGAAGCCGCCGAAGACCTGGGACCTGACGGTCCTCGGCACCTCGGACACCCACGGCAACGTCTACAACTGGGACTACTACCGGGACGCCGAGTTCGACGACAGCAAGCACAACGACGTCGGCGTCGCGAAGCTGGCCACCCTGGTCAACCAGATCCGCGCGCAGCGCACGGGTAAGGCGACCCTCGTGCTGGACGCCGGCGACACCATCCAGGGCACCCCGCTGGCCACCTACTACGCCAAGCAGGAGCCGATCACCAGCACCGGTGAGACGCACCCGATGGCCAACGCCATGAACGTGCTGAAGTACGACGCCGTGACGCTGGGCAACCACGAGTTCAACTACGGCCTGCCGCTGCTCGCCACCTGGATCGGCCAGCTCGGCTTCCCCGCCCTGGCGGCGAACGCGATCAACGAGAAGACCGGCAAGCCGGCCTTCCTGCCGTACGTGATCAAGGAGGTCGACCTCGGCGGGCACGACGCGCCGAAGCTGAAGGTCGGCATCCTCGGCCTCACCAACCCGGGCGTGGCCATCTGGGACAAGGGCAACGTCGAGGGCAAGCTGGTCTTCGCCGACATGGTGGCCACCGCCGCCACGTGGGTGCCGGTGATGCGCGAGCGCGGCGCCGACCTGGTCATCATCTCCGCCCACGGCGGCGACAGCGGCACCTCCAGCTACGGCCCGGAGCTGCCGAACGAGAACCCGGTCGCGCTGATCGCCGAGCAGGTGCCGGGGATCGACGCGATCCTCTTCGGCCACGCCCACAACGAGGTGCCGGAGAAGTTCGTCACCAACACGGCCACCGGCGCGCAGGTGCTCACCTCGGAGCCGTCGAAGTGGGGCCAGCGGCTCACCCGGATGGACTTCACCCTGACCCGGGAGAAGGGCCGCTGGAAGGTCGTCGGCAAGGGCTCGACCATGTTGAACACCAACACCGTGGTCGAGGACCCGGCGGTGCTCGCGGCCGTCCGCGGCCAGCACACCAAGACCGTCGGGTACGTCAACCAGGTCGTGGCGCAGTCGGAGGTGGAGCTGTCCACCGTCGAGTCGCGGTACAAGGACACCCCGATCCTGGACTTCATCAACCACGTCCAGGCCGAGGTCGTCACCGCGGCCCTGGCCGGCACCGCGTACGCGAACCTGCCGGTGCTGTCGCAGGCGTCGCCGTTCAGCCGGACCGCGGTCTTCCCCGCCGGGGACGTGCGGATCCGCGACGTCGCCGGGCTGTACGTCTTCGACAACACCCTGGAGGCGGTCGTCATGACCGGCGCCGAGGTGAAGGCGTACCTGGAGTACTCCGCGAAGTACTTCGTCACCGTCGGAGTGGGCGCGGCGGTCAACCCGGAGACGATCAGCGACCCGGCCGTCCCGGACTACAACTACGACGTGATCTCCGGCCTCGACTACGACATCGACATCTCGAAGCCGGTCGGCCAGCGGATCACCCGCCTGGTCCTGCCGGGCACCGACACCCCGGTCGCCGCGGACGCCCAGTTCGTCGTCGCGGTCAACAACTACCGGCGCAGCGGTGGTGGCAACTTCCCGGGCATCGTGAAGACCCAGGTCTACAACCAGCAGCAGGAGATCCGCCAGCTGCTCATCGACTGGGCGCAGGCCAAGGGCGTCATCCGCCCGGCCGACTTCTCCGTGCCGAACTGGAAGCTGGTCCGCGAGGGCGTGCCGGTCTTCTGATCCGTACCGGTCACGGCGGGCCCCGGGTGTCGCACCCGGGGCCCGTCGGCGTCACGGACCGGTCAGCCGCCCCCGGCCCGCAGGTCCCACTCGTGCTGACCGCCGGTCGGGTCGGGCCGGTCCCGGCGCGGCTCGGTCTCGCTCTCGGTCGACTCCAACCGCTCCTCGGGGCGTACCCCGGGCGGCAGTTCGCCGAAGCGGACGTGCCGCAGGAACGCGTACTCCTCGTCGGTGAACGACTCGCGCGGTTCGCTCATGACCGCATTGTCCGCCCGCCCGGCCAGCCGCCGCATCAACCGATCCGGCCCGGGTAAGCCGCCCCGGCGACCCGTCCGGCGACGAGGTGGAGGGCGACCAAAGTGCCGGGTGGTGCCGGTCGGCGGCGTCGGGCTCAGCCGCGACGGGGGGCTGGCCGACCACGTGGTGGTGCCCGCCTCCCGGCTGCTGCCCGTCGGTGACCTGGACCTCACCCAGGCGGCCCCGCTCACCGACGCCGGGCTGACCCCGTATCACGCCGTCGAGCTGGCCCGGGACCGGCTGCGTCCCGGCACCTCCTGCGTGGTGATCGGCATCGGCGGGCTGGGGCACATGGCGGTGCAGATCCTGGCCGCCACCACCGCCGTGCGGATCATCGCGGTGGACACCAGCGTCGCGGCCCTGGACCTGGCCGGCCGGATGGGCGCGCACGACCTGGTGCAGGCCGGTCCGGACGGCGTGGACCGGATCCGGGCGCTGGTGGGCCCGCCGCCGGACGGCGCGGACGTGGTGCTCGACTTCGTCGGCGCGGACCCCACGGTCACCACCGCCCGGCAGGTGGTCGCCACCGGCGGTCAGATCCTGCTGGTCGGCCTGGCCGGCGGCACCCTGCCGTCGCCGACGAGCCGCCGACCGTCCCGCTGGAGACGGTGGTCGAGGTGCCGTTCTGGGGCGTCGTCGTGCCCTGACTACCGCGCGTTCTCAGCGGCGCCCGGCTGCCGCGGCGGCAGCCGGTCCAGCAGGGCCAGGCCGGCCCGCACCGGGCGGCGGGCCAGCACCCGCGCGAAGCTGGCCTGCCCCTGGCAGAACCGCACGAACATCCGCCAACCCGGCGGGGTCGCCAGCAGGGCGTGGAACACGTCGGGCCGCCGGGTGAAGACCTCCAGCAGCCGGTGCCCGGCCCGCATCTCCGGCACCAGCCGGAGGCCGACCTCCCGTGCGTAGGTGTCGAGGTCGCCGCCGGCCACCGCCTCGCCGGCCAGCCGGCCCGACCGCAGGGCGAAGCTGATGCCCTCCCGGCTCCACGGCTCCAGCAGGCCCGCCGCGTCGCCGGCGACCAGGACCCGGCCGCGGCGCAGCGGCGAGTCCTCCGCCCGGCACCGGGTCAGGTGCCCCGAGTCGTGCTCCGGGGTGACCCCGGCCAGGCCCAGGCGGGCCACGAAGTCACGCAGGTAGGCGCGGGTGCGGTCACCCTCGCCCCGGGCGGCGATGACACCGACGGTGAGCCGGTCGCCCTTCGGGAAGACCCAGGCGTACGAGCCGGGGACCGGCCCCCAGTCGATGAGCACCCGCCCGCGCCAGCGGTCCGCCTCGGCGGGTGGGACCGGCAGCTCCAGCTCCAGCCCGAGGTCGACCTGCCGCCACGTCACCCCGACGTGCCGGGCGGTCACGCCCGACGAGCCGTCGGCCCCGATCACCGCGCGGGCGCGCACCGTGTCGCCGTCGGCCAGCCGCAGGCGTACCTCGTCGGGGTCCTGCTCGACGGCGCGGACCGCGACGCCCTCGCGAACCTCGACGCCGGCAGCGACCGCGGCGGCGCGCAGCCGGTCGTCGAACTCCTCGCGGCGGACCATGGCCACCAGCGGCGTGGAGTGCTGGCGGGTGAAGCCGCGTCGCCCGTCGCGGGTGAAGGTGATCCGGTCGACGCGGTCGTGCGCGGGCACCTCGATCCGGTCGGCGATCTCGGTCAGCGACGTGCCGATGAGACCGCCGCCGCAGGTCTTGTACCGGGGATGGGTGGCCCGCTCGACCACCAGGGTGCGGACGCCGGCCCGGGCCGCCGCGTGCGCGGCGGAGAGGCCGGCGGGGCCGCCACCGACCACGACGAGGTCCCAGATGATCACGAGAGCAGCCTAGGCCACGGCACCGACCGACCGCCCGGCACGCACCCGGCCGCGACCCCCCGATCGGGTGGGCATCATCGGACGTCGCCCGGGTAACCGCCGGGCGCAGGCCGCCCGCCGGTCGGGCGGTCCACGCCGAGGAGGGAAGCGATGCAGCAGGTACGGCTGTCTGCGATCGAGGAACGGGTGTACCAGGCGGTGACCGCGCTGGAGGTGCGGGGACACGTCCCCTACCCGGACACGATCGCCCAGGAGGCCGGCATGACCGAGAAGGAGCTCCGCGAGCCGCTGCACCTGCTCACCGAGCGGGGGCTGCTGCACCGGGAGGACTCCCCGATGGCCGGCCTGGACTTCGGACCGCGGTGGTGCGCCCGCCAGGTGGCGTGATCGTCGTTTGCCCCACCCGGGGCCGGGTAGCGATCGGGGATGCGTGATCGACGGTCCACGGGAGGCACGATGAACACGGACCGGTCGTCGGCGCCGGTGGTCACCGGCGGACCCGACGACCGGCGCCGCTGGAAGGCCCTCAGCGTCGGCCTGGTCGCGGCGTTCATGACCCTGCTGGACGTCAGCATCGTGAACGTCGCCGTGCCGTCGATCGACCGGGCGCTGCACGCCACACCCAGCGACCTGCAGTGGGTGCTCTCCGGCTACGCGCTGACCTTCGGTCTGGTGCTGGTGCCGGCCGGGCGGTTCGGGGACGCCCGCGGCCGGCGTGCCGCGTTCGTGGTCGGGGTGGCGCTGTTCACCGTGACCAGCGCGCTGGCCGGCCTGGCCCGCTCGCCGGAGTGGCTGGTCGTCGCCCGGCTGGTCCAGGGCGCCGCCGCCGGGGTGGTCAACCCCCAGGTGAGCGGCATGATCCAGCAGTTGTTCCGAGGCGCCGAGCGGGGCCGGGCGTTCGGCCTGCTCGGCGCCACGATCGGCATCTCCACCGCGGTCGGCCCGCTGCTCGGCGGGTTGCTCATCCAGCTCGGCGGCGAGGAGCACGGCTGGCGCTGGGTCTTCTTCGTGAACATCCCGGTCGGCATCCTCGCCGTGGTGCTCGGCTGGCGGCTCATCCCGGCCCGCCCGGAAGGCCAGCCGGACCGGCACCGCCTGGACCCGGTCGGCGTGCTGCTGCTCGGCGTCGGGGTGACCCTGGTGCTGCTGCCACTCGTCCAGCGGGAGCAGTGGCGCGGCGCCGGCAAGTGGGCGCTGATCCCCGCCGGGCTGCTCTTCCTGGCCGGCTTCGCCCTGTGGGAACGGTGGTACGGGCGGCACCGGACGCCCCTGTTCGACCTGCGGCTGTTCCGGATGCGCTCCTACACCCTGGGCTCCCTCATCGGCCTGGTCTACTTCGCCGGGTTCACCGCGATCTTCTTCATCTTCACGCTCTACCTGCAGGTCGGGCTCGGCTACAGCGCGCTCGTCGCCGGCCTGGCCATCACCCCGTTCGCGCTCGGCTCGGCGGCCGCCTCCGCGGTGGGCGGCCGGGTCGTCACCCGGTACGGCCGCCCGCTGGTCGCCGCCGGCCTGCTGGTGGTGATCCTCGGCCTGCTCGCCACCGTCTGGGTGCTGCGGGACGAGCCCCGGCACTCGGTGCCGCTGCTGCTCGCCGTGCCGTTCCTGCTCGCCGGGCTCGGCAGCGGCCTGGTCATCGCGCCGAACCAGACCCTGACCCTCTCCGAGGTGCCGGTGCCGCAGGCCGGGAGCGGCGCCGGCATGCTGCAGACCGGGCAACGCATCGGCTCGGCGGCCGGCATCGCCGCGGTCGGCGCGCTGTTCTTCTCGACGCTGGCCGACAGCCGGGGCGACTTCACCGTCGCCTACCGGCACTCCCTGCTGCTGGCCGTCGCGATCATCGCGCTGGCGCTGGTGGCCGCGCTGGTCGACGTCGTCGCCGGCCGGAACCGCTCCGACTCGTCCTCCTGACCCGCGTACGGGGGCGGCCGGCGCGCGCCGGCCCGCCGTGCCGCCGAATTGCGAACCGGCGCAGAACAGCTTGCGAATTCGCCGTCCCAAGGGGTGCGTCGGACACGTAGACGGCGGTAGATACATGGGTCATGACGAACACCCTCGACCGTCGTACCCTCCTGCGCCTCGCCGGTGCCTCCGCCGGCACCGCCGTCCTGGCCGGCACCACCCTCGCCGGCCCCTCCTCCGCGGGCGCGGCCACCGCCGCGTTCCGGCACGGCGTCGCCTCCGGTGACCCGCTGCCGGACGGGATCCTGCTGTGGACCCGGGTCACCCCGACCCCCGACGCCCGGCCCGGCTCCGGCGCCGGCCCGGACGTGGAGGTTACCTGGCAGGTGGCCGCGGACCCCGACTTCCGGTCTCCGGTGGCCGCCGGCACGCTCACCACCGGTCCGGCCCGGGACCACACGGTGAAGATCGCCGTCTCCGGCCTGGCCGCCGCCACCACCTACTGGTACCGCTTCGGCCACGCCGGCGCCTGGTCGCCCACCGGCCGGACGATGACCGCCCCACCCGTGGACGCCGCCGTCGACCGGCTGCGGATCGGCGTGGTGTCCTGCGCGAACTGGGAGGCCGGCTACTTCGCCGCCTACCGGCGGCTGGCCGACCGGGGCGACCTCAACCTCGTCGTCCACCTCGGCGACTACATCTACGAGTACGGGACCGGCGAGTTCGCCGCCGCCGGTCGGGTGGTCCGGCCGACGCAGCCGGCGCACGAGGTGCTCACCCTGGCCGACTACCGGATCCGGCACGCGCTCTACAAGACCGACCCCGACCTGCAGGCGCTGCACGCCACCGTGCCCTGGGTGATCACCTGGGACGACCACGAGGTGGCCAACGACGAGTGGTCCGGCGGTGCGGAGAACCACACGCCGGGCGCCGAGGGCCCGTTCGCCGACCGGCTGGCCGCCGCCCGGCAGGCGTACCTGGAGTGGATGCCCGTGCGGATCGGCGCGGACGGGGCGATCTACCGGCGGTTCCGGTTCGGCCGGCTCGCGGAGCTGTCCATGCTGGACCTCCGCTCGTACCGGTCGGCGCAGGCGTCCGGCGACGACGTCGACGACCCGGACCGGACGATCACCGGCGACGCGCAGATGGCCTGGCTGAAGGCGGGACTGTCCGGCTCCGCCGCCCGCTGGAAGCTGGTCGGCAACCCGGTGATGATGGCCCGGCTGGACGTCGGGGCCTTGCCGTCCTGGCTGCTCGGCCCGCTCGGGAAGCTGCTCGGCATCCCGGAGAACGGCGCGGTGCTCAACGCCGACCAGTGGGACGGCTACAACGCCGACCGCAACGAACTGGTCGACCACCTGCGGGCCACCGGCACCCGCGACGTGGTCTTCCTGACCGGGGACATCCACACCTCCTGGGCCAACGAGGTGACCACCCGGACCACACTGTTCGAGCCGGCCGCCGCGGAGTTCGTCGTCCCGTCGGTGACCAGCGACAACGTCAACGACTTCCTCAGGTTGCCGGCCGGAAACCCGCTGAGCCGGCTCGGCGCGGGGCTGCTCGGCTCCACGAACCCGCACGTGCGCTGGGCCGAGCTGGACGGGCACGGGTACGGGGTGCTCGACGTGACCCCGCAGCGCTGCCGGATGGACTGGTACCACGTCACTGACCGGACCAGCGGCACCAGCGGCAGCCGGTGGGTGGCGGGCTGGTCGGTGGGGACGGGCTCGTCCCGCCTGCGCGCCGAGAGCGCCCCGGTGTGAAGACGCCGCTGGCCGGCACCCCGTTGGGGGTGCCGGCCAGCGGTCGTGTTGTTTGGGTCAGCTGTTCCAGTGCTGGTGGACGATGTCGGTGGCCTGCTGCTCCCACTGGGCGTAGGCGTCCGGGTAGGCCGAGACCTGCACGGTCTGCGCGGCCTCGGTCAGCGGCATCTTGTCCCAGCCGTCGACCTGCTTCAGACCCTTCTCGAAGGCCAGGGTCGCGTACTCGGGGTTGGTGATCTGCTCCGGCGTACCCCAACCACTGGAGGGGCGCTGCTGGAACAGGCCCAGCGAGTCGTGGTCGTTGGCGTCGCCGAGGTGGCCGAGGTTCTCCAGCTTCGACTCCTGCAGGCTCGTGGCGATCGAGATCACCGCGGCCCGCTCGGGCAGACCGGCCTTCTTCGTCGCCGCGATGATCGCCTTCGCGTTGGCCAGCTGCTCGTCGTTGAGGTCGATGTGCGACTGGGCGCCCTGCACGGTCGCCACGGCGGCCGGCTTACCCTGCACGGGGCGGGCGTCGGCGTGGGCGGCGACCGGACCGGCGAAGACACCACCGGTGAAGGCCAGACCAGCAATACCCAGCACGCTCTTACGCAGCATCGTGTTCATGGGGGATGGCTCCATTCGGGGGTTGGCGCACACGCACCGACCGGGGGGTCGGCTCTTAGCTGGTGGGCGCAAGCACCGTCAGGCGCTCAAGAAGTCTCAAGGGGGATCATCCAGCGGACGGGGCGGGGGCCTCTTCGTCGCGCCGGGACCATGTCCAACGACCGACCAACCACCATCATTCCCGGGGGCCGGGCACGGGTAGCGGGGCGGGGCGCCCCGTCGAGCGGGGCGTGGTCCTCGGTCGTGCACCGGGTATAACGACCCCCACCCGGCGGCCATTCCACCGCCGGGATGCCGCCGGTCACCCCGCGAACCGGACACCACACCCAAGGCGGGACGGTCGGTGGAACGGTATGGGTGTATCCCGGCACCGGAGACACCCACAGCGTTCCACTCACCGCCCCCGGGCGAGCGCGGGAACCGGACATTCATCCCACAACCGAAGCCGGGGCTGACGTCGACAGTCGGGATCATCCCCGCATACGGAGGCGGCCGGCCCCCTGTCCGAGGGCCGGCCGCTTCGCGGGTGTCGTCACCAGAGCTGCTGGACGATGTCCGCCGCCTGCTCCTCCCACTGCGCGTACGCGTACGGGAAGGCGGACACCTGGACCGTCTGGGCCGCGGCGGTCAGCGGCAGGTCCTGCCAGCCGCCGACGTTCTTCAGCGCGTTGAAGAACGCCTTGCTGGCGTAGTCCGGGTCGGTGACCTGCTCGGGCGTACCCCAACCGGACGACGGGCGCTGCTGGAACAGACCCTCCGAGTCGTGGTCGTTGTACGTGCCGAGGTGACCGAGGTTGTACAGCTTCGACTCCTGCAGGGAGGTGGCGACGCCGATCACGGCGCCCCGCTCCCCCACGCCGGTCTCCTTGGCCGCCTTCACGATGGCCTTGGCGTTGTCGAGCTGCGCGTCGTCGAGCGGGATGCGCGACTGGGCGCCCTCGACGCCGCGCGGGATGAGCTTCTCCCGGTCGGGACGGTCGGCCTTCGTCGGGACCTTGTCACTGCCGGTGGTCAGGCCGGACTTCACCGTCTCGGTGCCGGTCTTCTTGCCGGTGGCCAGGTCGATGGCGGCCAGGGCCCCGGCGTGCGGGCCGCTGGTCACCGGGGCGGCGACGGCGGTGGGGCCGAACGCCAGCCCGCCCAGGCAGGCCACGCCCGCGACGGTCAGCGCGGTGCGGCGGTTGGGGCCGGCGGCGACGGCGGTCCTCGCGGCGGCGGTCTTGGCGATGGCGGTCGTTGCCACGGCGGTCTTCGCGATGGCGGGGAGCCATCGAGTGAAGTGCTGCTTCACGATGGTTGCCCTTTCGATCGTCACGACGCGCTCCGGGGTGAGCGCCCCTCGGGGGAACTACTCGCCGGTACGGGTTTGGCTTCCGGCGCTACGGGGGACACAACCAGCTCGCCGTGTCGGGCATTCCGGAAATGCCCGTGCCCGCTCGACCTGCGGTCCAGGTCACCGACCGTTCCGGACGGCCGTGACGGCGCGGGACGGTCCGGCGGAAACGGCCTAGCCGGCCGCGGGGACGCCGAACCGGACCAGAACGTGCCAGAGCTGCTTGAGGTGCTGCAGGGTCACCTCGGCCGGGCCGCGGTCGGCCCAGCGGTGCGGCTCGCGTACCACCGAGGCGGCGGCCCGGCCGATCAGCGCGGCGTGCACCGGCTCCCCCGGGCGCGCGAACTCGGCGTGCACGCGGGCGGCGAGCGGCGGGATGGCCGGTCCCCGGAACTCGGCGTCGACGCCGTCGACCGGCAGTTCGAACCCGGTGTGCCAGCACAGCGCGAAGCCGTGCCGCCGGGCGACGCCGGCGAGGATCCGCCCCTCCTCCGTGCCCCGGAACGACGGGTCCACCACCACGGCCTCGACGTCCCGGGCGAGGTTCAGCTCACCGTGCACCTGCGCCTCGATGTAGTCGTCCAGCGCCCGGCCGGCCGCGTCGGACGCGCGCTCCCGGCGGCGCAGCAGCGTCCGCAGGAGGGTGCCGGTGTCCATGCCGGCCACGCCGAGGCTGATCCCGGTCGTGGCGGTGGCCGCCAGCAGCGCGGCGAGCACGGGCTCGAACACGGTGACGGTGCCGAGGTCCTTCGGCTCGGTGTGGCTGTCCCCGAAGCTGAAGGTGGCCCGCGCGAGCGCCGCGGGCCGCAGCCGCAGGTGACAGGAGCCGAACCGGGGGCAGGCGCCGTCCGGGTGGTCGAGTAGGTTGAGGCCGCCGTACTTCGGGCGCTCCGCCGGGGGCACGCCGGGCCGCTGGTACGCCCCGCCGAACAGCCTCTCCTCCCAGCGGTCCCGGTCGCCGCCGGGGAAGGCGGTCAGCCCACCGTTGGAGACGCCCGTCTCGAACTGGCTGCGGTAGACGCCCTCCTGGTCGAGCGCCTCGGCCACCGTCCGGCCGTCGCGTAGCAGCCGGTCGGGGTGGAAGTTGAGGGTCAGCCGGCCGTGGGCGGCCACCGCGGCGACGATCTCCTCCGCGTGGTAGGCGGCGCCGGACCCGGCGAGGTGCCGGGCGATGACGGCGAGCGCCGCGGGCCGGTCGCGGAGGGCGACCTCGCGGACGTGCTGGAGGGCTGCGGCCTGTGCGGGGGTCAACGTCACGTCGGGCACGCGCCGAAGTATCGCCGCACCCGCCGGCGGCACGCCACGCGGATTCTCAGCCGTCGGTGCCGAACCCGTCCAGGGCCTCCCGCTCGGCGGGGCTCCGCAGCTCCTGGAAGACGGTGAGGTGCAGGCCCGCCGGGCCGTCGAGGCGAGCGTTGAGCGACTGCCACGGGGTGACCGTCGGAGGGGCGACCTCGGTGGCGCCCGCCGCGACGAGACGCTCGGCCGTCGCCCGGCTGTCGTCCACCTCGAACGCCACCCGCAGGCGGGGCGCGACCTGGCGGCCGACCTCCACCTCGTCGATCAGCCGCTTCTGCGCGGGGTTCGCCAGCTCCAGGGTGGCCCGGCCCGCCTCCAGGATCACCACCCGGGCGCCGTCGCCACCCGAGTAGGCGGCCTGCTCCGGCAGGCCCAGCGCGTCCCGGAAGAAGGCGACCGCGGTGTCGTAGTCCTCGGCCTCGACGACCAGGCGCAACTGGCGTACGGTCGGCGGCCGGTCGGCCCGGGGAGCGTCCATGGGCACAGATCCTAGCCGCGGGTCGCGGCGCCGAGGCGGGCCAGGAAGTGGGCGTTGCCGCCGGTGGCGGCGAGCTGGTGGAGGAGCTGGTCGAGCGCCGCCTGGCGGTCCAGGGTGGACAGCGCGGACCGCAGGGCCCGCAGGCGGTCCCGCTCGACGCCGGTGAGCAGCAGGTCCTCCCGGCGGGTGCCGGAGGCCCGCACGTCGACGGCGGGGAACGTGCGCCGCTCGGCCAGCGCCCGGTCCAGCCTCAGCTCGGCGTTGCCGGTGCTCTTGAACTCCTCGAAGATGAGGTTGTCCGCGGCGGACCCGGTGTCGACCAGGGCGGTGGCGACGACGGTCAGCGAACCACCCTCCTCGACCATCCGGGCGGCGGCGAGCAGCTGCTTGGGCGGGGTGAGCGCGGCCACGTCGATGCCGCCGGAGAGGGTGCGGCCGGCGGAGCGGACGGTCAGGTTGTAGGCACGGCCGAGCCGGGTCAGCGAGTCGAGCAGCACGACCACGTCGTGGCCCAGCTCGACCAGGCGCTTCGCCCGCTCGATCGCCAGCTCCGCCACCGTCGTGTGGTCCTGCGGCGGACGGTCGAACGTGGCCGCGATGACCTCGCCCTTCACCGACCGCTGCATGTCGGTGACCTCTTCCGGCCGCTCGTCGACCAGCACCACCATGAGGTGGCACTCCGGGTTGTTGCGGGTGATCGCGTTCGCGATCGCCTGCAGCACCATCGTCTTACCCGCCTTCGGCGGCGAGACGATCAGCGCCCGCTGGCCCTTGCCGATCGGCATCACCAGGTCGATCACCCGGGTGGTGAGGATGTGCGGCTCGGTCTCCAGCCGCAGCCGCTGGTGCGGGTGGACCGGTGTGAGGCGGTGGAACTCCGGGCGGCGGCGGGCCTGTTCCAGGGGCGTCCCGTTGACGGTGTCGACCCGGAGGAGCGGGGTGTGCCGGCCCCGGTGGGCGGTGGCGGCGACCGCGCCGGTGACGAGGTCACCGCGGCGCAGGCCGTACCGGCGCAGTTGGCCGGCGCTGAGGTGGGCGTCGGCGGTGGACGGCAGGTAGCCGTCCACCCGGAGCAGTGCGTGGTCGTCGACCGTGTCGACGATGCCGCTCACCGGGAGCGGCGCGGAGGTGTCGGTCATCGGGTGCCTTTCGAGAAGTGGCCGTCCCGATCGGGACAGGCGAGGGAGAAGCGAGCATCGGCTCGTTCGGTGCGCAGGCGAGGGATGCGGCGCCTGGCCACCGTGTCCACGAACCGGCGCAGGACCGGTCGTCGACGGCCGGGTGGGGCTGACCGCGGGACGCGCGGCGAAGGCGCAGGCTCGAGTGGCCGCGCTGACCTGTGCGCCGGTGGGACGTTCTGCCGGAGCGGGCGAGCCTGCTCTCCGGCGTCATGCCTGGAGGTCGCGGCCGGCGGGCGAGCCGTCGGGCGGCGCGGGAACCGTGCTCCCGGTTCACTCCCGTGGAGGCCCGGGTCGGGTGCTCAGCGAGCCAGGACGGCGGTGGCGGCGTGGTCGCGGCCGGATCGGCGTCGTGTCGCCGAATGAGCTGCCAGTTCGGTGGAGTGGACCTCGGGTGGTGTGACGCGCCGGCATCCGGGTCCACCGGCAGGCTACCCCGGAACGCCGCCGCCGACAAGCGGATCACGGCCGGCTCGGTAGGCGCCCGGGCCGGGGCTACAGTGAGGGGCGCGCCGACCGGGAGGCCAGCACCGTGACCGCTACCACCGTGGTCGACCAGGTCCACCTGGGTGACCACGTCTGCTGGACGCACGACGACGAGAGGGTCGCTCTCGACGTCGTCGGCCGCTTCGCCGCCACCGGCCTGCGGCTCGGCCACAAGGTCGTCTGCTTCACCGATACCTCCCCGCCGCAGGCGGTGCGCGCCCGCGTCGACGCCGTCGGCGTGCCGACCGAAGCCGCCGTGGCCGCCGGCCAGCTGCGCATCGTGCCGGCCGTGGACGCCTACCCGACCGGCGGCCCGCCGGCCCCGGAGACGATGGTCGCCGTCATGGTCGACGAGGTCGACCGCGCGCGGCACGAGGGTTACCCGGGGATCCGGCTGGCCGGCGACATGGCGTGGGTGCTGCGCAGCGGCAGCACCCTGGGCGACCTGCGCCGGTACGAGACCGCGCTCAACCCGCTCTTCCTGGACACCCGGGTCGCCGGCCTGTGCCTGTACGACCGGCGGCTCTTCCCGGCCGACGACCTGCGCGCCCTGGCCGCCGCCCATCCGGGCACGGCCGGTCCGCACGCCGCGCGGACCTGGGCGCCGCTGCTGCGGGCGTACCGGACGACCGACCCGCCGGGGGTGCGGCTCGTGGGGCAGGTGGACCGGAGCAACCGGGAGGCGTTCACCGCGGTGCTGGACGAGGTGACGACCGACGAGCGGGCGGCGGGCCTCCCGCCGGTGCTGGACGTCTCCGACCTGAGCTTCGCCGACGTGGGCGCCGCCACCGCCATCGTGTGGGCGGACCGGGCGAGCGCCACCGGCGTGCGGCTGGTGGGGTGCCGGCCGGCGCTGCACCGGCTGCTGCACCTGCTCGGTGACGTGCCGACCCCGGAGCGGCCCGCGTGAGCGCGCCCGCCGGGCCGGCGCCGGCCGGCTTCCGCCACGAGCTGACCTTCTACACCGACGCCGCGAGCCTGCTGGCGGTCACCGTGCCGTTCGTCCAGGAGGGACTGGCCGCGGGCGAGCCGGTGCTGGTGGCGACGCCGGGCCCGCAGCTCGCGCTGATCCGCGCGGCGCTCGGTGCGACCGGCGACGCCGTCGGATGGGCCGACATGACCGAGGCGGGGCGCAACCCGGGCCAGATCATCCCGTGCGTGCTCCAGGCGTTCGCCGACCGGCATCCCGAGCGGCGGGTCCGGATCATCGGCGAGCCGGTCTGGGCGGGACGCACCGCCGAGGAGTACCGGGCCTGCGCCCAGCACGAGGCCGCGATCAACTGGGCCTTCGCGGGCCGGGCCGCGAGCATCCTCTGCCCGTACGACGCGGGCCGGCTCGACCCCGGCGTGCTCGCCGAGGCGCGCTGCACGCACCCGCTGCTGGCCGACGGCGGTGGGTGCCGCCGCATCGCCGGCTACGCACCGGCGGCGGTCACCGAGCGGCACAACAAGCCGTTGCCCACCCCCGCCGAGCAGGTCGCGGTGCTCCGCTACGACCTGGCTACGCTGCCGCAGGTCCGGCGGTTCGTCGCCGAGCACGGGCTTGCCGCCGGGCTGGCCGCCGACCGGGTGGCCGACCTGCAGATCGCGGTCACCGAGCTGGCCACGAACAGCGTGGTACACGCGGGCGGCGCCGGCACCCTCCAGGCGTGGCGCACCGACCGGCACCTGGTGTGCGAGATCCACGACGACGGCTGGCTGGCCGATCCGCTCGCCGGCCGGCTCACCCCCGCGCACGACGGCATCGGCGGACGGGGTCTGGTCATCGTGCACGCCCTGTGCGACCTGGTACTGCTGCACACCACCGCGGCCGGCACCACGGTCCGGCTGCACATGCTCCGGGAGGTCCCGTGACGGGAAGCGAACAGACACTGTGTCCGGTCGGCCGGGTCGAGTCGCCCCTGACCGATCCGGCGGCGGCGCCGAAGCAGGGCGACGAGGGCGCCCCGGAGGCGTGGCTGGTCTTCGACGAGGCGTACGCGCCGGCGCTGGACGGGCTGCGGCCCGGCGCGGACGTGCTCGTGCTGACCTGGTTGGACCGGGCCCGGCGGGACGTCCTCGCGGTGCACCCGCGCGGCGACGTGTCCCGGCCGGAGACGGGGGTGTTCGCCACCCGCTCGCCGCACCGGCCGAACCCGATCGGCCTGCACCGGGTGCGGGTGCTCGCCGTGGACGGCGTCCGGCTGCGGGTGGCCGACCTGGAGGCGCTGGACGGCACGCCCGTACTCGATGTCAAGCCGGTGCTCGACGGCGAGCGCTGAGGCCGGCGGCGCCCGGCCGGGCCGCGACCCGGCCGGGCGGTCGGCTCAGTGCCCCCGGGCGATCCACTCGTCGAGGTGGGGCGCCTCGGCGGCGATGCTGGTGTCGTCGCCGTGCCCGGTGTGGACCACGGTCTGCGGCGGCAGGGTGAGCAGGCGGGTGCGGATCGACTCCACGATGGTGCCGAAGTCGCTGAAGGAGCGGCCGGTGGCGCCGGGACCGCCGGCGAAGAGAGTGTCCCCGGTGAAGACCGCGCCGAGGTCGGGGGCGTAGAGGCTGCACGCGCCGGGGCTGTGGCCCGGGGTGTGCAGCACCCGGAGGGTGGTGCCGCCGACCTCGACGGTCTCCCCGTCGGCGAGGTCGCCGTCGGGCGGGGTGTCCGGGTGGACCAGGTCCCAGAGCACCCGGTCGGCCGGGTGCAGCAGCACCGGCGCGCCGGTGGCCCGGGCCAGCTCGGGCGCGACCCGGACGTGGTCGTCGTGCGCGTGGGTGGCCAGGACGGCGACCACCCGGCGGTCGCCGACCACCGCGCGGATGGCGGCGACGTCGTGCGGCGCGTCGACGACCACGCACTCGTCGTCGTCGCCGACCACCCAGACGTTGTTGTCGACGTCGAAGGTCTGCCCGTCGAGGGAGAACGTGCCGGAGGTGACCGTGTGGTCGACGCGGGCGGTCACGGGAAGACCACCACCGACCGGAGCACGTCACCGTGGTGCATCCGGGTGAACGCCTCCTCGACCTGGTCGAGGGCGATCTCCTCGGTGACGAAGGCGTCCAGGTCGAGGCGGCCCTGCCGGTACAGCTCGGTGAGCATCGGGAAGTCGCGGCTGGGCAGGCAGTCGCCGTACCAGCTGGACTTGAGGGCGCCGCCGCGGCCGAAGACGTCCAGCAGCGGCAGCTCGATCCTCATCTCCGGGGTGGGTACGCCGACCAGCACGACGGTGCCGGCCAGATCGCGGGCGTAGAAGGCCTGCTTCCAGGTCTCCGGGCGGCCCACCGCGTCGATGACCACGTCGGCGCCGAATCCGCCGGTCGCGGCGCGGATGGCCTCGACCGGGTCCTCCTCCGAGGCGTTGACGGTGTGCGTGGCGCCGAACTTCCGCGCCCAGTCGAGCTTCCGCGAGTCGGTGTCCACGGCGATGACGGTGGTCGCGCCGGCCAGGGTCGCGCCGGCCACCGCCGCGTCGCCGACCCCGCCGCAGCCGATCACCGCGACCGAGTCGCCCCGGGTCACGTTGCCGGTGTTCATGGCCGCGCCCAGGCCGGCCATGACGCCGCAGCCGAGCAGGCCGACGGCGGCGGGCCGGGCGGACGGGTCGACCTTGGTGCACTGGCCGGCGTGCACCAGGGTCTTCTCGGCGAACGCGCCGATGCCCAGGGCGGGCGCGAGCTCGGTGCCGTCGGTGAGCGTCATCCTCTGCGCGGCGTTGTGGGTGTTGAAGCAGTACCAGGGGCGGCCCCGCCGGCAGGCGCGGCACTGCCCGCAGACCGCCCGCCAGTTGAGCACCACGAAGTCGCCGGGGGCCACCTCGGTGACCCCCTCCCCCACCTGCTCCACGATGCCGGCGGCCTCGTGGCCGAGCAGGAACGGGTAGTCGTCGTTGATGCCGCCCTCGCGGTAGTGCAGGTCGGTGTGGCACACCCCGCAGGACTGGACGCGCACCACCGCCTCGCCCGGCCCCGGGTCGGGCACCACGATGGTGGTGACCTCCACGGGCGCGCCCTTGCGCCGCGAAACGACTCCCCGGACTTCCTGGCTCACTCTGCCTCCTTCGTTCGCGACTGCGGGGCTCGCAGACCCGGCTCGCTCCTCGCGCTCACGGTGCCTCCTTCGTTCGCGACTGCGGGGCTCGCAGACCCGGCTCGCTCCTCGCGCTCACGGTGCCCCCTGCGTTCGCTGTGCGTCGAAAACCTACCGCTGATCACGGTGCGCGGCCCACCGCCGTCCGGCGGGTTATCCCCGCGCGTCGCCGGGTACGCGGTGGCCCGGTTGTCCGGCACCGACGGGAGTGATCATGAGGTTGACCCATGCGCCACTACGGATCATCATCGGCGCGTTCTTCCTGAATTCCGGGCTGTCCAAGCGGTCCCTGGAGGGTGAGGCCGCCGCCGGCATGCACGGCATGGCGGTGGGAGCGATTCCGCAGCTGCGGCAGTTCCCGCCGGACCAGTTCGCGAAGCTGCTCTCCGGTTCCGAGATCGCGCTGGGCGCCGCGCTGCTCACCCCGTTCGTGCCGTCGCTGCTGGCCGGCGCCGGGCTGACCGCCTTCGGGGCCGGCCTGGTGCAGCTCTATCTGAAGACGCCCGGGATGCGGGAGGGGAACAGCCTGAAGCCGTCCCAGGCCGGCATCGGGCTGGCCAAGGACAGCTGGCTGGTGGCCGCCGGGCTGACACTGATCCTGGACTCGCTGGCCCACAAGCGTCGGTTCACGTGACCGGGCTCCCCACCGCGCCGGCGGGCAACCGCAGGGTGTCGGCGGCGTAGCGGCGGCGGGCGGCGTTGCGGTAGCGCAGCACCTGCACCGCGCCCAGCGCCCAGAGCAGGTACTGCACGGCGAACGCCCAGCGGAACGCCGACAGCGGCGGCGCGCTCCGGCCGGCCGGGGTGGCCAGGTCGAGCACCACGCCGACCGCCAGGATCAGCAGGATCGAGGCGACGAACCCGCCGACGTTGACGATGCCGGTGGCGCTGCCGATCCGGTGCACCGGGTTGAAGGTGCGCGCGTAGTCGAAGCCGATCACCGAGCCGGGGCCGTTGACCGCGAGGACGACCACGAGGGCCACGAGCAGCCCGTGCGGGGCGCGGCCGGGCCAGGCCAGCACCACCGCCCAGACGGCGGCCGTGCCGGCGGTGATGGCGAAGACCACGGCCGAGCGGTGGAACGGGTGCCGGGCGCACAGGTGGGCGATCACCGGGCCGCAGACCAGGGTCACCACGGTCATCAGGGTGAGCAGGCCGGCCGCCGCGGTGGGCGAGAAGCCCTGGCCCTGCACCAGGAACGGGTAGCCCCAGAGCAGGGCGAACACCGAGCCGGAGAACTGCGTGACGAAGTGCGTCCAGAGGCCCAGCCGGGTGCCGGGCTGGGCCCAGGCGTCGGCGAGCTGCCGGCGTACCGTGGTCAGGTCGGGCGCGAGCGCGGTGGTGTGCTCCGCGTGCGGAGTGTCCCGGACCGCGACGAGCACCACCAGCAGCACGGTCGCGCCGAGCGCCGCCGCGGTGAGGAACGCCGGCGTCCAGCCCGCGTGGTGCAGCAGCGCGACCAGGGGTACGGCGCCGAGCACCGCGCCGAGCTGCCCGATCGTGCCGGTGAGCTGCACCAGCAGCGGGTTGCGCCGGCCCGGGAACCAGAACGCCACGATCCGCAGCACGCTGATGAAGGTCATCGCGTCGCCCAGGCCGACGAGCACCCGGGCAGCGACGGCGAGCCGGACGTCGGTGGCCACGGCGAAGCAGAGCTGCCCGGCCACCATGAGCGCGCCGCCGGCCAGCAGCAGCCGGCGCGAGCCGAACCGGTCGAGCAGCACCCCGACCGGCACCTGCATGGCCGCGTAGACGGCGAGCTGCGCGACGCTGAAGGTGGCCAGGGCGGCGGCGTTGATGTGGAAGCGGTCCGCCGCGTCGACCCCGGTGACGCCGAGCGAGCTGCGGTGGAAGACCGCGGTCACGTACGCGGTGACGGCCACCGCGAAGACCAGGGCGGCGGACCGGCGCGGCGCAACGGCACGGACGGCGGCGGTCACCGCAGCGTCCGCAGCACGGTCGCGGCGTTGTCGATGTGCGCACCGACCGCGTCGAGCCAGGCCCGCGGGTCGTCGCCGTCGAGGGCGGCGAGCTGGGCGGCGTGCTCGGTGAGGGCCACCTCGGCCCAGCCCGGCGACAGCCGGAAGCTGGCCTCGCCCATCCGCAGCTGCCGGTCGCGCAGCCGGTGGTACAGCTCGGCGAGGATCTCGTTGCCGGCCGCTTCCACGACGGTGGCGTGGAAGGCCCGGTCGGCGGCCATCAGCGCGGTGACGTCGCCGGCGGCGTGCGCCCGGCGCATCTCGTCGAGCCGGCGGGCCAGGTCGTCGCGGATGGCGGCCCGGCGCGGCCAGACCTGCTCGGCGGCGTGCAGCTCGACCAGCCGGCGGGCCTCGACGACGTCGGCGATCTCCCGGGCGGAGACCGGCCGGATCAGCGCCCCCCGCTTCGGGTAGAGCTTCACGAGGCCCTCGGCCTCGAGGCGCAGCAGCGCCTCCCGGACCGGCGTCCGGGACACCCCGGTCGCCTCGGCGATCTCCCCCTCGCTGATCAGCAGCCCGCCCGGGTAGACCTTCTCCAGGATCGCCCGCTTGAGGTGCCGGTAGGCCCGCTCGGCGGCGGACGGTGCGGCGGGCCGCGCCCCGGACACGGGGGTGGGATGCGTCATGTATCTATGGTGCGCCCCGGTCGGCGCGGCACCGTCGTCGACCGGCCCGAACGTGGCCCGGGCCACGTCAGCGCAGCGTGAGCACGCCGTCGGGCGCGCGGGTGAAGCGGGTGCCCCGGCCGACGGTGTCGAGGAGGTCGGCAAGCCAGCCGGCCTCCGCGGGCGTGGCCGGTCGCAGGCGCATCCGGCGTATCCGCAGCGGGACGAGGCGCAGTCCCCGCAGCTCGCCGGTGGCGGCGTCGAGGGTGGCCAGATACAGCAGCCGCAGCTCCGGCCGGTACGCCTCCTGCCCGCCGATCCCCTCGTAGTCGTCGATCAGGTCGCCGCAGCCGTAGAGGACCAGCCGGCCCCGGTAGCGCTCGACGGCGCGGGGATGGTGGGACGAGTGGCCGTGCACCACGTGCACCCCGGCGTCGATCAGGGCGTGCGCGAAGTCGACGTGCCCGTCCGGCACCTCGTGGCCCCAGTTGCTCCCCCAGTGCACCGAGACCACCACGAGGTCGGCCGGCCGCACGGTCCGGGCCATCCGCTCGGCGAGCGCGCCGGCCGCCGCGGCGGACACCTCCGGCAGGTACGCCACGCCGGGCCGGCCGGCCGCCGCGGCCCACTGCGGGAGGATCCCGCTGGACACCGCGCCCACCGACCAGACCAGCAGCCGGCGGTCACCGGCCAGTGGCACCAGCGCCGGGCGCCACGCCTCCTCGGCGTCCCGGCCGGCGCCGGCGGTCCGGATCCCCGCGCCCCGTAGCGCGTCCAGGGTGTCGGCCAGGCCGGTGGGGCCGAAGTCCAGCACGTGGTTGTTGCCGAGGGCGCAGACGTCGAGCCGGGCGGCGGTGAGGCAGGGCAGGTTCGCCGGGTGCATCCGGTAGTGGATGCCCTTGCCGGGTTGGTGCGCCCCGCGCGCCGTCACCGCCGTCTCCAGGTTGACGATCCGCGCGTCCGGACGTTCCGCGTCGAGCAGCCGCAGCGCGTCGCCCCAGGGCCACCCGGGCGGGGCCGGGCGCGGCACCGGCCCGGCGACGGACTCGGCCAGCGCGGCGTACCGGCGGGCGTCGGTGACCAGCTCCTCCCGCAGCTCGGGCGAGCCGGGGTGCGGGAGGAGCTGGTCCACGCCCCGCCCGGTCATCACGTCACCGGCGAGGAAGAGCGTCACCTCGGCCATGCCGGGGTGTTCCCGCCGCGCGGCGCGCCATGCGTGAGACCGGCCGGCGGGGGTACCAGGGCCGCCATGACGACGGACGTGACGATCGTGGTGGCCACCCGCAACCGGCGCCACCAGCTCCTGTCCCTGCTGCCCCGGCACACCGCTCCGGTGATCATGGTGGACAACGGCTCCGACGACGGCACACCGGCCGCCGTGGCCCGGGAGTTCCCCGGTGTCCGGGTCGTGGAACTGGGCCGCAACGCGGGCGCCGGGGCGGCCCGCAACGTGGGGGTGGGCCTGGCCCGCACGCCGTACGTGGCGTTCGCCGACGACGACTCGTACTGGGCGCCGGGCGCGCTCGACCGGGCCGCCGCACTGCTGCGCCGGCACCCGCGTACCGCGTTGCTCACCGGGGAGGTGCGGGTCGGTGCGGCGGCCCGGCGGGACCCCGTCTCGGCCGCCATGGCCCGGGCGCCGCTGGGCACCGAGCCGGACGCGCCGGGGCCCACGGTGCTCGGCTTCCTGGCCTGCGCCGTGGTGCTGCGTCGCGACGCGTACCGGCAGGTCGGCGGCTTCGCCGAGCGGCTCGGCACGTACGGCGAGGAGGCGCTGCTGGCCATGGACCTGGCGGCGGCGGGCTGGAACCTCGCGTACGTGCCGGAGCTGGTGGCCCACCACCTGCCGGTGCCGGCCGGGCGCGACCCGCGCGCCCGCCGCCGGGTGGAAACGCGCAACCGGGTGCTCACCGCGGCGCTGCGCCGGCCCGGGTCGGTGCTGCGCGCGGTGGTGGCCGACGCCTGGCGGGACCCGGCCGGGCGGGCCGGCCTGCGCGACGCGGCCCGCCACTCCGGCTGGGTGCTGCGGCACCGGCGCCGGCTGCCGGTCGAGGTGGAGGCCGCGCTGGTCACGCTGTCCCGCGCCGGGGCCACCGCTCCCCTTTCCGCCGAAGTTCCGGAGCCGGTCCCGTCCGCAGCGGCCTGAGCTGGTTATCGTGGGCGCAGCTGACCGGCCGCCGGTGAGGAGTCCCCTTGACCACGACCGCCTCGTTCCGCGCCTGGCACCGGCCGATGCGGCCGCGCCGGCGCGACGAGGAGCACCGGTCCGCCACGCCGCTGGAGCTCTTCTTCGACCTGTGCTTCGTGGTCGCGGTGGCGCAGGCGTCCGAGGGCCTGCACCACGACGTCGCGGCGGGGCACCTCGGGCACGGGGTGTTCTCCTACCTGAGCGTGTTCTTCGCGATCTGGTGGGCCTGGGTGGGCTTCACCTGGTTCGCCTCCGCCTACGACACCGACGACGACCTCTACCGGCTGACCGTCCTGGTGCAGATCGCCGGGGCGCTGATCCTCGCCGCCGGCGTACCCCGCGCCTTCGTCGAGGGTGACTTCACGACGATCACCTACGGGTACGTGGTGATGCGGCTGGCCGCCATGGCGAACTGGGCGCGGGCCGCGGCCGGCGACCCGGAACGCCGGGCCACCACCCTGACGTTCGTGGCGGGCGTCGGCGTGGTGCAGCTCGGCTGGCTGCTCCGGCTCCTGCTGCCGCCCGCCTGGCTGGTGCCCGCGTTCGTGGTGCTGGTCGTCGCCGACCTGCTGGTGCCGGTGCTCGGCGAACGGCGCGGACAGACCACCTGGCACCCGCGGCACATCTCCGAGCGGTACCAGCTGTTCACCCTGATCGTGCTCGGCGAGGTGGTCCTCTCCACGTCGGTGGCGATCCAGCGCGGGGTGGACGCGGGCAACGGGCAGCTGTGGTCGCTGGCCGCCGCCGGCACGGTGATCGTCTTCGCGATCTGGTGGCTCTACTTCGACCGGCCGAACCCGCTGCCGCCGGAGTCGGTGCCCGGCGCGCTGTTCTGGGGCTACGGCCACTACTTCGCGTTCACCTCGATCGCCGCGGTCGGCGCCGGGCTGGCGGTGGCGGTCGACCACGACCTGCACACCGGCCACGTGTCCGGCCGGGTGGCCGGCTACGCCGTCGCCGTGCCGGTCGCGGTCTTCCTGGTCGCCCTCTGGGGGCTGCACCTACCGGCCAAACGCGGTCTCGGGCTGGTGCTGTTCCCCGCCACGGCCGCGCTGGTGCTGGTGACGCCGTGGCTGTTCGCACCCGTCGACCTGATCGCCGGGGTGCTGGTCGCCCTGGTGGCCGTCACGCTGGTCCTGCGGCACCGGGACGCGTCCAGAACCTCTTGACCAGGGCCGCGAACTCGGCGGCCCGCTCGATCTGCGGCATGTGCCCGGTGTCGCGGAACAGGTGGCCCTGCGCCCGCGGCAGCCGCGACCGCGCGTACGCGAGGTGGGCGGCGGGCAGGATCAAGTCCCGGTCGCCCCAGACGACCAGGGTGGGCAGGTCGAGCGCGGCCACCGCGTCGAGCAGTTCGGCCCGCCACTCGGGGCGTACCCCGCGCCAGGTGCCGAGGCTGCGGACCAGCTCCAGCATCACCCGGGGGGCGTGCGGCTGCCGGGCCGCCGCCAGGGCGGTGGCGATCCGGGCCTCGGTGACGTACGCCGGGTCGTGGAAGATGGCGCGCTCGGTGCGGCGGGCGATCGCCGGGTGCGGGCGCAGCAGCAGGCGGGCCAGGGGCCGCACCGCGAGCAGCCGCAGCGCGGCGGTCACCTCCCGGCCGAAGCCGGCGCTGTTGACCAGCACGAGGCTGGCCGCCCGCTCCGGCGCGTCGGCGGCGAGCCGCATGGCCACCGCCCCGCCCATCGAGTTGCCGACCAGGTGCGCCGGGCCGGCGACCCCGGCGGCGTCGAGGAACTCGGCGACGGCCGTGGCCAGGGTCGGCAGCGTGTGCCGGTCGTCCAGCGGCGCGGAGCCGCCGTGCCCGGGCAGGTCCAGGGCGAGCACCTGGTGATACCGGGCCAGCGCCTCCTGCACGGCGGAGAAGTCCTCCATGGTCCGGCCGATGCCGTGCAGCAGCACCACCGGCGGGCCGTCGCCGGCGATCCGGTAGCGCACCCGCCGCCCGGCGACGGTCCGTGAGTCGGCCGGCGGCAGGGCGAGGGTCACGCCGGCCGTCCCGGCTCCGACGGGACGGCCTCCGGGGCGGGCACCCGGGCCGGGCGCGGCCGCATCCCCAGGGCCAGCACCTTCCCGTACCCGGCGGGGGCCACCCGGGCGAGCAGGTCGGGCAGTTTCGCCGACCAGCCGATCAGCACCCGGCCGCGGCGGCGCTCGACCCCGCGCAGGATCACCTCGGCGGCCTTCGCCGGGTCGATGGAGAGCAGCTTCTCGAACTGCTTCCGGCCGGCCTCGTACTCCTCGACCGGGACGCCACTGCCTACCCGGGCACTGGCCGCGATCCGGGTGCGGATGCCGCCCGGGTGCACCGAGGTGACCCCGACCCCGTCGTCGACGAGTTCGTGCCGCAGCGCCTCGGTGAAGCCGCGCACCGCGAACTTGCTGGCCGAGTAGGCGGCCTGCCCGGCGGGCGCGATCAGCCCGAAGAGGCTGGAGACGTTGACCAGGTGCGCGCCGGGCTCGTCCTTGAGCGCGGGCAGCAGCGCGTGGGTCAGCCGCACCACCGCCCGGAAGTTGATCTCGATGACCCAGAGGAACTCGTCGAGGGTGACCTGGTCGAACCGGCCGCCCAGCGCCACGCCGGCGTTGTTGACCAGCAGCCGGATCCGGGGGTGCGCGGCGAGGATCTCGGCGGCCACGCGGTCGGTCGCGTCGGCGTCGGCCAGATCGACCAGGTGGGTCTCGATCCGCCGGTCGGGGTGCGCGGCGCGGATCGCGGCGACCACGGCGGCCAGCCGCTCGGCGTCCCGGTCGAGCAGGACCAGATCGGCGCCGCGCCGGGCCAGCGCGTGCGCCAGGGCCTCGCCGATGCCGCTGGCCGCGCCGGTCAGCACCGCGGTGCCGCCGGGGAAGACGAAGTCACGCATGACGCTCCTGAGGGGTCAGGCGACGGGCGCGGGCCGGTCGGCGACGGTGGCGGGCGTGCCCGCGCGGGAGAAGCGCACGCCCTCATCGGTGAGCCGGCCGTGGCGCATCAGCAGCACGTCGCGGGGATAGTTCTGGTGCAGCCGCCACGGCGCCGCCGGGCCCTGCTTGGGCAGCTGGTCGACGGCGCGCAGCACGTAACCGGACTGCAGGTCGATGATCGGCACGAGGTCGTCCGAGTCCGGGGCGAGCGGGGTGACGACCTGCTGGCCGGTGTCGTCGAGGTGGCGTAGCAGCCGGCAGACGTACGTGGCGACCAGGTCGGCCTTCAGCGTCCAGGAGGCGTTGGTGTAGCCGATGGTCATGGCGAAGTTCGGCACGCCGGAGAGCATCATGCCCTTGTAGGCGACCGTCGAGGCGAGGTCGACCTCGGCGCCGTCCACGGCCAGGGTCATGCCGCCGAGGGCGAGCAGGTTGAGGCCGGTGGCGGTGACCACGACGTCGGCGGGCAGCTCCTCGCCGGAGGTGAGCCGGATGCCCCGCTCGGTGAAGGTGTCGATGGTGTCGGTGACCACCGAGGCCGTCCCGGCGCTGAGCGCGGCGAACAGGTCCCCGTCGGGCACCACGCACAGCCGCTGGTCCCACGGGTTGTAGCGGGGCGAGAAGTGCCGGTCGAGGTCGTAGCCGACCGGAAGCTTGCCCCGGGCGGCGCGGCGGAGGAACGTCTTCACCAGGCCCGGGGCGCGCCGGCTGAGCTGGAAGTTGGCCACCCCGAGGGCGACGTTCTTCCAGCGGGTCACCGCGTACGCGGCCTTCGCCGGGAGCCAGCGCCGCGCCGCGTCCGCGAACGGGTCGCGCGAGGGCAGCGAGATGACGTACGTGGGCGAGCGCTGGAGCATGGTGACGTGGCCGGCCCGCTCGGCCATGGCCGGGACCAGGGTGACCGCCGTGGCGCCGCTGCCGATCACCACCACCCGCTTGCCGGCGTAGTCCAGGTCCTCGGGCCAGTGCTGCGGGTGCACGAGCCGGCCGGCGTACCGCTCGACGCCGGGGAACTCGGGTGTGTAGCCCTCGTCGTAGCGGTAGTAACCCGAGTTCGTGAACAGGAACCCGCAGGTCAGGACCACGTCCTCGCCGGTGTCGTCGCGACGGGCGCGCACCGTCCAGCGGGCCGTGGCGCTGTCCCACTCGGCGCGCAGCACCCGGTGGTGGAAGCGGATGTGCCGCTGCACGCCGTACTCGCGGACGGTCTCCCGGACGTACTCCCGGATGGCGTCGCCGTCGGCGATCGCCTTGGGGTTGGTCCACGGCTTGAACGAGTAGCCGAGGGTGAACATGTCGGAGTCGGAGCGGATGCCCGGGTAGCGGAACAGGTCCCAGGTGCCGCCGACGGCGCCCCGCGCCTCCAGCACCGCGTACGTCTTGCCGGGGCACTGGCGTTGCAGGTGGACGGCGGCGCCGACGCCGGAGAGCCCGGCGCCGACGATGAGGACGTCGACGTGGTCGGAGGCCATGACATCTCCCGTTCGGCCGGCAGTGGACCGGACACTATCCACCACCGTCGACACCAGTCAACACCCTGTCGAGTGCAATCGACACGGTGTCGAGCGGGTGTAACATCGGCCGACATGACACCCGCCCGTACGCCGACCGGCGCCGCGCCGACGCGCGGGCGGCGACCCGGCCGCTCCACCGGCGACGACCGCGAGGTGGCCATCCTCGCCACCGCCGAGCGGCTGCTGCGGCAGCGGCCCTTCGGCGACATCTCCATCGACGACCTGGCGCGCGGCGCCGGCATCTCCCGGCCCACCTTCTACTTCTACTTCCCGTCCAAGGACGCCGTGCTGCTCACCCTGCTCGACCGGGTGACCGAGGAGGCGGACGCGGCCGCGGGTGACGCGCTGGTCCGGCTCGCCGAGGACCCGCGGGCCCGCTGGCGGGAGCTGATCGACCGGTTCCACGCCACCTTCGGCGGCCACCGGGACGTGGTGCTCGCCTGCGCCCAGGTGCGCGGCACCAACGCCGAGGTGCGCCGGCTCTGGGCCGAGGTCCTCGAACGCTGGGTACGCGCGGTCGAGGCGGCCATCGAGGGGGAACGCGCGCGCGGCGCGGCCCCGGACGGGCTGCCCGCCCGGGACCTCGCCATCGCGTTGAACTCCATGAACGAGCGGGTCTGGTACGCGACCTTCGCCGGGGACGGGCCGGCGGTGGCCGAGCGGGACGTCGTCGACGTGCTGCTCGACGTCTGGCTGACCGCGATCTACCGGACCACCACCCCGCCGGTCAGCCCGTCCGGCTGAAGTCCATGGTCCAGTTGGTCTCCCAGGTCCGCTCGCCGTCGGTGGAGAACGCCTGCTCCCAGCGGCAGGAGGTGGGCGTGCTCCGCGTCCAGATGAACCGGCAGCGGACCGGCCGCCCCTCGTCGGTGTCGTCGGCGTAGAAGGTGCCCACGCCGTCGACGAACCGGCCGACCATCGGCGGGAATTCGAGCACCCCGCGCTTGCTGTTCATCCAGTAGATCGACCACAGCCCGGTGGCCGGGTCGAGGATGCGGACGGTCGAGCCGGAGAAGCCGCGGCTCGGGCAGCGCATCTCGTCGAAGCTGCCGGCGCCGTCGAAGAACGAGTGCGCCACGCTGGTGCCGGAGAACTCGTCCCAGTCGTCGCTGCCGACGTGCCGCTCGCGCAGCCGCCGGTTGGCCACGTCCCAGGTGCCCACGAGGAAGTCGAAGTCGCCCATCAGAAACCCACCGTTCCCTCGGCGCGGCTGTCGGCCAGGTAGCCGGCCAGGTCGGGCCGGTCGGGGGCGAGGACGTGCCGGACCCAGGCGGCCCGCTCGTGCTCCAGCACGCCCAGCTCCCAGACGCAGCCGACGCCGGGCCGGTCCAGCGGGACGAAGTGCGCCGGGTCGTCGTCGGGGCAGTCCAGCGCGGGCTGGCCGGCGATCGCGATCCGGCACTCCACCACGTTGTCGAAGAACCAGCTGTACGCCAGCAGGTACGCGCCGGTGTCCGCGCCCCGGTGCAGCACCACCCAGGCCGCCGGCGGGGTGTCGCCGTCCGGGTCGGGGAGCAGCTTCGGCAGGTACGCGTAGGCGGCGTCGACGACCTCCGGTTCGAGGCGGCGTTCCGGCTGGTCGATGTGGTAACGCTTGACGTGCCGGCCGGCGACCTCGACGGTCCCCGGCACGGTCAGTTCCTTGTTCCGAAATGCCATGCCCGGACAGTAGGCCTGCTCCCCTGACAGCTAGTGTCAGTGGAATGCGGGCCAGTCGGCTTCTCTCCCTCCTGCTGCTGCTCCAGGCCCACGGCCGGCTGACCGCCGCCGAGCTGGCCCGGCGGCTGGAGGTCTCGGTCCGCACGGTCTACCGGGATGTCGAATCGCTGCACGCCGCCGGCATCCCGCTCTACGGCGAGGCGGGACACGCCGGCGGCTACCGGCTCGTGGACGGCTGGCGGACCCGGCTCACCGGGCTCACCGGCGAGGAGGCCGACCGGCTGCTCTTCGCCGGGCTGCCCGGGCCGGCCGCCGAGCTGGGCTACGAGTCGGTGGTGGCCACCCTGCAACTGAAGCTGCGCGCCGCGCTGCCGCCGCCGCTCGCCGACCGGGCCGCCCGGCTCGAGCAGCGGTTCCACCTGGACACCCCCGGCTGGTACTCCGACGGCGACCCGTCGCCGTACCTGGCCGCCGCGGCCGAGGCGGTGTGGCGGGAGCACCGGGTCCGGGTCCGCTACCGGAGCTGGAGCGGCGAGGTCAGCCGGGTCCTCGAACCGTACGGGCTGGTGCTCAAGGGCGGCCGCTGGTACGTGGTGGCCGCCCGCCCGGACCGGGCCGAGCCGGCGACCTACCGGGTCAACCAGATCCTCGACCTGACCCCGCTGGACGAGCCGTTCGACCGGCCCGAGTTCGACCTGCCGGCCTGGTGGCGGGCGCACGTGGTCGCCTTCCGGGCCCGGTTGCACCGGGACGAGGCGACCATCCGGCTCTCGCCCGCGGGCCGGGCGCGGCTGCGGGAGGTCGCCAGCGACGCGGTGGTCGGCGCGGTGGACGCCAGCGCCGGGCCGCCCGACGCGGCGGGCTGGGTGCGGGCGGTCGTACCCATCGAGTCGCTCACCCACGCGCACGGCGACCTGCTGCGGCTCGGCGCCGAGGTGGAGGTCCTCTCCCCCGCCGCGCTGCGCGACCGGCTGGCGGAGACCGCCACCGCGCTGGCCGCCCTCTACCACCGGCCACCGGCCTGACCGTGCGCTACGGGCGGTCCGGCAGGCGCAGGACGGCAGCGCCCGCGGCGGCGCCGAGGGCCTGGCAGGCGGCCACGCCGAGCAGCAGCAGGCCGACCCCGAAGCCGGTGAGGGCACCGGCGAGCGCCGCGCCGGCGGCGGCCGCGCCGCACTTGAGGCCGGCGCCGACGGTGAACACCTGGGTGCGCGCCTCCGGCGGCGCCTCCCGCTCCCGCACCGCGAGCACCGCGCAGAACAGCGGGCCGGTCAGCACCCCGACGGCGGCGAACAGCGGCAGCGTGGCCCACACCGACGGCACGAGCGGCACCAGCGCGAACGGCACCGCCATGGCGAGCAGGCTGACCAGGACGACCCGCTCGGGCGGGTGGGAGCGGATCGGGTGGCGCGCGGACCACAACGAGCCGACCAGCCCTCCGACCGACGCGGCCGCCAGGAACAGCCCGGTGTACGAGGTGTGCTGGAACCGGCCGGCGAGCAGCGCCGCGACCACCGGCAGGGCGCCGACGCCGAGCTGCCCGAAGCTGCTGGCCAGGGTCACCGCGCCGAGCCGGGGCCGCCGCCACAGCAGCGGCACCCCGGCGAGGAGGCTGCGCCGGCCGGGCCCCGCGTCGCGGTGGGCGCGCGCCGGGCGGTCGCGGATCGGCAGCGTCCACAGCATGAGGGCGCCCAGGGCCACGAGCGCAGCCAGCACCACGGTCGCCGCGGTGGCGCCCGCCGCGAGGGCGACGACCGCCGCGATGGCCGGACCGGCGATGCCCGCCAGGTTGTACGACGTGGCGTCGATGCCGAACGCGGTGTCCAGCCGGTCCGGCACGAGGTCGCCCAGCAGGCTCGTCATCCCGCCGAGCATGATCGGCGCGACGCACCCGGCCAGGACGACGAGGGCGACCGACAGCGGCCGGGACGCGGCCGCCGACGCCACGGCGGCGACCAGCGCCCCGCCGTACCCGAGCAGGGCGAGGGTGTAGAAGAGGCGGCGCCGGCCAACCGCGTCGGCGACCGCGCCGACCACCGGGCCGGCCACCACGTGCGGCACCATGAGCGCCGCAACCAGCAGACCTCCGTAAGCCGCGCTGCCGGTCCGCTCGATCGCCAGCAGCACCAGGGCGACCCGGGCGCCCTCGTCGGCCAGGCGCACCAGCACGGCGGCCGTGGCGTAGCGGCCGAGAACCGTACCGGGCGGACGGTCCACCCCGGACTCGGCACCCGCCGCGACCAGCTCCCCGACCACCATCCCCGCCCCCCGCCCGTCAGGACCGCCCATCCACATCGACCCTTACCCACTCCCGCCGGGCGAACGCATCGTCGATCAAGAGGTTTGCGTCGGGATCGATCTCCTCGCTGACGCGAACCTCTTGATCAACCCGGCGAGGGGGGCGTTCAGCGCAGGGTGTGGAGGGCTTGGGCGAGGGTGGTGAGGGCGCGGTCGATGTCCGAGGGCGGGTTGGCGGCGTAGCCGAGGACCAGGCCGGGGGGTTGCGGGCGTTGCGCGTGCCAGGACAGGGGTTGGACCTTGACGCCCTGGCGCAGGGTCGCCGCGGCCAGGGCCGTGTCGTCGACCTCGCCGGGCAGGGTGACCAGCAGATGCAGGCCGGCGGCGGCGCCGTGCACCACCGCGCCGGGCAGGTGCTCGCGGACCGCCCGGATCATCGCGTCCCGGCGGCGGACGTGCCGGCGGCGCAGCAGTCGCAGGTGGCGTTCCAGCGCGCCGGAGTCCATGAGCTCGGCCAGCACCAGCTGCGGCAGCGCGGCATTGCCGAGGTCGGCCATCCGCTTGGCCGCCACCAGGTCGGCGTGCCACCGGGCCGGCACCAGAACCCAGCCGATCCGCAGCGCCGGCGCAAGCAGCTTGGACACGCTGCCGGTGTAGCAGACGCCGTCCGGCAGCATCCCCCGCAGCGCCGGCACCGGCGGGCGGTCGTAGCGGTGCTCGGCGTCGTAGTCGTCCTCGATGACCAGCCCGCCGCGCCGGGCCCAGCGCAGCAGCCGGCGGCGCCGGTCGCCGTCGAGCACCACCCCCGTCGGGAACTGGTGCGCCGGCGTGAGCATGACGGCCGGGGCACCGCTGGACTCCAGCCGGTCGACCCGCAGGCCGTTGGCGTCCACCGGCACGGGCGGGGTGTCCAGCCGCCAGTTGTTCAGGTGCTGGCGTACGCCGAGCGAGCCGGGATCCTCCACGGCCACCGTGTGCACCCCGTGGGTGTGCAGCACCTGGGCGAGCAGGCCGAGCGCCTGGGACACCCCGGCCACGACCACCACCTCGGCCGGGTCCACCCGGATGCCGCGGTTGCGGGCCAGCCAGGTGGCGACGGCGAGCCGCAGCGCGGGGGTGCCGGTCGGGTCGCCGTATCCGAAGGCGGCCGGCGCCAGGCGGTGCAGCACGGCGCGTTCCGCGCGCAGCCAGGCCGCGCGGGGAAAGGCCGCCAGATCGGGTACGCCGGGCGTCAGGTCCAGCTCCGCCGGAGCGTTGCGCAGCGCGTCGAAGACGGTGGTGTCCGGCCGCGTGGCGAACACCTCCGGCGGGCGGCGTGGCGCGGGCGCCCGGGTGACCACGGCGGCCGGGGTGGCCACCACGACGGTGCCGGCCCGGCCCCGCCCGACCACGTGCCCGTCCTCGGTCAGCCGCTGGTACGCCTCGGTCACCACGCCCCGGGACACGCCCAGCTCGGCGGCGAGCACCCGGCTGGCCGGCAGCCGGGCGCCCACCGGCACCCGACCGTCGGCGATCGCGGCGCGCAGCCGGGCGGCCAGCCAGTCGGCACGCCCGCCCGGCGGGGCCTCGCCGACGTCGAGCTGGAGGAAATCCGCACCGGACGTTATGGACCCCTCGACCGTCGACGGTTTGGCCCTGTCCATCCGACCATTATGGGCCCAGGCTGGACCGCGTGAGCATCGCCTTTCTGCTGACCACGCTCGTCGTGGTGATCACCCCGGGCACCGGGGTCGTCTACACCCTCGCCACCGGCCTCTCCGCCGGCCGGCGGGCCGGCCTGGTGGCTGCCGCCGGCTGCACCCTCAGCCTCGTCCCGCACCTGGTCGCCGCGGTGACCGGTCTGGCGGCCCTGCTCCGCGCCGGCACCCCGGCGTTCCGGGTGGTGACCTGGCTGGGCGTGGCGTACCTGCTCTGGATGGCGTGGGCGGCGCTGCGCGATCGCGGCCCGCTGCCGGTGGACGAGCACCGCCCGCCCCGCCCGGCCGGCCGGCTGTTCCGCGACGGGGTGCTGATGAACCTGCTCAACCCCAAGGTCACCGTCTTCTTCGTGGCGTTCCTGCCGCAGTTCGTCCCGCCGGACGCGCCGGACGCGCCGGTCCGGATGCTGGCCTGCGGCGCGGTGTTCATGGCGGCCACCCTGGTGGTCTTCGCCGGGTACGCGCTGCTGGCCGGCGCGCTGCGCCGCCGCGTGCTGGCGCGGCCCCGGCTCACCGCCCTGCTGCGGCACGGCTTCGCCGGCAGCTTCCTCGCCCTGGGCCTCGGCCTGGCCCTCACCGCCCGATAGGAGCCTTCCGTGCGCTTCCGGCACTCCCCGCAGGTCTGGTCGACCTTTCCCGAACTGACCTGCGGCGTCCTGCACGCCACCGGCATCACCCCCGGCGTCGACGTCACGCCGCGACTCGCCCGGTACACCGACACCGCCCGCGCCCGCCTCGCCGCCGGCACGGAGGGTGGCTTCCCGGAGATCCAGGCCTGGCGGCGGGCCTTCGCCCGGGCGGGCTCGCCGCCGACCCGCTACCGGTGCGCCGCCGAGTCGCTGCTGCGCCGGTTCCGCCGCGACGGGACGCTGCCCCGGCTGCATCCGCTGGTCGACCTGGGCAACGCCCTCTCCCTCGGCTACGCCGTGCCGGTGGCCGTGCTGGATCTCGCCCGGATCACCGGGGACCTGACCGTGCGCCCGGCTCTCGGCACGGAGGTCTACCGGACCCTCGGCGGGGACGAGGAGCATCCGGAGCCGGATGAGCTGATCTTCGCCGACGCGGCCGGCCGGGCCCACTCCCGGCGGTGGACGCACCGGCAGAGCGGCGCGTCGGCGGTGCGCGCGGAGACCACCGAGGTGCTGGTGGTGATCGAGGCGATGCACGACGACGGACCCCGGGTCGTGCCCCGGATGCTCGCGGAGCTGGCCGCCGCGCTGGGCGCGGACTGGGCGGCCCCGACCCGGACGGCGGTGCTCACCGCCGGGGCGCCCGACTTCGTGGTGTCCGAGCGGACCGGCGCCGCCGCCGGCGGCCGCTAGCCGCCGGCCGGTGCGCCTGGCGGCGTGCCGCCGCCGGGTCGGGCCGTGCGGTGGTCCGGGTCGTCGGTCCTCCTGAGGTCGTCGAAACCGGTGGGGCGCCGGACCGGCGGCGGCATGATCGGGGCATGGAGCGACCACCGGCCCGCGGGCACCGGAACATCCCGCACACCGCCGACGTCCGCATCGAGGCGTGGGCGCCGGACCGGGAGGGTTGCGTGGCCGAGGCGGTGACCGCGCTGGTGGACACCTTCGTGGACACCACGGGGGCGGTCGCCGACGGGGAGACCGGGTTCCGGGTGCCGCCGGGTGCCGACGCGGACCTGCTGGTCGGCGTCCTCGACGAGGTGATCTTCCGGCTGGAGACGGCGGACGAGCTGCCGCTGGAGACCGAGGTGCGGACGGCCGAAGACGGCGGTCTGGCGGTGCGCTGGCGGACCACCGGCACCGACGCGGTGGAGCTGGTGGGCGCGGTTCCCAAGGCGGTGTCCCTGCACGAGCTGCGCTTCGCGGCGGAGCCCGCCGGCTGGCGCTGCGCGGTGACGCTGGACGTGTGAGCGGGCTCAGCCCTTCACCACGCCGAGCGGCACGAGCCGGGCCACCTTCCGGCACAGGCCGGCACCCTCGGCCGCCGCCACCACGGCGGTGACGTCCTTGTACGCGGCCGGCATCTCCTCGGCCAGCCCGCGCCGGCTGGCGCCCCGCACCGCGATGTCCTGCGCCTCCAGCTCGCGGCGCGGGTCGTGCCCGGCGACCGCCCTGGTGGCCTGCTTGCGGCTCTGCACCCGGCCCGCGCCGTGACAGGTGGACGCCCAGGCCGGCGAGCCGGCCACGCCGGTGAGCACGTACGAGCCGGTGCCCATGGAGCCGGGGATGAGGACCGGCTGCCCGGCCGGGCGCAGGTCGTCAGGCAGTTCGGGGTGTCCCGGCGGGAGGGCCCGGGTGGCGCCCTTGCGGTGCACGCAGAGCGGGCGCGGCGCCCCGTCCACGTCGTGCGTCTCGATCTTGGCGAGGTTGTGCGAGATGTCGTACACCAGGTCGAGGTCGCAGCCGGTGACCCGGGCGAACACCTGCCGGGCGGCGTGGGCGAGCAGCTGCCGGTTGGCCCGGGCGTAGTTGGCCGCGGCGGCCATCGCCCCGAGGTAGGCGCGGCCCTCGTGGGACGAGACCGGCGCGCAGGCCAGCTGCCGGTCGGGCACGTGGATGCCGTGCCGGGGCATCACCTTCTCCATCTCCCGGACGTAGTCGGTGCAGATCTGGTGGCCCAGCCCCCGCGAACCGCTGTGGATCATGACGCAGACCTGGCCGGCGCGCAGCCCGAAGGCCTCCGCCACGGCCCCGTCGTAGATCTCCTCCACCGCCTGCACCTCCAGGAAGTGGTTGCCGGAGCCGAGGCTGCCCACCTGGCGGGCCCCGCGCTCGATCGCCCGCTCGCTCACCTGGGCCGGGTTCGCGTCGCCCACCGCGCCGTAGTCCTCGCAGCGGTCCAGGTCCCGCTGGACACCGAAGCCGCGCTCGACGGCGTACCGGGAGCCGCCGCGGAGCACCGCGTCGAGTTCGGCCCCGTCGGTCAGGTGCCACACGGCGCCCTTGCCCATGCCCCGCGGGGTGGACTCGCTGAGGCCGTCCATGACGGCGTCCAGCCGGGGGCGCAGCGCGTCCCGGTCCAGGTCGGCGGTGAGCAGCCGGACCCCGCAGGAGATGTCGAAGCCGACCCCGCCGGGCGACACCACTCCGCCGTTCTCGACGTCGGTGGCGGCGACCCCGCCGATCGGGAAGCCGTAGCCCCAGTGCACGTCCGGCATGGCGTAGGAGGCGTCCACGATGCCGGGCAGAGTGGCCACGTTCGCCACCTGCTCCAGCGACTTGTCCGCCCCGGCGTCCGGCAGCAGCGCGCGGGAGGCGAAGACCACGCCCGGCACCCGCATCGGCTCGTGCCGGTCGATCCGGAACCGGTACGGCGACTCCTCGACCAGGTCCATCCGGCCCGGCTACCCCGGTCGCGAGCGGTTACACCCGGTCCGATTCAGCCCGCCCGCTCCGGGTAGTGCGCCAGCATGCCCCAGCGATACGAGGAATACGACAGGATCGCCGTCGTGACCGGCGCGGACTCCGGCATCGGCAAGGCGTGCGCCGTGGCGCTCGCCGAGGCCGGCTTCGACATCGGCATCACCTGGTACGGCGACCCGGACGGCGCCGAGCGCACCGCCGGCGAGGTACGCGCCACCGGCCGCCGCTGCGAGGTGGCCGAGATGGACCTGACCCGGCTGCCCGAGGGCGCCGCGGTCGTCGACGAGCTGGCCGACCGGCTCGGCGGGCTCGGCGTGCTGGTCAACAACGCCGGCACCGGGCTGGCCACGCCCTTCGTCGACGTGGCCTGGGAGCAGTGGCGGGAGGTGCTCGCCGTGGACCTGGACGGGCCGTTCCTCTGCTCCCAGCGGGCTGCCCGGCGGATGCGGGCGGCCGGCCGGGGCGGCCGGATCATCAGCATCACCAGCGTGCACGAGCACGCCCCGCGGGTGGGCTCGTCGGCGTACTGCGCGGCGAAGGGCGGGCTGGGCCTGCTCACCCAGGTGATGGCGCAGGAACTGGCGGCCGACGGGATCACCGTCAACGCGGTGGCGCCCGGTGAGATCGCCACCCCCATGACCGGGCAGGAGGACGTGGACCCGTTCACCCAGGAACGCCCGGGCGTGCCGGTGGGGCGGCCCGGGGACGCCCGGGAGGTGGCGGCCGTGGTGGCGCTGCTCGCCTCGCCGGCCGCCGCGTACGTGACGGGGGCGTCCTGGCCGGTGGACGGCGGGATGCTCATGATGGGCCCCCAGGCGTCGTCCCTGCCCGACGACGGGTGGCGGTCGGTGTGAGGGTGCGTGTCACACCCGTCGGTGGCCCGGGGTGAAACGGTGTAACACTTCGTGACGCTGTGCGTTCACACCGTCCACTTAGGGTTCTCGTCGGCCCGGTCGCACGACGGCCCGGACCGACGACCGGCCCCCACCCCGGGGCCCCGACGGAAGGACGACACATGCCCTTCGCCCCACGTACCGCCGCGCTGGCCCTGGCCGCCGCGCTCGGCGGCCTCGCCGCGACCGCCGCGCCCACGGCGGCCGGCGCGGCGCCCCGACCCGGCCCCGAGACCCCGTCGGCGCTGCTGCTCACCGTCGACGCCGGCGGCGGCGACGTCCGCGCCACCGTGCTGACCTGCGGCCCCGAGGGCGGGCTGCACCCCGACCCGGCGACCGCGTGCCGGCTCGTCGCCCGGGTCGACGGCCACCTCGACGCCCTCGAGGTGCAGCCCGGCCCCTGCACCCGGGAGTACGCCCCGGTCACCGCCCGCGCGGTGGGTTTCTGGCAGGACCGGCCGGTCGCGTACACCCGGACCTTCGACAACCGGTGCCACCTGCACCGCGGTACCGACGTGCTGTTCGACTTCTGAGCCGGAGGGCCGGCGCCCGCCCCCGCGCGGGCGCCGCGCCCCGGGTCCGTCACACCGCGGAGCCCCGGCGGCCGGTCCGGGCGGACCCGGCGGGAGAATGGCGGTGGGCGTGAGGGGCGCGCCCGACGGTGGCGGGAGGCCGGGCGGGATGTCGGAGGCGGTGGACCAGCGGGCGGCGGGCGGCGCCCCCGAACTGCGCGCCGACTGCGCGCGCTGCTTCGGGATCTGCTGCGTCGCGCCGGCGTTCGCCGCCTCCGCCGACTTCGCCATCGACAAGCCGGCCGGGCAGCCCTGCCCGAACCTGGGCGCCGACTCCCGCTGCGGCATCCACCGGGACCTGCGCCAGCGTGGCTTCCCCGGCTGCACCGTCTTCGACTGCTTCGGCGCCGGCCAGCACGTCGCCCAGGGCACCTTCGGCGGGCGGGACTGGCGGGGCGACCCGGCGACCGCGCGGCGGATGTTCGACACCTTCGCGGTGATGCGGCCGCTGCACGAGCTGCTCTGGTATCTGACCGAGGCCGTGGCGCTGACCCCGGCCGGGCCGCTGCGCGACGAGCTGGCCGCCGCCCGCACCGAGACCGAACGGCTCACCGACGGCACCCCGGAGGAGCTGCTCGCCGTCGACGTCGACGCGCAGCGGGACCGGGTCAACCGGCTGCTGTCCCGGGCCGGTGAGCAGGCGCGGGCCGGCCGGGCCGGCGTCGACCGGCGCGGCGCCGTGCTGATCGGCGTGGACCTGCGCCGAGCCGACCTGGCCGGGGCGAACCTGCGCGGCGCCTGCCTCATCGGCGCCGACCTGCGCGGGGTGGACCTCGGCGCGGCCGACCTGACCGGGGCCGACCTGCGCGGCGCCGACCTGCGCGGGGCCGACCTCGGTGACTGCCTCTTCGTGCACCAGTCCCAGCTCGACGCGGCCCGCGGCGACCACCGGACGGTCCTGCCCGGGAGCCTGCGCCGCCCCGCGCACTGGTCCCTGACCGTCACCCCGGTCGGGTCGCCCGGCGTGACCCGGTCGTCCGGCGGACGGTCGGGCGGCGGGCGCCCGACGGGCGGCCGCTCCGGAGGCCGGCGTCGCCGCTGACGGCACCCCCGTTCGCCGGGACGGGGCGGCCGGGTTTCGCGGCGACCCCGCCGGGTAGGCGGCGTCACCGCGCGACGGACGGGAGGCGGGCCGGTGAAGCCCGAGACACGGCCAGTGAAATACGAGACACGGCAGAGCAGGCAGCCGGTCGATCCGGCGCACGCCGAGGACGAGGCGGGCCAGGCCCGGCTGGTCCAGGTGGAGGCGGACACCGACGTGCCGGCGCCCGAGCCGGGTGCGCCGAAACCGGACGAGGTGACCGAGGACGACGGTTCCGGCGTGGCCGGCGGCTCGTCGGGCAGCAGTTCCGGCGGCTCCTCGATGCCGACGCACCCGGACGCGGCCCGCTGAGCGTTTGCCTCCGGACGGGACGGGCAGGAGTGCGACATGACGAGTGAAGAGTCCTTCGGCCGTGCCAACACCGACGAGCCCGACGGCGCGACCGCGTACGAGGCGTCGCTGCGCCCACCGGGCCAGTCCCTGCACAGCACCGACGACACCGGCGACGACTTCGCCGACCTGCCGGCCGAGGATCGCCGCTCCGCCCGGGAGATCAGCCGGGCCGGCTACGACGTGGCCGACGTGTCCGGCACCACCGACCCGGCGAACGAGCCGGAGGAGATCGAGGAGGGCCGCCCCGAACGGTGAGCGGCCCGGCGCCTCACGGTGTCGAGGAGCGCTCCGGCACCGGCCGGGGCGCCACGGTGATCGCCCCGGCCGGGCAGAGCTCCACGGCGAGCCGCACCCGGTCGGCCGCGTCGGCGGGCGGTTCGGCCCGGCGCAGCAGCACGAGGCCGTCCGCGTCGTCCTGGTCGAACACCTCCGGCGCGGTCACCACGCAGTTGCCGGCGCCGCAGCAGCGCTCCCGGTCCACCCGGACCCGCACGGCCCCGCTCACCAGGTCACCGGCAGCGCGTCGAGGCCGTAGACGACCGAACTGTCCCGGGTCGGCAGCCGCCCGGCGGTGACGGCCGGCCGCAGCCGGGGGAACCGGCGGGCCAGCTCCACCAGCGCGATCCGCAGCTCCGCGCGGGCGAGGGGCTGGCCGATGCACTGGTGCACCCCGAAGCCGAACGCGACGTGCTGCTGCGCGGCCCGGTAGGGGTCGAACTCGTCCGGCCGGTCGAAGGCGGTCCGATCCCGGTTGGCCAGGGACAGCACCGCGATGGCCCCCTCCCCGGCCCGGATCAGCCGCCCGCCGATCTCGACGTCCTCGGTGGCGAGGCGGGGCAGGCCGGTGCGCACGATGCTGAGGTAGCGCAGCAGCTCGTCGACCAGGCCCTCGGCGTGCCCGGCGTCGTCACGCAGCGCGGCGTACCGGGCGGGGTGGCGCAGCAGCAGCAGGGTGCTCAGGCCGATCATGTTGGCGGTCGTCTCGTGGCCGGCGATGAGCAGCAGCACCGCCATGCCGACCAGTTCGTCGACGGCCAGCTCGCCGGTCTCGACCCGGTCGCGGGCCAGCCGGCTGAGCAGGTCGTCGGCGCGCTCCCCGGCGGCCACCTTGGCCTCGACCAACCGGTGCAGGTAGTCGCGCAGCTCCCGCACGTGCCGCTGGACCCGTTCGGGCGGGGCGTCCCGGTCGATGAGCGTGCGGCTGCGCTCCTGGAAGAACTCGTGGTCGGCGTAGGGGACGCCGAGCAGGTGGCAGATCACCATCGACGGCACCGGCAGGGCGACGTGCGTGACGAGGTCGGCGGGCGGGCCGGCGGCGTGCAGCTCGTCCAGCGCCCGGTCGACCGTCTGCCGGATCAGCGGCTCGATCCGCCGCACGTTCCTGATCATGAATTCGGCGGTGAGCATCCGGCGCAGCCGGGCGTGCTCGGCGCCGTCCATCCGGATGAATCCACCGCGGCGGTCGCCGAACGCGCCGGGCGCGAGCCGGCGCAGCAGGGGAAAACCCGGGCGGGTGAGGTCGGCGCTGAAGCCGGGGTGGCGCAGCATCTGCTTGACGTCGGCGTGCCGGGTCACCAGCCAGGCCGTGGCGTCGGTGGGGAGCCGGACCCGGGTGACCGGACCGGCGAACCGCCGCCGCTCCCCCGCGTCGAGCGGGACGAGCGGATCACGGTCGAGGTTGGTCGGTGGCCAGAGCGGCAGGTCGGTGAGGGGAGCAACGGTCACGCGGACACCTCCGGGAGGGCGACTGTCCGTGACGGCATCGATCCGCTACGTTACCCATCGACCGGGGTCGACACAACCCGCGCGGCTCAGCGAGCGGCCACCGCCGCCGCCCGCGCCTCGGTCATCCCCCGGTTGGCCAGCGCGTCGGCGCGCTCGTTCTCCGGGTGCCCGTTGTGGCCCTTCACCCAGAGCCAGGTCACGTCGTGCCGGGCGCAGGCCGCCTCCAGCCGCTGCCACAGGTCGGCGTTCTTCACCGGCTGCTTGGCGGCGGTCAGCCAGCCGTTTCGCTTCCACGAGGCCAGCCAGCTGGTGATCCCGTTGCGCACGTACGTGCTGTCGGTGTGCAGCCGCACGGTGACCGGGCGGGTGAGGCTCTCCAGCGCCCGGATCGCGGCCGTCAGTTCCATCCGGTTGTTGGTGGTCGGGGTGGCCTCGCCGCCGCACAGCTCCCGCTCGTGCCCGCCCCAGCGCAGCAGCGCGCCCCACCCACCGGGGCCCGGGTTGCCGCTGCACGCCCCGTCGGTCCAGATCTCCACGACCCCGCCGGCCGCCGCCTCCACCATGCCGGCAACCTACCTGGTACGCCCCGGCGCGCCACCACCCGACCCGGACCGCGGCGCCAGCGCTCCGATCATGGAATCGCCCTCGGCCTGACCACGTCGTGCACCGCCATGCGGGCCTGGACGCAGGCTGCCGTCGTCGACATGGACGGGTCGGCACGCCGGACACGGCGGCCTGTCTGACCAATCAGGTGCCACGAACCCTCCGACTGGCCCGGTCGGTGCTGGCCTGCTCGGCCATCGCAGCCGACGGCGAACCGGTAGACCCGCCACTCCGTTCGGGGAATTCCTCGATGACCCGGTGGGGCCAGCCGATACTTTACGAAGCAAACATTCACCCGAATGGCCAGAGCGACGTCATCCTAAACAATTCAGCGTGGTAGCTGTAGGTGAAGGCGAATCGCGCTTGCGTCCCGTCAACGTTCCATTGGGGACACCACCGATCGCCGCTACCGCAGACGGTTCCCGGACCGTCGCGTGCTGGCCATGCCACCCCGCCACCGGTGCCATTGAGCGTTCACCCAGCGCAACCAAAGGGTTGGCTAACCACATTTCTCGCAGGTGGGAGCAGCGATTCCGGGGAATGTCGTCGGGGCGAGCAAGTGTCACTTTCACGACTGTTCAGCTGTTAGACACTTCGCGTTCGCTCTTCGTAATCTCTGACAACACCGCGGCCACCCCTTGAACACCACCGCGTCGGGACCGGACCAGAGTCGGTTCCGCGCATATTTCCGACCGGCTTCTGCGCTGTTTCCGAGCGGCAATTGCGACGGCTCGGCGCTGCCTGGAAGCGCATCTGATGGAGGGTGGAATGACCGAAGTTGCGCACGCGTCTTCGCTGGCGAAGGACGACGAGGAGGCCGGAGAATCCGATGGCGAGATCCGGCGGCGGCGGAACTCCCGCGCCTCCGAGCCGGCGCCGCACTACCTGCACCAGCCGGCGTCCGAAAAGCGGGTGCGGCTGAGCGTCGTGATACCGACCCGCAACGAGGCGGAGAACGTTCCTACGCTGCTGTCCCGCCTGGGCGGGGCGGTCGAGGCGCTGGGCGCGGAGATCATCTTCGTCGACGACAGTGACGACGACACGGTGGACGTCCTGGCCCGACACGCTGCCGACGCCCCGGTGCCCGTACGCCTGCTGCACCGACCGCCGAGTGTCCGGGCCGGCGGCCTGAGCGGCGCCGTGCTGCTCGGCGCGCGGCACGCCCGCGGCGAGTGGGTCATGGTGATGGACGCGGACCTCCAGCACCCCCCGGAGTCGGCCGGCAGGCTGGCGGACATCGCGATGCGGCAGGACGTCGACGTGGTGATCGGCACCCGCTACGCCGGCGAGGGCTCCACCGAAGGATTGGGCGGCGCGGCTCGCGAGGCGACCTCGTCGTGGGCCACCCGCCTGGCGAAGAGCCTCTTCCCGCGTCGCCTGACCACCATCAGCGATCCGATGAGCGGCCTGTTCGCCTTCCGCCGGGCGGCCGTCGACCTGGACCGGATGAACCCCATCGGCTTCAAGGTGCTGCTGGAACTGGTCGTCCGTCACCCTGGTGCGCGCGTCGCCGAGGTCGCCTACGAGATGGCTCACCGGCACGCCGGCCGGTCCAAGGCGTCGGTGCGGGAGGGGCTGACGTTCCTGCGGCACCTGGGGCGGCTGCGCAGCCAGCGGCTGGTCGGCCAGATGCGGGAGCACCCGACCGTCGCCCGTGACCGCCTGACGGAGCTGATCAGGATGGTCGCCTTCGGACTGGTCGGGTTGACCGGGATGGTGGTGAACACTGCCGCCCTGTGGTTCTTCTACGAGCCGGCCAACCTGCACCACCTGCTGGGCGCCGCGCTGGCGACCCAGCTGTCGACGGCGTGGAACTTCGTCCTCGTCGACCTGCTCATCTACCGTCGCACCCGGCAGGGCTCGCGGGCCAGCCGGGCCAGCCGCTTCCTCCTGCTGAACAACGTGCTGCTGCTGGTGCGCCTGCCGGTGCTACAGGCCCTGGTCTGGGCCGGCGTCGGCATCCTGACGTCGAACGCGCTCACGCTGGCCGCCCTCTTCCTCGTCCGGTTCCTGGTCAACGACCGGGTCATCTACTCCCCGGGCAGCACCGGCCGGCGCGATCCGGTCCGCATGCTGGTCAACCTCAGGGCCCCCGAGGCCGCCGCGACCCCCTCCCGCAAGCGCTACCAGTACCTGGCGTACCGGTACGACGTGGCCGGGGTGGTCACCATCGGCTCCCAGATCATGCTGCCGGAGCTGGAGTTCTTCCGCGCGCAGTGGGTCGCGGACTCGGACGTCGACATCGCGGTGCGAGTCAGTGACGTGGGAGGCCGGGGGCCGCAGCGCCGAGCCGCCATGACCGAGTACGCGAACGAGTCGGTGCTGCGGTACGAAGAGCATCTGGGCCGGTTGGGCGCGAACTTCCGGATCCAGCTCGGTTCGCCGATCGACATCCAGGTCGGACCGCTGCTCGCCCGGTCGCCGCACGTGGTCTACACCAACATCATCGAGGCGCTGCTGCGGTTCGTGCTGGTCTCCCGGGGGTACATGCTCCTGCACTCCGCGTGCGTCAACCTCAACGGCGTCGGGGTGATGCTCTCCGCCCTCACCGACACGGGCAAGACCGCCACCGTGCTGCGCCTGCTGCGCGACCACGGCGGGCATTTCCTCTCCGACGACATGACCCTGATCGGTCCGGACGGCGTCGCGACGTGCTTCCCCAAGCCGTTGACCATCAGCGCCCACACCCTGCGGGCTGTGCAGGCCCAGGACCTGACTCCCGCCGAGTGGCGCCGGCTGCAGTTCCAGAGCCGGCTGCACTCGAAGGGCGGCCGGTCGCTGGCCCTGACCCTGAGCCGGTTCAACGTGCCGATCATGGGCATCAACGCCATCACCCAACGGCTCATCCCGCCACCGAAGTACAGCGTCGACCGGCTGGTCCCCTGCCGCATCGGCACCAGCACCCGGGTGGAGGAGCTGTTCATCATCGAACGCGGCACGCCGCGGATCAGTGAGCTCGGCGCCGACGAGACGTTGGAGCGGATGATCCAGAACACCGACGACGCGTACGGGTTCCCGCCGTTCCGCTACCTGGCGCCGGCAATCACCATCGACGGGCAGGGATACGCGCAGCTGCGCCAGCGGGAGCGGGAGATCCTCGCCGCGTTCCTGTCCCACGTGCGCAGCCGGGTACTGGCCTCGGACCGGTTCGGCTGGGCCGACGAGATCCCGAACCTGCTGCGGACGGAACGTCGCGACCTGCCGGCCGGGCAGCAGGTGCTCCTGCCGACCTGGCCGAGTTGGCCTGGGGCGCTGGCCCCGACGGGAGCTCGTGCGTGAGCGTGGCCCGATCCTCCGTCGAGGAGATGGAGCACGACCGTTGCGCCGCAACGGTCGTGCTCCATCCCGTCACGCCTTCGTCGGTGTCGCGCCCCGCGGACACCGGGCAGGGCCGCGGGCGACGCCGCTGGCTCACGCCGTCCGCCCTCGTCGCCATCGCGGCCCTCGCGCTGTACCTGCGGGTGTGGCAGCTGGACGCTCTCGGCTTCAACAGCGACGAGGCGGTCTACGCCGGACAGGCCGCCTCGCTCGCCGGCAACCCGAACTACACGCCGTTCTTCCCGGTGTTCCGCGCCCATCCAATGCTCTTCCAGACCCTCCTGTCGCCGTTCTTCCGCGCCGGCGAGGTGGACGTGGCCGGGCGCGTGGTCGTGGCGGCGCTGGGCGTGGCGACGGTACTCGCCGTCCACCTGCTCGGCGCCCGGCTCTACGGCCGGCGGGTCGGGCTGGTCGCGGCACTGCTCGTGGCCGTCATGCCGTACCACGTGATCGTCACCCGCCAGGTCCTCCTCGACGGTCCGATGGTGCTGTTCGCGACGCTCACGCTGTACTGCCTGGTGCGCTTCGTGCAGAGCCAGCAGGTGCTCTGGTACGTCGCGGCCGGTGGCATGCTCGGCCTGACGATGCTGACGAAGGAAACGAGCATCGTCCTGGCCGGTGGGGTCTACGCGTTCCTGGCGCTGACCCCGACGGTGCGTCGTCCGGTGCGACTGTCGCTGCTGGCCGTCGCCGCGATGGCGGCGGTCTTCGCGACCCATCCGGTCTCGCAGGCGATGGCCGGGCGCAGCCAGACCGGCAAGAGCTATCTGGTGTGGCAGCTGTTCCGGCGGCCCAACCACTCCATGGGCTTCTACCTGGAGACGGTGCCGCCGGCGATGGGGCTGCTCGTGGTGGTCGCGGCCGCCGGTGGCCTGTGGTGGCTGCGCCGGCACCGGTCCTGGCGGGAGACACTGCTGCTGTCGTGGATCGCCGCGCCGGTGCTGTTCTTCCAACTGTGGCCGGTCAAGGGTTTCCAGTATCTGCTGCCCGCCGTGGCACCCGTCGCGGTGCTCGCCGCACGGGCGTTGACCGGGATGCCGGTGCCCGGACGGATACGCCGCCTGCTGCGCCGGGTCGACCGGGCGGGCGTCGGGCCGTCCCGGGTGGTCCGGACCGTGCGAGGCACGGTGCTCGCGGTGGTCACCCTGAGCCTGCTCGTGCCCAGCTGGCACGCGGTCAACCGGGCGGACAACGCCACCTTCCTCGCCGGGTCCGGTGGGGTGCCCGGCGGTCGGGAGGCCGGGCGGTGGCTGGCCAGGAACACGCCGCAGGGGTCCGTGGTGCTCACCCTGGGCCCCTCGATGGCCAACATCATCCAGTACTACGGCCACCGTCGCGGCTACGGCCTCTCGGTGAGCCCGAACCCGCTGCGGCGCAACCCGTCGTACGAGCCGCTGCCCAACCCCGACTGGTGGCTTCGCCACAACGACCTGCACTACGTCGTCTGGGACTCGTTCTCCGCCGGACGCTCGACGTTCTTCTCCGAGCGGTTGATGGTCCTGATCCGCCGTTACCACGGCCGCGTCGTGCACACCGAGTTCGTCAACGGGACCGACTCCACGGGGGCTCGCGTCCCGGTCCCCGTGATCATCATCTACGAGGTGCGTCCATGACCGATCCCCACCCCGCGCGTCGCAGGCACGTTGGGCGCCTGCTCCGCCGCGCGCTGCTGATCGCCGGCCTGCTGGTGCTCGCGAACCCGCCCGCGGCCGCGCACGCCGCCGGGGCCACGGCCGCACCGAGCCCCACCACACCGATCGACCACTTCGTCTTCCTCATGCAGGAGAACCACACCTTCGACAACTACTTCGGCACGCGGCCCGGCGTCGACGGGATCCCCCCGGGCACCTGCATGCCGGTCAGCCGGGGCCAGGCCGGGGCCTGCGTCAAGCCCTTCCACATGGGCGAGCTCGGCAGCCTCGACCTCGACCACACGGCCGAGGCCTTCCGGGTGCAGTACAACAACCGCCGCATGGACGGCTTCGTCGAAGGGGTCAGCACGCAGGGCAAGGACGGCAAGCTCGCGATGGCCTACTACGACGACCGGGACCTGCCGTACTACTGGAACATCGCCGACGAGTACGTGCTCTTCGACCGCTTCTTCAGCTCGTCCAATTCGGGCAGCATCCGCAACCACATGTTCCGGGTGACCGGCGGCCCGGGCGCCACCGGGTCGTCGGAGTCGATTCCAGCGGACGGCTGGGGCAACATCCCGACCATCTTCGACCGGCTGGAGGCCGCGGGGATCAGCTGGAAGTTCTACGTGGAGAACTACGACCCGACGATCACCTTCCGCTCACGCACCAGTGCGGAGGACATCGACCGGGGCGCGCAGGTCATCTGGGTGCCGCTGCTCGGCTACGCACGCTACGTCGACGATCCCAGGCTGTTCAACAAGATCGTCGACCTGGACCAGTACTACGACGACGCCGCCAAGGGTCAGTTGCCCGCCGTCTCCTTCATCGCTCCGGCCGGGGACAGCGAACACCCGCCGGGCAGCATCCGAGCCGGCCAGAACCTCGTCCGGACGCTGGTGACCCAGCTGATGCGCTCGCCGGACTGGGACTCGTCGGCCTTCCTGTGGTCGTACGACGACTGGGGCGGCTGGTACGACCACGTGCCACCGCCGCAGGTCGACGCCTACGGATACGGCTTCCGCGTGCCCGCCCTGCTGGTCAGTCCCTACGCCCGACGCGGGTACGTGGACTCGACCACCCTCGACTTCACCTCGGCGTTGAAGTTCATCGAGGTCAACTGGCGGCTGGAGCCGTTGGCCGAACGCGACCGCAAGGCGAAGACGTTCCTCGACGCCTTCGACTTCGACCGACCACCGCGGCCGGCCGTCTTCCTCGGCACCGAACGCACGCCGCCCGTCGTGATCAGACCGAACCCGGTTCCGGTCTTCGCGTCGTACGCCGTCACGGGCAGCCTGGTGGCGGCGTTGGTCGGCGTCGCGGCGCTTCGGCGGCGATGGTCGTGACCCGGCGGATCGTGCGGGCCGCCCTGCTGTCGCTGGTCGCGGCCACGTTGACGGTGGTCGTGCTGCCGGCCGCCGCGAGCGCCCGGCCCTCGTCGGCGGGGCCGGGAACGCTGCACCTGCAGACGGTGCCCCCGCTGCCCGGCGTGGTGGTCAAGGTGGACGGGCAGGTCGCCAGGTCCGACGCCAGGGGCCTGCTGCGGATCCGCGTCCGCAACTTCGTCGGCCTGGAGAAACGCCTCGTCGTTCCGGAGACCCGGATCAGCCCCGATCGCAAGGTCATCTTCGACCGGTTCCGGGGAAATCCGGACGCCGGGGCGCGGGGCAAGGCCGTGGAGCTCGGCCTGCGCACCGCACGCCTGGTGTCATGGAGCTTCCTCGACCGGTTCGGCAATACCGTGCCCGCGGACCGCGTCTCCGCCATGCGACTGCGCAGCAACACGGGTGAGATCCACGATCTGGCCGGCGACGGGGTGGCCCAGCCACGCTGGGTCTCCGAGAGCCGGACTCAGCAGGGCCCACAGGGACTGGTGTCCAAGCAGCTCTACTACGTGGTCGACAGCGCGATTGTCGACGGCACCTCGGTGGTCAACCGGGCGGGACAGAAATTCGTGCCGTGGGAGCAGCGGGCGTGGGTGGTGCAGCTGCTGTTCTTCCGCGTCGCGTTCACGGCGACCGACATGTTCTTCACCCGGCAGGTCGGCGACGGTATCGAGCTCACGCGCGCCGACGGCGGCGTCGAGCAGCTGCCGTTCGGCCGGGACGGCACGGCGGTGGTGCCCGACCTGCCGCGCGGCACGTACACGATCACCGTGTTCGGCGGCGGCGTGTCGTTCGGGCGTCCGGTCAGCATCAGCAAGGACCAGGAGGTGACCCTCACCGTGATCAGCGTGGCCGACATGACCCTGGTGACCCTCGCGGTCCTGGTCGTCGCGGTGGGCCTGATCCTGCTCGGACGGCCGCACCTGCTCGCCCGGTTACGCCGGGCCGGCCGCGCCGGGACGGCCCGCGACGAGGCACGACGCCCGCGGTCGAGGCACCGCCGACGGTGGCGGAGGCCGCGGGCGGGCCCACCCCCGCGGCTCCAGGCCGAGGATGACCGGTCCGCGCCACTGCGGGCCGGGGTCACCCTGGTGCTGCTCGCCGCGTTGGCCGTTCCGCTGCTGCCACCCGCGCCCGCCCGGGCCGACGTCGGCCATCGAGGGGACAGCACCCCGCAGCCGGCGGCGGCTCCCGTCCCGGTCCTCGCCTACTACTACATCTGGTTCAACCCGACGTCCTGGAACCGCGCGAAGATCGACTACCCGTTGCTCGGTCGCTATTCCAGCGATGACGTCGAGATCATGCGGCGACATGTGCGGATGGCCAAGTCCGCCGGCATCAACGGGTTCCTGGTGTCGTGGAAGCACACCCCACAGCTCGACGAGCGGCTGGCCAAGCTGGTCGAGGTGGCCCGCGAGGAGCACTTCCGCCTGGGCATCGTGTACCAGGGGCTCGACTTCGCCCGTACCCCGCTGGCCTTCGACACCGTCCGCACGGACCTCACGTACTTCGCGACCCGGTACGCCACCGACCCGGTCTTCGACATCTTCGGCCGGCCGGTGGTGGTCTGGACGGGCAGCGACCGCTTCACGGCGGCGCAGATCGGGGCCACGGTCGGCAGCGTACGGGGGAAGCTTCTGGTCCTCGGCAACGCGAAGAGCCTTGCGGACATCGAGTCGAGTCAGGGTGCGCTGGACGGCCAGGCTTACTACTGGTCCTCGGTGGACCCGACGGCCGGCACCAGCGGGAAGAAGCTGGCGGAGATGTCCCGGGCGGTGCACCAGCGGGGCGGGCTGTGGATCGCCCCGGTGACGCCCGGCTTCGACGCGCGCCTGGTCGGCGGCAAGCGGGAGGTGCCGCGCCGCTCGGGTGACACCCTGCGGGCCTCGTTCGCCGCGGCACGCCTCTCCGATCCGGACGCGATCGGGGTGATCAGCTGGAACGAGTTCAGCGAGAACACCCACATCGAGCCGAGCGAACGCTTCAGCGCCGCCGACATCAACGTGCTCGCCGACCTGCTCGGCGTCCACGTCGACATCGCGGTACCGGCGGACAGCAGCGAGCCGGGCGATGGCGACCACTGGGGGCTGAGTGCCTGGGCCGCACTCCTGGTCGCCGGGGCGGCGGCGGTGCTGTTACCGCTCGGGGTGCTCCTCCGGCGCCGCCGCTCATCACCGTCCCCGCCGGGCCGGACCTCCGGAACGGAGGCCGGTAGCGCCGATCAGTGACAACGATTCGCTCCTGGGAAGGCGCGCACTGTCGCGCGGGCGGCACGTTTCACGCCAGCGACGACAACGAGGGCACCGGCAACTTCGTCGTCGACAGCTCCGCCGACGTGTCCCGGGGCGACGGCATCCGGATCACCTCCGCCGACGCGGTCCCCGGCGAAGGCAACCAGGTGTGGGGCAGCGCCTCCCCCGGCGACGAGACCACCAAGACCCCGAGGTACGGGCTGAACATCGCCGGCAACGTCTACCCCTAGAGGACTGACTTCGATGAAGCTTCGCAGAACGACACGGCCTCGGGCCGCCGTGACAGTCGTCGCCGTATCCGTCGCCGCCGGGCTGACTCTGTCCCTGAGCGGCCCCGCCGAGAGCGCCTCCCCCACCTGCCGTACGTCGAGCCCGCCGAGCGGGGCCTACACCGTGCTGGTCTGCGTCGCCCAACCACCCAACGGCAGCACCATCGAGGGCGATGCCGTTGTCACCGCAACCGTCAACGTGACGGTCGGCACCAGCCCCGGCGTCGCCAAGACCGAGTGGTCTCTGGACGGGCAGTACCTGCTCACGGACTTCCAGTCGCCGCACCAGTTCGTCCTCTCCTCCGCCGACTTCGCCGACGGCGAACACGTGCTCGGCGTCTCCGCGAAGATGCGCGACGGATACGCCGGGCCGGAGACCCACATCACGGTCACCTTCGCCAACGGCAACGTCACCGCCCCGGAGAACACCCGGCAGTGGTCCGTCCCATCGATTCGCGCGCGCGGTCCCCAGGAACCCTTCGTCGTGGCCGCTGTCGGCGATGGCGCCGGCGGCGAGACCAACGCGGTGAACGTCACCAACTCGCTCGTCGGTTGGGATCCGGACCTGTTCCTGTACCTAGGCGACGTCTACGAGGACGGCACGCTCACCGAGTTCAAGAACTGGTATGGCGGCGCCGACGCCTTCTTCGGGCGGCTGCGCGGCGTCACCACCCCGGTCGTCGGCAACCACGAGTACACCGGCAACAGGGCGGACGGCTACTTCCACTTCTGGGACAACATTCCGCACTACTACAGCTACGACGTCAACGGATGGCACTTCGTCGCAATCGACTCGACCAGCAACTACAACCGGGTCGCCCCGGGCACGCCGCAGTACGAGTGGTTGGCGGCGGACCTCGCCGCGAACCGCAGCCCGTGCACGATGGTATTCTGGCACCACCCGCTGTTCAGCATCGGCTCGGAGGACCCTGCGCCGCGAATGCAGGCCATGTGGGACCTCATGGCCGCGCATCACGTCACGCTGCTGCTCAGCGCACACGACCACAACTACCAGCGCTGGACTCCGATGGGCGCGGGCGGCGCGCCCGCCGCCGACGGCATCGTCGAGCTGGTGGTGGGCGGCGGCGGCCACTCGAGTCAGGGCTTCCTGAGCTCGGACGCCCGCGTGGTCAAGACCAACAAGAGCTACGGCGCGATCCGGATGGAGCTCTTCGGCAACCGCGCTGACCTGCGGTACCACGCGGCCGGTGCCGGGGGAACGACACTGGTCGACTCGTCGACCGTCTCCTGCAAGGGCGCGGACGGCATCAGCCCGGCCGCGCCGACCGGCCTGACCGCGAACCCGACCTCGATCCCGTCGGTACATCTCAGCTGGGCCGGGGCGACCGACAACTACGGTGTGACCGGCTACCGCGTCTACCGCGACGGCGCCGCCGTGGCCGATCTGCCCGCCACCGCGACCGCCTGGACGGACACCGCCGTCGCCGGGGCGACCCGGTACGAATACACTGTCGACGCGGTCGATGCGGCCGGGAACCGCTCCGACCGCGTACCGGTGGCCGTCACGACCCCCGGCCCGGACACCACGCCGCCTACCGTTCCGGCCGGGCTCGCCGCCGTGACCTCGCCCGAGACGGTGAGCCTCAACTGGTCGGCAGCGGCCGACAACGTCGGCGTCAGCGGATACGAGGTGCTCCGGGACGGCGCGCCGGTGACGACCGTCCCGGCCACCACATACGCCGACAGCGACGTGCCGGCGAACGAACCGCACAACTGGAGCGTCCGCGCCCTGGACGCCGCCGGAAACACCAGCGCCGAGTCGAACCGGGTGACCGCAGTACGCGACACGCTGGTGCCGTCGGCCCCGACGAACCTGCGGGTCACCGGCGTGGCGCCCGGCGCGGTCGGTCTCGCCTGGGACGCGGCCACCGACAACGTCGGCGCCGCACGGTACCGGATCTTCCGCGACGGCAGCCTGCTGGCGGAAACCTCGTCCGGCGAGACGTTCGTCGACGAGACGGTCGGCACCGCCCGCACCTCGTACACGTACCTGGTCGCGGCGGTCGACGGCGCGGGGAACGTGTCCGGGCCGAGCGAGCCGGTGTCCGTCACCACCCCGGACGGCAACCCACCCACGGTCCCCACCGATCTGCAGGCCACGGCCGCCGGCCCGAACCGGGTCGAGCTGTCGTGGGTGCCCGCCACGGACGACTCCGGCGTGGCCGGGTACCAGGTCTATCGCGACGGCACGGCCATCGCGACCACGACAGGCCAGACCTTCACCGACACCACCGCCCTGTCGGAGACGTCCTACTCGTACACGGTCTCCGCCTTCGACGCCGCCGGCAACTCGTCAGGCCCGGGCGCGCCGAACGCGGTCACCACGCCGGCGGTCACCCCGCTCGCGGCGGTGGCGGACACCTACGTCAAGGCGTCCAGTCCCACCAGCAAGTACGGGACCGCCACGCTTCTGCGGGTCGACGGCGACCCGGTCACCAACGCATACCTGAAGTTCGCGGTGTCCGGGCAGACCGGGGTGGTGCGCCGCGCACGGCTGAAGATCTGGATCGCTGCCGGCTCGTCCAGCGGCTTCGTGGTCCGCCCGGTCGCCGACTCCACCTGGTCGGAGACCCAGACCACCTGGAACAACGCACCCCCGATCGGCAGCACCGCGGTCGCGGCCAGCGGCCGGACGACCAGCGGCTCCTGGGTCACCCTCGACATCACCCCGGTGGTGAGCGGCAACGGCACGTTCACCGTCGGCCTGACCTCGAGCGGCGCCTCGTCGAGCAGCTACGGCAGCCGGGAGTCCGACACTCCACCGGTGTTCTTGTTGGACGCGACGTCATGAGGTAGGCGCCCACCCGGATGAACCCGCCCCGGCGGTCGCCGAACGCGCGGGGCGGGCTCCGGCGCGGCCACCCGCTGCCGACCGGACACGGAAAACCGCACGACACCCGCGAGGCGCTCTGGCAGGGTCCCTGATTATGGACGGACGGTGGGACGGCCTGCGGGCCGAGGTACGCGCGGCGATCGACGATCTGGTCAGCTCCGGGCGGGAGGCCGGGGTACAGGTGGCCGCGTACGTGGCCGGCGCGCCGATCGTCGAGGAGCAGGCCGGGCTGGCCGACACCACCACCGGCCGGCCGCTCACCGCCGACACACCGGTGCACGCCGTGTCCACCGGCAAGGGGCTCACCGCCACCGTCGTGCACGTGCTCGCCGAGCGGGGGCGGCTCGACTACGACCTGCGCATCGCCGACGTGTGGCCGGAATTCGCGCGGCACGGCAAGGACGGCATCACGCTGCGGCACGCCCTCACCCACACCGCCGGGCTGCCGACCCTGCCCGCCGACATCACCCCGGCGGACTTCACCGACTGGGACCGGATGTGCGGGCTGCTCGCCGACGCGCAACCGCTCTGGGCGCCCGGCGAGCGGCTGGCGTACCACGCCTGGACGTGGGGCTGGCTGGTCGGCGAGGTGGTCCGGCGGGTCACCGGCAAGCCGGTCTCGCAGGTGCTGGCCGAGGAGGTGGCCGGGCCGCTGGGCGTGACCGGCGAGCTGTTCCTCGGCGTGCCGGAGGCCGACCTGCCCCGGCTGGCCCGGCTGGAGGACGCCGGCCTGGCCGCCCTCATGACCTGGGCGGGCGCGAACCTGCCGAACTTCGACGCGGTGGCCCCGCCGCACGTCCGCCCGGACGCCACGACCGGCGGCCGCCCCGAGGTGCTCCGCGCCGACGTGCCGGCGGTCGGCACGATGTCGGCCCGCGCGGTCGCCCGGATGTACGCGGCGCTGCTCGGCCCCGTCGACGGGGTGCGGCTCATCGCGCCGGAACGCCTCCGGGAGGTGTCCGCCGTGGCGGTGCGCGCCGAGGAGTGGGTGTTCGGGCAGGAGGCGACGTTCGGCCTCGGCTACGCGGTCGACGCCGACGGGTCCTTCGGCACCGCCGGGAGCGGCGGCAGCCTGGCGTTCGCGTACCCGGAACTGGGGTTGACCGTGGCGGCGGTGCGCAACCGGCTCGGCGCCGGTGACGGCGACCCGATGGAGCGGCTGAGGCTGCTGGTCCGCGACCACGTCGCCGCGGAACTCGGCCGCTGACACCCTGCGGCGGCTGGTCGACCCGGGCGCGTTGCGATCGACCGACCGCGTCACCACCAACGCGGGCGCCGTGATCGCCCGCTACGGGCCGGCCCGACCGGCGGCCCGCGAGCCGGCCCCCGGCACGGGGGCGGGGCCGCGGCGCACCCGGGCGCGGAGCCGGCCGGCCGCGTCGCCGAGCACCGCGCCGGTCATCGGCAGCAGCGGGCTGGACCGCATCACCGCCAGGTCCTCGGCCGGCGAGGTGACCCCGTCGAGGAAGCGCAGCACCCGCTCCGGCGGGTTCCGGTCGAACAGCCGCTCGAAGAACTCCACCCCGCTGACGTGCCCCCGGTCCAGGGCACGCAGCGCCACCGCGTCCATCCACCGGTGCCGCCCGGGATACGCCGGCGCCGGCACCGGCGGCCGGCCCGCCGCCAGGGCCCGGGCCACCTGCTCGGCCTGCCGGAGCATCGCGGAGAACGTGAACCCGGTGGACGGGCGGGTGGCGCCACCCGCGGTGCCGAGCCGGACCACCCGCGGCGACGGGCGGGGCACGAACGGGCCGTCGGTCATCGGGATCACCCCGTTCTCCACCTCCCGCACCCGCAGCCCGGACAGGTCCAGGCCGAGCAGGCCGGCGTACCCGCGCAGCGCCGCGTCGTAGCCCGCGTCGGTGAGCACGGCCGGGCCGAACTCGGTGTACTCGACCAGGGCGTACCGGTCGTCGACCGGCAGGACGTAGCCGAAGGAGACGCCCCGGGCGGGCTGCGGGGTGCGGAAATCCATGAGCACCGCCCGGCCCGGGTCGAAGGTGGGCCGGTCGGCCGCCAGCCACCAGCCGCGGAAGTGCTGCAACCAGCTCGTCCGCCCGGGCCGGGCCGGCGGGCGGGGCCGGGAGTCCAGCACCCAGCCGGCCCGCACCAGCGGCCGCCCCTCCGGGTCGTGGACGGCCACCCGGTGACCGTCGTCGGCCAGCACGCCGGCCGGCGCGCCGATCCGCACCGCGCCCAGCCGCCGCTCGGCCGCGGCAGCCCGGTCGTAGACCGGGGCCGAGCGGAGCATGGCGTACCGCAGCGGGGTGAGCGGCAGGACGCGGCGGCCGGCGGTCGTGACCACGTCGACCTCCGACCAGCTCGCGCTCAGCAGCGGGTCGAGGTCGCCGCCCGGGGCGCCCCAGAACGCCCAGGTGCGGTCCTGGCCGCGCTTGCGCACCGGGTCGACGACGGCGACCCGCAGGCCGGTCACGTCGTGCCGGTCCAGGGCGGCCAGCACGAGGGAGGCGGCGCCACCGCCGCCGACCAGCGCGACGTCGACCTCGACCGGGGTGGGATGCACCCGTCCAACGCTGCCACACCCCCGGGTGGGCCGCCGCCCGGGACCCGCCGTCCCGGGCCCGGCGCGGCGCGTAGATTCGCAGGGGATCATCGAGGACGGGGGACGGCATGGCGCAGGCGCCGCTGCGGGTGGGGTTGCTGGGATACGGGATCGCCGGGCGGGTGTTCCACGCCCCGCTTGTCGCCGCCACGCCCGGCCTACGGCTGGACGCGGTGGTCACCCGGGACCCGGAACGCCGCGCGCAGGTCGACGCCGAACACCCGGACGCCCGGGTGCTCGATGACGCCGACCAGCTCTGGCAGGCCGCCGACACGTTCGACCTCGTCGTGGTGGCCACGCCGAACCGGCAGCACGTGCCGATGGCCCGGGCCGCCGTGGCGGCCGGGCTGCCGGTGGTGGTCGACAAGCCGCTCGCGCCGACCGCCGCCGAGGGGCGCGCGCTGGTCGCGGAGGCGGCCGCCGCCGGCGTGCCGCTGACCGCCTTCCAGAACCGCCGCTGGGACGGCGACTTCCTGACCGTGCGCCGGCTGGTCGAGGCCGGCGAGCTGGGCCGGGTGACCCGCTTCGAGTCCCGGTTCGAGCGGTGGCGGCCGGCCATCAAGCCGGGCTGGCGGGAGAGCGCCGCGCCCGGCGAGGCCGGCGGCGCCCTGTTCGACCTGGGCGCGCACCTGGTGGACCAGGCGGTGCAGCTGTTCGGCCCGGTGCAGCGGGTCTACGCCGAGGTGGACCGGCGCCGGCCGGGCGCCGAGGTGGACGACGACGCGTTCGTCGCGCTCACCCACGCCGGCGGGGTCCGCTCGCACCTGTGGATGAGCGCCGTGACCGCCCAGCTCGGCCCGCGCTTCCGGGTGCTCGGCGACCGGGGCGCCTACACCACGTACGGGTTGGACCCGCAGGAGGCGGCGCTGCGCGACGGCGGCCGGCCCGGCACGCCGGGCTGGGGCGAGGTCGACCCCGACCGGTACGGCCGGCTCGGCGCCGACGACGACCTGCGGGCGGTGCCCACCGAGGCGGGCCGCTACCAGGACTTCTACGCGCAGCTGGCGGCGGCGCTGCGGGACGGCGCCCCGCTGCCCGTGGACCCGATGGACTCGGTCGGGGTGGTCGAGCTGATCGAGCTGGCGCACCAGGCGGCGGCGCGGGGCGTCACCCTCCCGGTGCCCCCGCGGTCCTGAGCGCGAGGCCTCAGACGACGGCGGCCGGGGTGTCCCGGCCGTCCGGGGCCGGGTCGGCGTACGCGGCGGCCACCGTGGCCCGGTCGAAGACCCGCCAGGTCGCGGCGATCACCCCGACCGCCACCACGAGCCCCACCCAGTAGGGCGCGGTGATCCCGTACCGGTCGGCGAGCAGGCCGCCGAGCAGCGCGCCGACGCAGTTGCCGCCCGCCGCGATGAACAGGGTGGTGCTGCCCACCCGGCCCATCAGCGCGGGCGGGGTGAGCCGCTGGCGCAGCGAGTTGGCGACCATGTTCCACAACGCGCCATGCACCCCGAAGGCGAACAGCGCCAGACCGACCACCACGGCGCTGCGCGAGGCGGCCAGGGCCAGGTGCAGGCCCGCCTCGATCAGCAGGCCCACCCGGACGGTCCACGTCGCGGTGATGGTGGCGACCAGCCGGTCACCGACCGCCGAGCCGAGCAGCCCACCCACGGCCATGCAGGTGAACAGCGCGCCGTAGCCGACCGAGCCGAGGCCGAGCCGGTCGGTGGCGAGCAGCACGAGCACCGCGAGGGCGGCGGTCAGCGTGACGTTGAGCAGCCCGATGAGCAGGGCCATGGTGCGCAGCAGCCGCTGGGACAGCAGCCACCGGAACCCCTCGGCGACCTCCTCGCGCACCGACCGGCGCCCGCCCGCCTGCGGCGCGCCCCGGTACGAGTCGGCGAGCAGGCCGACGAGGACGGCGCTGAGCGCGTACGTGCCGGCGTTCACGGCGAACGGGATGGCCGCGGCCAGCACGAAGAGGAAGCCGCCGAGCGGCCCGGCGACCATGTTCTGCATGATCTGGGTGCCCCCGCCCAGCCAGCCGTTGGCGCGTTCGAGGCGGGACCGGGGCACCACGGCCGGCACGACCGCCTGGGCGGCGGTGCGGAACACCACCTCGCCGGTGTTGACCACGAACAGCACCGCGTAGAGCAACGGCACCCCGGCCCGGTCGGTGACCAGCGCCGCGGCCAGCACGGCCAGCACGGCCACCCGCAGCCAGTCGATGACCACCATGAGCCGGCGCCGGTCCACCCGGTCCACCAGCACCCCGCCGGGCAGCGCGAACAGCAGCCACGGCAGCCAGGCCACCGCGGCGCCGGCCGAGACGGTCAACGGGTCGTCGGTCTGCGAGGCCACGTAGAGCGGGGCGGCCACCGTGACCATCCCGCTGCCCAGCGCCGACATGGTGCTGGCCGTCCAGAGCCGGGCGAACCGCCCGTCGAGCCGATCCCCCGCCGTCCCCGTCACGGCGAGCGAACCTACCAGGGGTCGAGTGTCACCCGAACCGGGTTTCCGCGCGTCCCGCCCCGGTCAGCGGCGGCCGTCGACCACATTGCCGCCCGCGTCGGCGTACCGGTCGAGCATCCGGCGGCACTCGTCCAGCCGCGCGCCCACGAACCCACCGGCCGGACCGACGGGGTTCCCGGTCGGCCCGGCTGGCGAGCATCCCGGCTACAGGTACGGGCGGGTGATCAACTCGATCGCGTGACCCGCGGGATCCTTGACGTAGACGCCGCGACCACCGTGCTCATTGTTGATCTCGCCGGGGCGGCGCATCTGCGGATCGGCCCAGTGCGTGATGCCGCGGTCGCACAGCCGCCGGTACGCCCGGTCGAACAGGTCCTCGTCGACCAGGAAGGCGTAGTGCTGCATCTGGATCTCCACCGGCGGCTCGGCGAACTGGAGCAGTACGCCACCGTCGAGCTGGATGTTGGTGAACACGCCCCAGGACGGGGCTTCGGGCACTTCCAGCAACTCCCGGAAGAATCGGGCCGACTCGTCGCGGTCCTTGGCGGCGATGATGGTGTGGTTGAACATGACTGTCATTCGGCTGACCTCGCTGTTGTTCGGCACTGAACGGGACCTGTCGCGCGAAGGCGCGGGGAGGCCCGCGTGCCGAACCGAGGGGGTGCCTGTTCCGCACCCGCCCGGCGATCAGCCGTCCACCGGGTCGCCGATCCGTGCGTGGCGTGGCGCCGGTCCGGTGTTCACGGTCGACGACGCTACGCGATGTGATCAACTCCGGCAACGGCGCAGCGTCGACCCGGTCGCCGGGCATGAGAAGATCACCCATGCCCGTCACCAACCCCTGGCTCGCCGGCCCCTCCCCCACCGCCCGCCTCGACCGCGACCGCCTCCAGGAGCGCATCCTCCAGCTGTTCTCCACGCAGAACATGTGCGTGCTGGCCACCGCCGGCCCGGGCGGCCCGCTGGCCACCCCGGTGCGCTACTTCCACCTGGACTTCACCCTGATGTTCACGGCCGTCGCCGACTCGCCGAAGATGCGCAACCTCGCCGCCGACCCGCGCGTCTCGATCGGGATCTTCGCGCCCCTGGTCGGCCAGGCCAGCAGCCGCGGCGCGCAGGTCTTCGGCCGGGCCCGGGTGCTGCACCCCGGTGACCCGGACTTCGACCACCACTGGCCGGCCTACCGGTGGCAGTCCGACCACGTGGAGCGGTCCCGGTCCCTGGACGAGCCGCCGGCCGGGCCGCTCGTGGTGGTGCCGGCGGAGCGGATCGTCTACACCGAGCACTGGCTGCGCCGCGAGGGCTACGCGCCCCGCCAGTTCTGGCGGGCCTGACCCGCCCCTGCCGGGCCGCCGGCGGCGGGCGGCCACCGCCCGTGGCGGATCTTCCGTTTCCCGTACGCCTCGCCACCGGATGGATCACAGTGGGGGCGTGGTGGAGGAAGTGGCATGACGGGACTGCGCACCGACCTGTACGAGCTGCGGATGGCGGCCAGCTACCTGCGCCGGGACATGACGGAGCACGCCACGTTCAGCCTCTTCGTCCGCCGGCTGCCGCGCCAGCGCGGCTTCCTGGTCGCCGCCGGGCTGGCCGAGGCGCTGGCGTTCCTGGAGAGCTTCGCCTTCGACGACGCCGAGCTGGGCTACCTGCGCGACGTCGTCGGTTTCGACCAGGCGGCCCTCACGGCGCTGGCCGGGCTGCGGTTCACCGGGGACGTGTGGGCCGTGCCGGAGGGTCGCGTGGTCTTCGCCGACGAGCCGCTGCTGGAGGTCACCGCGCCGATCGCGGAGGCGCAGCTGGTGGAGACCGCCGTGCTGAACCTGATCACGTTCCACACCACGGTGGCCACCAAGGCGGCCCGCTGCCGGCTCGCCGCCGCCGGCGCGCAGCTGATCGACTTCGCGTTCCGCCGCACCCACGGCATCGAAGCCGGCGCAGGGGTGGCACGGGCGTCGGCCATCGCCGGCTTCGCCGCGACCAGCGACGTCGAGGCCGCCATGCGGTACGGGCTCGCCCCGTCCGGGACGATGGCCCACTCGTACGTGGAGGCGTTCCCCGACGAGCGGGCGGCGTTCCGTGCGTTCGCCGCCGACTTCCCCACGAACCCGATCTTCCTGGTCGACACCTACGACACGCCGGCGGGAGTCCGGGCCGCCGTCGACGTCATCGCCGAACTCGGGTTGACCGGCCCGGTCGGCGTACGGCTCGACTCCGGCGACCTCGGGGCACTGGCCCGGCAGACCCGGGCGATCCTGGACGACGCCGGGCTGCGGCAGGCCACGATCATCGCCAGCGGCAGCCTCGACGAGACGGTCATCGCGGGGCTCGTGGCGCAGGGCGCACCGATCGACGGGTACGGCGTGGGCACCAAGATGGGCGTCTCCTACGACGCGCCGTCGCTGGACAGCGCCTACAAGCTGGTCGCCTACGGCGGCCGGCCGGTGCTGAAGCTGTCCCCGGGCAAGGCCACGCTGCCCGCCGCCAAGCAGGTCTTCCGCGATCCCGCCGGCGCGACGGGGGATGTGGTGGGGTTGCGCGACGAGCCACCACCGGGCGGCCGGGAGCCGCTGCTGGTGCCGGTCATGCGCGGTGGCCGCCGGCTTGACCCCGCCGACCCCGCCGAGGCGGTTCGCGCCGCCCGTGGCCGCTTCGACGCCGATCTCGCCTGGCTACCGGAGCCGGCCCGCCGGCTGGCCGACCCGACGCCGCTGACCGCGACGGTCAGCCCGGCGCTGGCGGCACTGCACGAGCGGGTGGCCGCGCGGCTGGGGCGCGGCTAGGGCCTGGATCCACCTCAGCTCGCCGAGGTGGCGGGCATCTTCTCATTGCCGCTCTGCCCGGCTCTCCAGCGTTGATCATGCCCGTACCCGCACCGCCGGCACCGACATCGCGGCCAAACAAATAGCTGCAGGCGGTAAACCGTACGCGCGTGGGAGGCAACTTACGGATGACGACAACCTCGCAGGCCTGCGGAAGTCGGCAGACATCCACGAAGAGCGGAGAGACGCGTGTCTCCTAGACTTTCCATTGTCGGATTTCGACGGACTCGCCTGGTTGCCGCAGTTCTCGCCTGCGCGCTGGCTGGCACAGCCGGTGCCGTCATCACAGGACACGAACCAGCCGCCAACGCCAGCGAGCAGAAGAACGGTGGCAAGCGTCACCGGGTGGTGACGTCGCCGGACGCCCCAGCCGCGATAGGTCCGTACTCCCAGGCCATAGCTGTGGGAGACGCCCTGTACCTGTCCGGCCAGCTTCCCATCGACCCGGTCACGAACAAGCTCCTGGCCGGCGCGTCCATCGAGGACCAGACCCGCCAGGTCCTGAGGAACCTCGATGCGGTGCTGCGGGCCGGTGGAATGACCCTGGACAACGTCGTCAGCACCACGGTCTATGTGGCAGACCTCAATGAATTCGCCCGCTTCAACACCGCGTACGCCGAGTTCTTCGGCAGTAAGCCGCCGGCCCGGGCCACTGTTCAGGTGGCACGGGTGCCGCAGGACGCCAAGGTCGAGATCTCCGCAATCGCGGTGCGTTGACTTCACCAAAGAAGGGGGACACTACTGTGTTGAACACCAAGGCCCCAGTCCCTGGGGACATGCCGCCCAAGGGCCTTTCGCGTCGAGGCCTTCTCCAGTTCATGGGCGCCGGCGCGGGCGCCGCCGTCGCGGGTGCTGCCGGGTTGAATTTCGCCGCCGCCTCTCCCGTGACGGCAGCCCCGTTGACCGTGGCCGGATCGTCGTCGTTGCCGCACGCGAACGACGCGAACTTCTGGCGCCAGGTCGAGAAGCTGTTCACCCTCGACAAGAAGGTCCTCTTCATGAACGTGGGGACGGTCGGCTCCCCACCCCGCGAGGTCCTTGACGCTCTGGACAAGACAAATCGAGAGGTCGCCCGAGACGCCCTCTCCGCCTACAGCGACTTCGCCGACGTCCGCGCCGTCGCGGCTCGTGGGTACGGCTGCGACGTGGACGAGCTCGTGATCTCGCATAACACCAGTGACGGCATGTCGAAGATCATCGCCGGGTTGAATCTGCGCGCGGGTGACGAGATCCTGACGACCAATCACGAGCACGGAGGCGGCCTCGTCCCGATGGCCCTGGCGCGGGATCGACACGGCGTGGTCATCCGGAAGGTGGCCCTGCCCGTGGGCAACGACCAGCGGGCCGAGGACTATGTGGAGCTGTTCCGGCGAGCGATCACGGCCAGGACCAAGGTCCTGCTGTTCTCCGCCCCGACGTACAAGACCGGGACGATGCTGCCCATCCAGATGCTGGCCAAGCTCGCGCAGGAACACGGACTGATCAGCGTTGTGGACGGGGCCCACATCCCCGGGATGATGAACTACAGCTTCCACGAGCTTGGCGTGGACTTCCTTGCCGGCTCCGCCGCCAAGTGGCAGTGCGGTCCGGGAGGAACCGGCGTGCTGTACATCCGCAACAAGGTCTTGTCCCAGTACAACCCGAACCCCCTGCCCGAGTTCTGGCCGGTCGTGTCCAGCAGCTATCCGCAGGAAGGCGGCGTACCGCCCCGCTCGTCGACCGACACGGCAAGCTACAACATCGGCACCTACCTCCAGTCCGTCGGCAACGGCAGCATTGCCTTGAACGAGGGGGTCAGGACGGTCTGCGGGGTGTGGGACCGCATCGGACGGCAGCGCATCGAGGACCACGTCGTCGGCCTGTCGTCGTACCTCAAGGACCTCGTCGTCGAGCGGTGGGGGGTCGGATCGTTGTACTCCCCGAAGGACGACCCGCGCCTGGTCTGCGCCCTGACCTCGTTCAACCCGTTCCGCAATCGGACCGACGTGCTCAACGCGGAGAAGTCGGCCGAGTTCGTCGCGCGGATGCGCGACGAGTACGGAATCACCATCCGCAACAGCGACTTCCCGGTCATCGGATCGGCCCAGCCGCACCGCCCCGTCCGCATCTCCACGCACCTGTTCCACCAGAGCAAGGACGTCGACCGGCTGGTCGACGCGGCCTGGAAACTGTCCGGCAAGATGGCCTGACATCTGCCACGAGGCCAAGGGCGAGCGTTCGCGAAGTCCGCGGGCGCTCGCCCTTCGTGCGCCACCGGCCCGTGACCGGCCCGCCACGGGCACACCTGGGTCAGGGAATGATCACGACGCTGTCGAGCCGAACCTCGTTGCCGTGGTCCACCGGCTGGTCGTACCGCGTCGGCTCGTCGTGGTGGTGGTTGCTGAGCGCCCACAGCCCGACCACATCGGCCAGGCCGACCAGCAACAGAGCCAGGATGACGGTGACGAGCCGCCGGCGCCGTTCCCGCCGCTGCCATTCGCCCCGGGCGTTGGCGTACGCGTCCGGGGAGGGGACCGCGGTGGTTGCCAGAACCTGGAGGGTGTCCCGCAACCGGGTCTCGGTCTCGTCGATACTCATCGAGATGCGCCCATGAGCGCGGCCAGGGCGGTCATGCCGCGGAAGATGTGCGACTTCACCGCGCCGGTGCTGATGCCCATGGCGCCGGCGATGTCGGCTTCCTTCAGATCCAGCCAGTAGCGCAGCACCAGCGCCTCGCGCTGGCGCACCGGCAGTTGCCGCAGCGCCACGACCACCGCTCGCTGATCCTCTCTGAGCAGCACGGACGATTCCGCCGAGTCAACGACGCCGGCCTGGCCGGGAGGCAGCTCGTCCCCGGCATGGCTGCGACGCACCTGCAGATGCCGGATGTGCATACGAGTCAGGTTACAGACTATCGACCTCAGGTATTGCGGTGCCGCCGCCGGATCGCGCAGCCGGTACCAGCGTCGATGCAGCTCGCAGAACGCCTCCGAGACGAGGTCCTCGGCGTCGTGGTCAGCACCGAGCAGGAAGGCAAGGCGGACGAGTTGGGCGTGCAGTCCATCGAAAAGGGCGACCATCGCGGCTTCGCGCTCCACATCGCGGAGATCGAGGCCGGGTCCCTCCGCCAGCGAGCGGTCGGGGTCAGGACCGACGATCTCGGATCGCGCATCCTTGTCGCGACGGTCCAAGGTACCGGGGCGCTGCGGTCGGTCGAGGTTCATGACGGCACCGAGCGCGAGACGATCGCCGGCCGCCTCCGCGTATTTCGTCGGTCCACCGTCCGATCGAGCCCTCGGCCGGGTCCCCACCGGCGCAGCAGCAACCCGGCCACGACGACGACGGCAAGGTTGACCGCGAGCCCGAGCAGCCCCGCGTACAGCTGCGTTTTGACCGGCCCGAGGGACACCAGCACCGTTGGTGAGAAGCCGCCGTGGGCGACCATCGCAGTGCCCGCGACCATCCCGGCGAACCAGCCGGTCAGCAGCGCGAACCGATGCGGCGCCCGGCGTGCCAGGCCGAGGACGAGAGCCGGCAACGTCTGCAGGACCCACACCGCGCCCAGCAGGTGAAGGTTGATGGCGTTCTGATCGTGCAGGCCCATGGCAAAGCCCAAGGCGCCAAGCTTCACGAGCAGCGACACGACCCGGGCCACCCTGGTCTCCTGCTCCGCGGTGGCGGTCGGGTTGACGTACTCCACATACACGTTGCGGGCGAACAGGGCCGAAGCCCCGATCGACATGACGGCGGCCGGTACCAGCGCCGCCACCACCAGGGCGCCCAGCACGGCCCCCGCCAGCCATGCTGGTGCCAGCTCCTGCACCAGCATCGGTACGGCGAGGTCGGCCCGTCCCGGAGGGGGCACGACGTTCGAGGCGAGCGCGGCCACACCGAACACGGCGAACACGCCGAGCAGGCCGGTCCAACCGAGCAGCGTCACCGTCGACCGCCGAACGACGTCGTCGGTGCGGGCTGAGAAAGCGACCATCTGCACGTGCGGAAACGCGAACAGCGCCAGAGCTGACCCCAGTGCCAACGACACGTACGCGGGTCCCAGCGCCGGGTCCAGCACGACGCTCAATCGGCTGTCCCGCGCGGTGATCGTCTGCTCCGCCGCGGCGAACAGCTCTCCCGGCGAACCGACCCGGGTCCACACGAGCGCCGCGATCGACACGGCGGACGCCGTGACCAGGATCGCCTTGCCGATGGAGACGGCACTGGGCGCCCGCAGACCGTGCCGGTAGGTCGACACGGCGAGTACCGCGAACACGACGGTGAGCACCAGGTCTCCCACCACACCGTCGGACTCGACCCCGAGCACGCTGAGCACCGCCCGGATGCCCAGCAACTGCAGGGCGATGTACGGCATCGTGGCCAGAATCCCGGTGATTGCCACCGCGAGCGCCAGACCAGGTGCGCCGTACCTGCCGCGGATGAAGTCGGCCCCCGTCACGTAGCCGTGGGTACGCGCGATGCCGGTCAGTCGTGGCAGGACCATGAAGGCGAACACGTACACCACGACCGTGTACGTCAGAGCGTAGAAGCCGACGCCGCCGGAGCCGAACACCAGCCCAGGAACGGCCAGGAACGTGTACGCGGTGTAGATCGTGCCGCCCAGGATGCACCACGTCATCAGATGCCCGTGGCTGCGGTCGGCCAAGGCCCAGCCGGTCAGGTCGCGCCCGGCGAGCGGGCGGCGACCGCGGCCACGGAGGGCCACGAGGGCGACCACGGACGCCGACAGGACGACGACCGCGGCTACCGCCGCTGTCATGTCCGCTTCCCACGTTCGGTCTGACTGCGGACCGCGAACTCTGCCATGTGCTGGTTCCTCCCATGCGGCTGGCGGGGTCCACATCCGATGCGGGTAAACCTTTCGGGTTCGGACCGCAACTGAGGTGGTGAGGGAACCAGCAGGTAGGAACGCAGCAGAGCAAGAGAAGTTGATCGAGAGTTAACCACTCCGAAACATGAGAATCAAGCGCCACGGTGAAGGGGAGACGCGTATGGACGCAGGTGAGGAAGGCGACGTCCTGGCACCGAGCGCACGCCCTGCACACGCCTGGGCGTGGCTACAGGCGGTCGCTCTGGCGCTGCCCGTCCTGGGCGCGGTGGCCACGCCGGTGTTCGCCCGCGCCGAACCGCGACTCTTCGGTGTGCCCTTCTTCCACTGGTACCAGCTGGCGTGGGTCCCCTTCACCGCAGCGTGCCTGGTCTGCGCCTACCTGGCCCACCGGCGTACCGGGCGCCCCGGTCCGCACTGACTCCGGCTACCGCGCCGGCCAGTCCGAATCCCGCACATCGCACCGATGCCCTCCCGCAGACACGAACAGGAGCAGCCTGTGCCGGCGAATCCGAGAGCCAGAGCCAAGGACAGCAGCCCGTGGAACTGGCTGTTGTTCGTACCGATCGTGGTGCCGTTGATCACGCCCTTGTTCAACTGGGACGCGCCGCGGCTGTGGGGTTTTCCGACCTTCTACTGGCTGCAACTGGCCTTCATCGTCCTCGGTGTCTCCACCACGACGGTGGTCTACCAGATGACGAAGCGGCAGGGGTGAACGGCCATGTGGCGTGACAACCTCACCGAAATCATCATCTTCACCTTCCTCTTCCTCCTGGTCAGCGCCATGGGGTTCGTTGCCGCGCGCTGGCGGGCGCCGAAGGACATGGCACACCTCGACGAGTGGGGGCTGGGCGGGCGCAGTTTCGGCGGCTGGATCACCTGGTTCCTCGTCGGTGGTGACCTCTACACGGCCTACACGTTCGTCGCGGTGCCGGCGCTGCTCTTCGGCGCCGGCGCGGCGGGGTTCTTCGCCGTGCCGTACACAATCATCGTCTATCCCATCGTCTTCCTCGTGCTGGTCCGGCTCTGGTCGGTGTCGCATCGACACGGCTTCGTCACTCCGGCCGACTTCGTTCGGACCCGGTTCGGCTCGCCGACGATGGCCCTGCTGGTGGCAATCACCGGCATCGCCGCCACGATGCCGTACATCGCGCTCCAGCTTGTCGGGATCGAGGCAGTGCTCAAGACGATGGGGGTGACCGGCGAGAGCACCATCGCCCGGCATCTGCCCATCATCATCGCCTTCGCCATCCTGGCCGCCTACACCTACCAGTCCGGCCTGCGGGCGCCCGCGCTGATCGCCTTCGTCAAGGACTCTCTGATCTACATCGTGATCCTCGTGACGGTCATCTACCTCCCGTACAAGTTGGGCGGCTGGGGAAAGATCTTCGACGCAGCGGACGCGAAGTTTCAGGCCTCACCCGCGCCGGGTGACGGGATCCTGCTCAATGCGAACAACCAGTGGCAGTACATCACCCTGGCGCTGGGCTCGGCCCTGGCGCTGTTCCTCTATCCGCACAGCCTGACCGGCGTGCTGGCCAGCCGGAACCGTGACGTGATCAGACGGAACATGTCAGCGCTGCCCGCGTACACCCTGCTCCTGGGGCTGATCGCACTGCTCGGCTACATGGCGATCGCGGCCGGGGTAACCCCGCTGCCAGGCGCCAAGGAGGGCTCGGTGGACAACAACACCATCGTGCCGCTCCTGTTCGACCAGCAGTTCCCCGGGTGGTTCGCCGGGATCGCGTTCGCCGCGATCGGGATCGGCGCCCTGGTACCGGCGGCGATCATGTCGATCGCGGCGGCGAACCTGTTCACCCGCAACATCTACAAGGAGTATCTGCGGCGCGACGCCTCCCCGGCCCAGGAGGCGAACGTCTCGAAGATCGCCTCACTGGTGGTGAAGGTCGGTGCCGTCGGCTGCATCGTCTTCCTCGACCCGCAATTCTCCATCGACCTGCAGTTGATCGGCGGGGTCATCATCCTGCAGACGCTGCCCGCGGTGGCGCTGGGCCTCTACACCCGCTGGTTCCACCGAGGCGCGCTGATCGCCGGGTGGATCGCCGGGATGGGCCTGGGCATGTGGATGCTCTATCAGATCCCGGGTGCGAACGGCCGGCAGCACTTCGGGGGCTCGGCCTTCTCCCTCGGAGAATTCGGCTTCGACACCACCAGGACGGTCTACGTCGGCTTTGTGGCCGTACTGGTGAACCTGCTGGTCGCGGTGCTGGGCACGCTGATTCTGCGGGCCGCGAAGGTGACCGACGGCACCGACGGCACGACCGCCGACGACTATCACGCCGACGCGGGCGACCCCCGGCTCGTCCCCGCAGCCCGTACCGAGACCGGCGCGGGCGCCGCCCCCGAGCCGGTCGCCTGACCAGATAGCGGGCCCCCTCCCGACCGCCACCGCCGGGCAGGAGGGGGCACCACCGCTTCCGGGCACCACGTACTTCATCAAGGTCAGCGCAAACGGCGTAGCCGGCCCACCGCACACCCTCTTAGGCGTCCTACGAGGCTAGGGGCGTGGGTCGGCAACGGGTATCTGGCCGGGTGGGTGTGATCGCCGGTTGCCGGGTGTCTGTCCGGTCCGGCGTGTCGGTGGCGGGTGGCCGGCTCGACTGGGGACGGTCGGCCCGGCCTGGGTCGTTCAGGCGATCGTGGCGGCGAGAGCGTCGGGTCCGGTGTGGCGGAATATCTTGCGGAGGTTGTGGCAGGCGGCCAGCAGTTGCCACTCGCCTCGAGCGCCGTCCTCTCCGGTCTTAGCGGATTGTCACCGACTCCCCGACCGGGATGCGTGCGTACTCGGTGCCGCCCTTGAAGTCCAACCAGCCGTCGAAGTACTCCTGGCCGAGCTCGTTGAGCGTGGCGTCGTGGATCGGGAACGCCCGCTTCGGCCGCACCGCCCGCACGAAGTCCAACGCCTCGCAGAGCTTGAGCCAGGGTGCGGCAGCCGGCACGAGCAGCGTCGCCACCGGCGACGGCGGGACGAACAGCGAGTCGCCCGGGTGGTAGACCGTGCCGTCGACGACGAAACCGACGTTGGCGCAGCCGGGCAGACCGTCGTAGATCTCGGCGTGTGCCCCGCCCACGACGTCGACGGCGAACCCGGCCGCCGTGAACCGCTGCCCCGCATCGACGGCGACCGCTGCGCCGCCCAGCTCGGGGGCCGACTCGATCGCTGCCGACGGCAGGTACACCCGGAACGCGGAGTTGCGCCGACTCGCCGCCACTAGCTTGGCGATGTCGAGGTGGTCGGGGTGCTCGTGCGTCACCAGCACCTCGTCGACCCCGTCGAGCGCTTCGGCCTCCGAGAACGTCCCCGGGTCGATCACCAGCACCCGGTCGTCCGCCTCCAAGCGCACACAGGCGTGGCCATATTTGATCAAGTGCATGCGCCCACTATGGCAGGGACGGTCGAATGCGGGAGCCCTGTTCGATCAGGCTGTGTCGGAGATCAGGCTGTTCCACAGCATCAACCAGCTCGAACGGCCCGTTTCCATCACGCATATCGGGATCATCCTGAATGCATGATCACAAGACACACGCGGGTTGCCGGTTACTGAGACACGCTCCTAGGCGGACTGACCGTCAGGGTGGTGCACGCCGGTGACGGTGACGGCCATCCGGTCGCCTGCGGTCCGGACCGCCGCGCCGGCCCCCGCCGGGGCCTGTCCGGTGAGGACCAGCGCGAGATCGCGCCCGACCGGGATGATCCAGTGCGCCTGCCACCAGGCGGCGCCGTCGTGCGCGTACGCGAGTTCCACCACGTCGATGTCGTCGTCCAGCACCCGCCGGTGGACGACCCGCTGCCCTGGGGCAACCAGGGCATCCGGCCCGGTCAGTCGGGCCAGCGGCACCGGCCCCTGCGGGAAGATCATCGCCTGGTCCGGGCCGAGCAGGTAGCACGGCGTCCCGTCCGCTGGTTCGGTAGGTGACTCCACGGCGAAGCCCGCCGGCCAGCAGAGGCTGAACGGCCCCAACTCCAGCCGCCAGTCCCCGTCCGGCCCGGCGTCGACGTCCACCACGCCGGGCACCGACGCGGCGCCGGGCCCGACGACCGCCCGCCGCTCACCTCCGTCGCCGACGACGGTGGCCTGGACCGTCGACGAGCCGGCGGACCCGGTGAACCGGTACGGCCAGTACGGGACCAGCCGGGCGCCGTGCCCGGCCAGCCTGACGAACACGTGCCCCACGCCAACCTCCCCGAAGAAGACCGCACAGGATACGCCTCAGGATCGGGGCCGGAACCGGTGCCGGACCACGGACACGGCGGTTGCCAGGCCGATCGGCTTGCCCTGCACCTCGGGGGTGCGAGGTGCACGCCCGGCACGCCGGCCACCTCGACATCGTCCGCGAGCTGGCCGACGGCCGCACCGGGGAGTGACGGTCAGGCGGGACCGGCGTGGCGCAGCTCCACCTTGCGCACCTTGCCGCTGACCGTCATGGGGAAGGCGTCCATCACCCGCACGTGCCGCGGGATCTTGTAGTGCGCCAGCCGGTCCCGGCAGAACTCGGCGATCTCCTCCACGGTGAGCGTGTCGTGCCCGTCGCGCAGGATCACGCAGGCCAGGATCTCCTCGCCGTAGCGCTCGTCGGGGACGCCGACCACCTGCACGTCGGAGATCTTCGGGTGCCGGTAGAGGAACTCCTCGATCTCGCGCGGGTAGACGTTCTCGCCGCCCCGGATGATCATGTCCTTGATCCGGCCGACGATGGTCAGGTAGCCGTCGTCGCGCATCACCGCCAGGTCGCCGGTGTGCATCCAGCGCGCCGCGTCGATCGCCTCGGCGGTCTTCTCCGGCTCGTCCCAGTAGCCGAGCATCACCGAGTAGCCGCGGGTGCACAGCTCCCCGGGCTCGCCGCGCGGCACGGTCACCCCGGTCGCCGGGTCGACCACCTTCACCTCGACGTGCGGCAGCACCCGCCCCACCGTGGCGGTCCGCCGCTCCGGGTCGTCGTCGTGCCGGGTCTGGGTGGACACCGGCGACGTCTCCGTCATGCCGTAGCAGATCGCCACCTCAGCCATGTGCATCCCGTCGATGACCCGCTTCATCACCTCCACCGGGCACGGCGAGCCGGCCATGATGCCGGTACGCAGGCTGGACAGGTCGTAGGCGGCGAAGTCGGGCAGGGCCAGCTCGGCGATGAACATGGTCGGCACCCCGTACAGCGAGGTGGCCCGCTCGGCGGCGACCGCCCGCAGCGTCGCGGCCGGGTCGAAGGTGGGCGCCGGGATGATCACGCAGGCGCCGTGGCTGGTGGCCGCCAGGTTGCCCATCACCATGCCGAAGCAGTGGTAGAACGGCACCGGCAGGCAGATCCGGTCCCGCTCGGTGTAGCGGACCAGCTCACCCACGAAGTAGCCGTTGTTGAGGATGTTGTGGTGCGACAGCGTCGCGCCCTTCGGGAACCCCGTGGTCCCCGAGGTGTACTGGATGTTGATCGGGTCGTCGCAGCTCAGCTCCGCCGCCCGGGCGGCCAGCCGCTCGACCGGCACCGGCGCCCCGCCGGCCAGCAGGTCGTCCCAGCTCGACTCGCCGAGGAAGACCACGGTGCCCAGCGCCGGACAGGCGCCGCGGACCTCGGCGACCATCCCCCGGTAGTCGCTGCTGCGGTAGCCGGGCGAGGAGACCAGCAGGCACACCCCGGACTGGTTCAGCACGTACTCCAGCTCGTGCCGCCGGTAGGCCGGGTTGATGTTCACCATGATCGCGCCGATCGCGGCGGTGGCGTACTGCACGAGGACCCACTCCGCGCAGTTCGGCGCCCAGATGCCGACCCGGTCCCCCTTGGCCACCCCCGCCGCCAACAGGCCGCGGGCGAGCTCACCCACGGCGCGGCCGAGTTCGGCGTACGTCCAGCGCCGGCCGCTCGGGCAGTCGACCAGGGCCTCCCGGTCCGGGTACGCCTCGACCGCGCGGGCCAGGTTCGCGCCGATGGTGTCGCCGAGCAGCGGCGCGTCGGAGATCCCGCTCGCGTAGGAGGGCAGGCTCATCGGAAGTCCTCCTCGCGGTACTCGCCGGCCGGCCGCGCCTCCGCGTCACCGTGCTTGGCCCGCTCGGCGGCCCGCAGCTCGGTCCGGCGGATCTTGCCGGAGATGGTCTTCGGCAGGTCGGCGAACTCCAAGCGCCGCACCCGCAGGTAGGGGGCCAGCCGGTCCCGCGAGTGCGCGAACAGCGCCGCCGCGGTCTCCGGTCCCGGCGCCCAGCCGGGCGCGAGCACCACGTACGCCTTCGGCACGGCCAGCCGCACCGGGTCCGGCGACGGCACCACGGCCGCCTCGGCCACCGCCTCGTGCTCCAGCAGCACGCTCTCCAGCTCGAACGGCGACACCCGGTAGTCCGACGCCTTGAACACGTCGTCGGTGCGCCCCACGTAGGTGAGGTGGCCGTCGGCGTCCCGGGAGGCGAGGTCACCGGTGTGGTACCAGCCGTCGCGCATCGCGGTGGCGGTCAACTCCTCGTCGCCGTGGTAGCCGACCATGAGCGCGGTCGGCCGGTGCGCCAGGTCCAGGCAGACCTCCCCGTCGTCGCCCACCTCCCCGGTGACCGGGTCCACGAGGCGCACCACGTAGCCGGGCAGTGGACGCCCCATCGAGCCCGGTTTCACCGGCGCGCCGGGCGGGTTGCCGATCTGCGCGGTGGTCTCGGTCTGCCCGTACCCGTCCCGGACGGTGACCCCCCAGGCCGCCTGGACCTGCTCGATCACCTCGGGGTTCAGCGGCTCCCCCGCGCCGACCACGCTGCGCGGCGGGCGGGCGAGCTGGGTCAGGTCGGCCTGGATCAGCATCCGCCACACCGTCGGCGGCGCGCAGAAGCTGGTCACCCCGCACCGGTCCATGGCGGCCATCAGCCCCGCCGGGTCGAAGCGCGAGGAGTTGTAGACGAACACCGTGGCGCCGGCGTTCCACGGCGCGAACACGTTGCTCCACGCGTGCTTCGCCCAGCCCGGCGAGGAGATGTTCAGGTGCACGTCGCCGGGGCGCAGCCCGATCCAGTACATGGTGGACAGGTGCCCCACCGGGTACGAGGCGTGGGTGTGCTCCACCAGCTTCGGCCGGGCCGTGGTGCCCGAGGTGAAGTAGAGCAGCAGCGGGTCGGCGGCCCGGGTCGGCCCGTCCGGGGTGAACACCTCGTCCGCGCCGTACGCGTCGGCGTAGTCGTGCCACCCCTCGACCGGGGCGCCGACCGCGATGCGGGTGTAGTCGCCGGCCACCTCGGCGAACTTGCCGGCGTGCTCCGCCCCGACCACCACGTGCCGGGCCGCACCGCGCGCCAGGCGGTCGGCCAGGTCGGCCGGGCCGAGCAGCGGCGTGGCCGGGATGATCACCGCGCGCAGCTTGATCGCGGCGAGGATGGTCTCCCAGAGTTCCAGCTGGTTGCCCACCATGAGGATGAGCCGGTCCCCGGCGCGGACGCCGCGGGCGCGCAGCCAGTTCGCCACCCGGTTCGAGCGGCGGGACAGCTCGGCGTACGACCAGCTTCCCTCGCCGCCGGCCGCCTCGACGATCCGCAGCGCGGTGTCGTCGTTGCCCTCGGCGAGCACGTCGAACCAGTCCAGCGCCCAGTTGAACTCGTCCAGCCGGGGCCAGCGGAACTTCTCGTACGCGGTCTCGTGGTCCGTCCGGTGCGCGAGCAGGAAGTCGCGCGCCTCGCGGAAGGCCCGGGTGCCGGCGGTGGCCATGGGGGTGTCCTTCCTGTCCCGGGCGCGCGGCCGGGAGGGGGACGGCGCCGCGCGCAGTACGCTGATCCTCGATCGGGTGACGCACGTCTCACCACCCCCGGACGGGGGTGGCCGGCGGGAGGTGGCCAGGTGGTGACGCTCTACCCGCGAGACGACGCCGACGAGGTCCGGCGCGGCCTGCTGATCCTGCGCCGCCGCACCGGCCTGCCGGTCGTCTTCGGCGGCCTGGTCGCACCGGGCGGCCCGCCCCGGATGACCATCACCGAGCTGACCGGCACCAGCACGCCCGCGCTGCGCGGCCTCGCCATCCACGCCGGCGCCGGCCTCGGCGGCAAGGCGCTCGCCCTCGGGCTGCCGCTGCGGGTCGACGACTACCCGGCGGCCCGCTCGATCAGTCACGAGTACGACGCTCCGGTCTCCGTCGAGGGGCTGCGCTCGGTGCTCGCCGTGCCGGTGGTGGTGCGCCGCGAGGTCCGCGCGGTCCTCTACGGCGCGGTACGCCAGCGCCTGCCCCTCGGCGACCGCCTGGTCGCCGCCGCCGTCGACGCCGGGCGGGACCTGGAACGCCGCCTCGCGGACCGGGACGCCGCCCGGACGGCGCTGGCCGCCCTGCCGGCCGTGCCGCCCCGCCCGGACCCGACCGGGCCGGAGTGGGAGCAGGTCCGCCAGGCGCACGCCGAGCTGCGCGGCCTGCTGACGCGGATCGCCGATCCCGAGCTGCGCGACCGCCTGGACGCCGTCGCCGACCGGCTCGCCGGCGCGGTGCGCCGTCCCGGGCCGCCGGCGGCCGTCGCCCTCTCACCCCGGGAGACGGACGTGCTGGCCTGCATCGCGCTGGGCTGCACGAACGCCGACGTGGCCGGGCAGCTCGGGCTGCGCCCCGAGACGGTGAAGAGCTACCTGCGCTCGGCCATGCGCAAGCTCGGCGCGCACACCCGGCTGGAGGTCGTGGTGGCCGCCCGACGCGCCGGCCTCCTCCCCTAGCGTCACCCGCTCTCCTACCTCCGTGGGCTCTCTCCGTCGTGCGGACCCACACATCGCCTAGAGCATCCTAGGAGGCTAGCTTCGAGGACCGGGCGGGCTGGACAGGCAACCGGGCGGCTGCTTATCCTCGGAACAGGCAGCCGTGGGGTTGCCTTTCCGGACGGAGGACGAATGGACGAGGTGTTCCGGGCACTGGCCGACGCCAGCCGCCGCCGGCTGCTCGACCGCCTCAACGTCCGCAACGGACAGAGCCTGCGCGAGCTGAGCGCCGGGCTCGACATGACCCGACAGTCGGTGAGCAAGCACCTCGCGGTGCTGGAGGCGGCCGGCCTCGTCACCACCACGCGACGCGGGCGGGAGAAGCTGCACCACCTCAACGCCGCCCCGATCAACGCCGTCGCCGACCGGTGGATCGGCCGGTACGACCGGGCCCGGGCACAGGCCCTCGCCGACCTGCAGACAGCATTGGAGGGGCCGCCCATGGCAAGCCCGACGTTCGTCTACACCACCTACATCCGCACCACACCGGAGCGGCTCTGGACGGCGCTCACCGCGCCCGAGTTCACCCGGCGCTACTGGGGCGGCGTCACCCTGGTCTCCGACTGGCGGCCCGGCTCGCCCCTGCTCTGGCAGGACTCCCCCGACCGCGAGCCGAAGGACCTCGGGCAGCGGGTGCTGGAGGCCGAGCCCCACCGGCGGCTCGCGTACACCTGGCACGGCTTCCAGCCCGAGCACGCCGCGCACTTCGGCTGGTCCGACGAGGAGTTGGCCGTCCGGCTCGGCGAGCGCCGCTCGAAGGTCACCTTCGACCTCACCCCGCACGGCGAGACGGTGCGGCTGACGGTGATCCACGACGACTTCTCGCCGGACAGCGAGATGCACCGGGCCATCAGCGGCCAGCTCGACGGCAGCGGCGGCTGGCCGGAGCTGCTGGCCAGCCTCAAGAGCCTGCTGGAGACCGGCGAGCCGCTGCCGGAGCCGGTCCCGGCCGGCTGAGCCCGCCCGGCCCGTCCGACCAGCCGGCCCGGGGCATCCGCCGGGCCGCCCGCGCCGGACGCGGGAAGGTCGGGTCGGAGCTGCCCACCCCCGTGGCGACAGCCCCGACCGGCACCCTCACCCGCGGGCCGTGCGCCGCAGCAGCGGGACGAGCACGGCGGCGGCCACCAGGTGCATCGCGACCAGGGTCAGCGTCGTCCCGGTGCCCACTCCCCCGCCCACCGGGCCGAGCAGCGACAGCAGCAGCACCAGCGCCGCCGCGCCCGTCCAGACGGCCCGAGCCCGGGCGGTGAACCGCTCCAGCAGGGCCAGCAGCGCCCACCCCGCCAGGCCGGCGAGCAGGGTGCTGACCCCGACCGCCACGGCGGTCACGGACTGCTCGCTCCCGCCGTTGCGCACCACCAGGTCCACCCCGGCCCCGGGAACGGCGGCGGCCCACACCGCCAGGGTCGCGGCGGGGGCGGCGAGGACCGCCAGGGCGCGGTCGCGGCGGCGCGCCGGACGGGCGGCGATGACGGCGGGGGTGGTCGTGGTGTCCATGGCTGCGTACCTCCATCAGCGGGATCGGTCACCAGGAACGCTAGGCCCGCGCCGGTCCCCGCGGATCGCGCCGCGGACCGGTTCGCGCCTCCCTCCCGGGGACCAGACCCGGCCCGGATCTCCGTCTGGCGACCGATGATTCCGGGCGGGTGCGCCGCCTAGCATCCGGGGCGTGACCTGCCGGCCCCGCTCCCGTCTCCTGCTGCTGCTCGACGGCGGCATCGCCGCCGTGATGCTCGCCATCGCCCTGGCCGTGGTGCTCGCCCCCGGCAACCCACCGGGCTCGGCGTCCGGGACCGCCGCCGCGGTCGGCCTCGCCGCCGCGCAGGCCAGCTGTCTGCTGTGGATCCGCCGGCGACCGGGGTACGCGCTCGCGGTGGCCGCCCTCGCCGGCGTCGGGTTGGAGGTGCTCTGCCCCCCGCTCGGGTGGCTGGGCCTGGTCAACGTGCCGCTGGCGTACGTCGCCCGGCTCCGGCCGCCCCGGTTCTCGCTGGTCGCGCTGGGGCTGCTGCTCCTGCCGACGCCGTGGGAGCTGGTCACCGGGGGCTGGCGGGACCTGCTGTTCGCGGTGACCGCGCTGGGTCTCGGCTGGGCCCTCGGCGAGCTGCAGCGGGGGCACTTCCACCGCCGCCGCGACCGGGAGCGGGAGGCGCTCACCCGGGAGCGGGAGCGGATCTCCCGCGAGCTGCACGACGTGGTTGCCCACCACGTGGCGGTCATCGCCGTGCAGGCCGCCGCCGCCGAGGACGTCTTCGACGCGCACCCGGAGCGTGCCCGCGCCGCGCTCGGCGCGATCAACGCGGCGGCCCGGTCCGCGCTCACCGAGTTGCGGGCGATGCTGCACGCGCTGGCCGCCGACGGCGGCGCGGATCCGGACGGACCGCAGCCCGGCCTCGCGCAGCTCGACGCCCTCGCCGACGCCGTCCGGGCGGTGGGCCTGGAGGTGACGATGGACCGGGACGCCGGCGCCGAGGAGCTGCCCGGCGGGGTGCAGCTGTCCGCGTACCGGATCGTCCAGGAGTCGCTGACCAACGCGTTGCGGCACAGCCACGCCACCCGCGCCGACGTGAGCGTCCGCTACGGCGACGGCGTGCTGAGCCTGGCGGTGGTCGACGACGGCACGGCACCGCCACGCCGCCCCGGCGCGGGCGCGGGGCGCGGCATCGTCGGCATGCGGGAGCGGGCCCGGCTGCTGGGCGGCACGCTGGAGGCCGGTCCGCTGCCCGCCGGCGGGTTCCGCGTGGCGGCCCGGCTTCCGGTGGGAGCGGGCCAGTGAGCGCGAGGAGCGAGCCGGGTCTGCGAGCCCCGCAGTCGCGAACCGAGGGAGCACAGTGAGCGCGAGGAGCGAGCCGGGTCTGCGAGCCCCGCAGTCGCGAACCGAGGCAGCACAGTGACGGTGCGTGTGGTGGTCGCCGACGACCAGGACCTGATTCGTGCCGGGCTGGCCATGGTCATCGACGCCCGGCCCGACCTGACCGTCGTCGGCGAGGCCGCCGACGGCATCGAGGCGGTGGCGGTGGCGAACCGGACCCGCCCCGACGTGGTGCTGATGGACGTGCGGATGCCGCGGCTGGACGGCATCGCCGCCACCCGGGAGCTGGTGTCCGGCGGCAACCCCGCCCGGGTGGTCATGCTCACCACCTTCGACCTCGATGAGCACGTGTACGCGGCGTTGCGCGCCGGCGCGAGCGCCTTCCTGCTCAAGGACACCCGCCCGGCCGACCTGGCCGAGGCGGTGCGGGTGGTGGCCCGGGGCGAGGCGCTGCTGGCGCCGACGGTGACCCGCCGGCTGCTCGACCGGTTCGCCGACCGGCTGCCCGGCGCGCCCGCCGACCGGGGGCGGCTCGCCGCGCTCACCGCCCGGGAGGTGGAGGTGCTGACGCTCGCCGCGCGCGCACTGTCCAATGCGGAGATCGCCGAACGGTTGTTCCTGAGCACGGCCACCGTGAAGACGCACATCTCCGCCATCCTCACCAAACTCGGCCTGCGCGACCGGATCCAGGCGGTGGTCTTCGCCTACGACGTGGGCCTGGCCCGTCCCGAGCCACCGCCCCGCTGACGCCGTCCCAGGCCGGGCCGAGCGGCGCAGGCGGGGCCGAACCGGACAGACGCGCCGGCGCCGTCGGGACGGGACGTCGCACGCAGGCCGGCACGACCCGCGCGGCCCGCTTGCCCGGGCTGGGCGGGCATGTCCGCCGCACCCGGGAGCGACCGGGAACACGTGACGGCAACGAAGATTTCTCAATTACGCCGAGTGAACGCCGCAACCCTCCTAGTGTTGGCCACACCGGTGCTAGTCACGGAGTTGGCCACCCGAACGACGTCCCACGCAGACAGCGGACGAAAAGTGAGGGAAGACGCGGATGAAGGCAAAAACAGTTCTCGGTTCGGCGGCGGTCGGCGTGGGCCTCGGCACACTGCTGCTCCCGGCCGCCGCCCTCGCGGACACCACCGTCTCACCGGCCACCACCCCGGTCGGCGGGACCGTCGTGCTCACCACGACGTGCAACCCGAAGGCGGGCGACGCGCTCTTCCGCGTCACCGGTCCGAACCGGGACCAGAACGTCAGATCCACCACGGCCGCGGCGGGCGGCGGGCTGAGCGCCGAACTCTTCACCGCCGGGTTCACGCTCGGCACGTACACGGTCACCGCCACCTGCGGCGACGGCAGCAACGGCGGCACGGCGAGCTTCACCGTCACCCCGATCGGCGGCGCGCAGGCCGGCGCCGGCGGCCGGGACGGCGACACCGGCGTGCTGGTCGCGGGCGGCGCGCTGGCCGCCGCGGCGGTCGCCGGCGGGACGTACGTGATGGTGCGCCGCCGCCGGCGCGCGAACGCCGTCGCCTGACGGCCCGCCACACCATCCCTGAGCGGGTGCCCGCGTCGGTCCGACCGGCGCGGGCACCGCGTCCACGACGGACGGAGGTGGGACCCTGTCGTCGCAGCGCCACCCCGCGGACGGGCGGTCGAGAGCCCGCACCGCCGTCATCGTCGCCGCGGTCACCCTCGCGGGCGCCACCGGCGCCGGGCTGGTCGCCGCCGGCCTGGGCACCACCTCGGACCCCCCGCCCCAGCCGGGCGCCTCGGCCGCGCCGACCGTCGAGCGCTCCGGGGCGGCCGGCCCGGTGCTCCCCCGCTCCGAGCCGCTCCGCGTCGCCATTCCCCGGATCGGCGTCGACGCCGACATCGTCCCGGTCGCCACCGACGCCAACGGCGCGCTGGAGGTGCCGCCGCTGGACCATCCGGAGATCGCCGGCTGGTACCGCCGCGGCCCCACCCCCGGCGAGGCCGGCAACGCCGTGCTGGTCGGGCACGTCGACTCGCTGCGCGGTCCGGCCGTGTTCTTCGACCTCGGGCGGTTGCGCCCCGGCGACACCGTCGAGGTCACCCGGGCCGACGGCCGGGTCGCGGTGTTCACCGTGGACGGCGTCGGCGCGTACCCGAAGGAGCGTTTCCCCACCGAGCGGGTGTACGGCGGCGGCGCCGAGGCCCGCCTCCGGCTGATCACCTGCGGCGGCCGGTTCGACCCGCGCACCGGCAGCTACCCGGACAACATCGTGGTCTTCGCCACCGCCGCCCGCTGACGCGGGCCGGACACCGCCGCAGGGCCGGAAGGCCGTACGGTAGGCCGTCGGTTCCTGGGCGGCGGAGGTGTGCGGTGGGCCGGTCGGCGACACGGACCCGGTGGGGCGGGCGGCTGATACCCGGCCTCCTGACCCGCCTGCTCGGCCGTGCCGACGAGGCCACCGGGCCGGTGCCGCGCCGCGCCAACCCGGACGCCGTGGTGGACTGCGCGATCTACGTGGCCGGCCGGCGGGAGCCGGGCCGCCCGCACTACGCCGACGCGTACGAGCGGGCCCGCCGCACCCGGCGGGCGTTCGTCTGGCTCGGGCTGCACGAGCCGGGCGCGGCCGTGATGGCCGCGGTCGGGCGGACCTTCGGGCTGGACGAGCTGGCCGTGGCGCAGGCCCTCGCCGACGGGCACCGGCCCACCGTCCAGCGCCACGGCGACGTGACGCTGCTGGTGCTGCGCACGGCGGGCTACGTCGAGCACACCGAGCTGACCGCCACCTCCGAGGTGATCGACACCGGCGACGTCATGGTGTTCCTCGGCGACCGGTTCGCGCTCACCGTCCGCCACGGCGCGACGGGCGCGCTGACCCCGGTGCGGGAGGACGTGCAGCGCCGGCCGGGCCTGCTGGCCGAGGGGCCATGGGCCGTGGCGTACGCGGTCTGCGCCCGGATGGTCGATCTCTACCTGGAGGTCGCCGGGCACCTGGAGCGGGACCTGGAGCGCGTCGAGGAGACCGTCTTCGCCCGCGAGCGGGACGCCGACATCCAGCACATCTACCAGCTCAAGCGGGAGGTGGTGGAGTTCAAGCGGGCGGTGCTGCCGTTGCAGGCACCGCTGCGCGCGCTGCTGGAGCAGCGGGGCGAGGGCCCGCCGCCGGGGCTGCACCGCTGGTTCGCCGACGTGGAGAGCCGGCTCACCCGGGCGGTGGACCGCATCGGCTCGTACGACGACCTGCTCAACTCGATCCTCCAGTCCCGCCTGGCGCAGCTGGCCGTCGAGCAGAACAACGACATGCGCAAGATCGCGGCCTGGGCGGCGATCGCCGCGACGCAGACCGCGGTGGCCGGCGTCTACGGGATGAACTTCGCGCACATGCCGGAGCTGGGCTGGCGCTACGGCTACGCGGGGGCGCTGCTGCTCATGGCGACGGCCGCGGTCACCCTGCACCGGCTGTTCCGGCGCTCCGGCTGGCTCTGAACGGTCAGGGCCGGTCCAGGTCGGACAGTTCGGCGTCGAGCAGCTCGGCGAGGCGGGCCACCCGCCCCGGGTCGGACACGGCCGTGATGCCCCGGCTGGGCATCTCCACGGTCATCAGCAGGTAGAGGTGCAGCCGGTAGAGCCCCAGCCGGCGGCGCGCACCGGCGTCCAACGGGAACGGCGCGGCCGCCCGGTAGGCCCGCACGAGGGGGTCGTCCGGCTCGTCCTCGGCGCGCCGGAACAGCAGCGGCGACACGAGGTCCAGCAGCGGGTCGCCCCAGAGGTGGCGCTCGCCATCGACCAGCCCGGTGAGCCGGGGCGTCCCGTCGGGATCGTCGAGGGCGAGGACGTTGCCGGCCCAGCCGTCGAAGTGCAGCAGCGCCGGGCGGCGTACCGCGTCGAGGACGTCGGCGTGCCGGTCGACCAGCTCGCGGATGCGGGCCGCCGGCATGGGCAGCGGCACCGCCCAGTCCGCCGCGTCGGCGAGCAGGTCATCGAGCATGGCCGAGTAGGCGCCGCGCCAGGTGGGGGCGGCGGCCCGGCCGCCGTCGTAGCCGAAGCGGTCGCCGGTGACACCGTGCAGCGTGGCCAGCGCCTGGCCGAACTCGGCCCGGACGCCGGCCACCTCGGCGCCGGCCCGGGTCAGGTCCCACAGGGTGCGGCCGGGCAGCAGGCCGCTGAGCAGCCAGTCGCCGAGCACCGGGTCGCGGCCGTGGTGCAGCAGGGGCGGCACGGGCACGGCGGGCGCCCGCGCGGCGACCAGCCGCAGGTAGCGAGCCTCCGCGCCGATCATGTCCCGCTCGTAGCGCAGCAGCGGCACGTGCGGCGGCGGGCCCACCTTGAGCGCCACGGCCCGCCCGTCGTCGAGGGTCACCCACCAGACGGCGGCGAACCCGCCGCCGGTCAGCGGCCCGCAGTCGGTCACCCCGGGCGCGGAGCCGAGCGAGGCCGCCACGTAGCGCCGGACCTGATCCGGGTCGAGGTGGCGCTGGGTCGGGCTCATGTCCCGCACCACGCTAGTGGCCGCGGCCCGACGGCGCTGTCCCCGAAACCGACCGCGGCGAATTTCGTAGGCTGACGCGCATGATGTGGCGGCGGTACGTGGCGATCGGCGACAGCACCACCGAGGGCCTGGACGACCCGGACGGGGCGGGCGGCTACCGGGGCTGGGCCGACCGGTTCGCCCTCGCGGTGGCCCGCGCGCAGGGCGGCCTCGAATACGCCAACCTCGCCATCCGCGGCCGCACCACCGCCCGGATCCGGAGCGAGCAGCTGCCGGTGGCGCTGGAGCTGGCCCCCGACCTGGCGACCGTGGTGGCCGGCATGAACGACGTGCTACGACCGTCGTTCGACGCCGACCGGGTGGTCGAGGACGTCCGCGCCATGCAGCGGGCGCTGGTCGGCCAGGGCGCCACGGTGCTCACCTTCACCCTGCCCGACCCGGCGCCGGTGATGCCGCTGGCCCGCCCGCTGCGCGGCCGGGTGCTGGCGCTCAACGACGCCGTCCGGGCGGCCACCGCCGAGACCGGCGCCACCCTGGTCGACCTGGGCGCGCACCCGGTGGCCTCGGACCCCCGACTGTGGAGCGACGACCGGCTGCACGTCAACACCGCCGGCCACGAGCGGATCGCCGCGGCGCTCGCGCACACCGCCGGCCTGCCCGGGTACGACGACTCGTGGTCGCACCCGCTGCCGGTGGCCGCCCGCCGCCCCCGGCGGGAGGCGGTCCGCGCCGAGCTGGCCTGGACCCGGCGGCACCTGCTGCCCTGGCTGGGCCGGCACCTGCGCGGTCGCTCCTCCGGCGACGACCGGGTGGCGAAGCGGCCGGTGCCGCTGCCGGTGGAGCTGCCCGCGTCCTGAGCGCCCGATCAGCCGGCCGCCGGCGCCGGGGCGGGTCGGCCCGCGCCCCGCACCGCCGGCCCGATGGCGGCCGCCGCGGCGGCGTAGAGGGCCGCGAAGGCCAGCCAGCCCGGCCCGCCCCCCTCGACGATCAGCCAGGTCAGCAGCACCGGGCCGAGCATCCGGGCCAGCGGCACCCCGACCCCGAAGAAGCCCTGGTAGAGGCCGTGCCGGTCGGCCGGGGCCAGGTCGAAGCTGAGCTGCCAGGCGCCCGCGCCGTGCGCCATCTCGGCGTACACCTGGGCGCCCGCGCCGAGCAGCAGCAGCGTCGCGGCCGGCCACGGCCCGGCGGCGGTGGCCGACAGGGCGAAGAGCGCGCAGGCGACGACCATGGCCGCGCCCGCCCGGCGCAGCGCGCGCACCGCGCCGGCCGGGTCGGTCACCCGCCGGGCCACCCGCACCTGGGCGAGCATCACCGCCGCCGTGTTGACCACCAGCAGGGCCGCCGCCAGCCAGGCCGGCGCCGCGGTGCGCCGGGCCACCCAGAGCGGCAGTACGAGACTGAGCAGCGGCAGGTACAGCATGAGGACCGCGTTCAGCGCGGTGAGCAGCGCGTACCGCCGGTCCCGGAGCACCGCGAGGCGCCCGCCGGCCGCCGCGGCCGGGGCCGCCGGGCCGGACCGGGCGGGAAGCCGCCGCAGCAGCACCGCGGTGGTCAGGAAGGCCGCCGCGTCGAGCAGGAGCACCGACCGGTACGCCCCGGCGGTGTGCGCCCAGAGCGCCAGGCCGCCGAGCGCCGCGCCCAGGCCGAGCCCGGCGTTGGCCACCGACTGCAACCGCGCCCGCACCCCGGTCCGCAGTTCCGGCTCGACCAGCCGGGCCAGCAGCGCCTGCCGCACCGCCGCCAGCGCGGTCTGGCAGCCGGCGTAGAGGCAGGCCACCAGGACGAACCCGACGGGCTGGCGGACCAGCAGGAAGGCGGCGACCGCCAGCGCGGTGGCGGCGGCCAGCCCGACGGCGACCCGGCGGGCGTCGCGCCGGTCGGCGGCGTGACCGGCCGGCACGCCGGCCAGCAGGCCCACCGCCCAGCCGGCGGAGAGCCCGAGCCCGACCTGGCCGGGTGACAGGCCCACCACCTGCGTGAAGTAGAGCGCGGAGGTGACGAGGAAGGCGCCGTCCCCGACCGAGTTGGCCAGCTGGGCCAGGGCGAGCGTCCGGGCCGGGCCGGGCGCGGGCAGCAGGCGGCCGGACACGGTCAACGCTCGATCGGCCGGCGGGTCCGCGCCCGCTTCAGCTCGAAGAACCCGTCGGTGCCGGAGACCAGCAGCACCCCGTCCCAGAGCCGGCCGGCGTCCTCGCCGCGCGGGATGGGCGCCACCACCGGCCCGAAGAAGGCGTTCACCCGCCCGTCGGCGCCGGTGACGTGAATGGTCGGCGTGCCGAGGTCCTCGCCGACCGGGGTCAGCCCGGCCTGGTGGCTGGCCCGCAGGGCCTCGTCGTGGTCGGTGGTGTCCGCGGCGTCGGCCAGGTCGACGGGCAGGCCGACCTCGGTCAACGCGGCCACGTACAGCTCCCGGCCGATGGGGGCGCTCTCGTGGTGGATCCGCTCACCCAGCGCCGTGTAGAGGTCGCGCAGCACCTCCGGGCCGCACTTCTGTGCGGCGGCCACGCAGACCCGGACCGGCCCCAGGCCCGGCTTCAGCCACTCCCGGTACCACTCCTCCAACCCCTCGCGCCCCTCGTTGAGCAACGACAGGCTCATCACGTGGAAGCGGAGCCGGACCTCGCGGACCCGCTCCACCTCCAGCAGCCAGCGGGAGGCGTTCCAGGCCCACGGGCAGCGCGGGTCGAACCACATGTCAACGGTGGTCATCGTCGTCTCGGTCCCTTCGCGAGTGTCGCTTGCCGAGTCGACGGTAGGCCGCGAAGTGGCCCAGCAGCAGAGCCAATTCATGCCCTGATGATTGGGCCAATACGCCACCGTCAGGTGCGCTTCAGCAGCTCTCCGCGTTCCGTCTCGATGACGGCCAGCCGGGCGCCCAGCTCGGCGGCCCGCAGTTCGAGCACCCGACGCAGGGCGGCCACTTCCCCCTGCGTCCGGGCGGTCTCGTCCCGGGACCGCTCGACCCGGCGCAGCACGACCACGTCGGTGAGCAGGTTGTCCAGCCAGATGTCGGTGAACCGGGTCAGCTGGTCCAACCCCCTGGTGGTCGGGTCGAGGGCCGGCCCGGGCAGGTCGGCCAGCTCGGTCCGAAGCACCGCGAGCGCCCGGTCGACCCGTGCGGACGCGTCGGCCGCCTCGTCGAGGATGTCGTGCTTGACCATGCTCGTGACCAGGCCGCCGCCGAGCGCGTCGTACGTCGACCAGTCCGCCGCGCGGCTCAACAGCTCCCCCAGGTGGTGCAGGGCCGACTCCGCGTTCCCCGCCTCGCTGACGGCCTCGGTCAGTTCCCGGTGCTCCGCCGTCAGCCGGCCGCGTTGTTCAACCAGCTCCAGCAGCCGCGGCCGGCGCGGATCGTCGGAAGCGGTGAGCAGGTGCTCCCGCTCGTCGAGCAGCGCCGCGTACTCCCCCGGCGCGGTGGCCAGCCGCCGCCGGCGGGCCTGGGTCCGCGCCGACTCGTCCCGCAGGGCCGCGAGCAGTCGCTCCGCCTCGGCGAGCCGCAGCCGGGCGCTGTCCGCCTCGGCGCGTTCCCGCGCCAACGCCCCGTCGCGCCCACCGCGCAGCGTGGCGACGACCCGGCTCAGGCTGAGCCCCTCCAGGCGCTCGACGTCGGCCTGCTCGGCGTCGAGCCGCTCGCGCAGGGCGGAGACGGCGGCGCGCGCCGCGCCGATCCGCACGGACAGCTCCCGCAGCCGCTGCCCGGCCAGGTCGTGTTCCCGGATCGCCGCCGCGGCTGCCGCGAGACGCCGGTCGAAGTCGTCGTCCATGCCGTCATTGCACTACCGGCCCGCAAACGCCCGCGGCCGGTGGCGTTGCCCGCGCCGGGTTTGACCACCGACCCGGTGGGAAGACACGCGCGCCGCGCGGGCCGGCCGGCCCGACGTCGCCGGACGCACCCGTCCGGGCCGCGGCGGACCGCGAGGAGGACCGATGGCCCAGGCGGCCACCAGACCGAGCAGCGCCAGGAAGGCCACCGGGGCCCGCAAGGCCCCCATGCCGAACAAGGCCGCGGCGAAGAAGGTCGCGACCGCCAGCAAGCGGGCGACCGGCGCCACCGCCGCCAAGACCCCCGGCGGGAAGCCGACCCCGACCACCGCGCGGGTGGCGCGGAAGAAGGCCACCTCGGCCACCACCGCCACACCCACCCGCAGGCCCACCGCCAGAGCCGTCGCCGCCAAGAAGGCCACCACGGCGGCGACGAAGGCCCCCGCCACCAAGGCCGCCGCCAAGAAGGCGGCCGCCAGGAAGGCCGTGGCGAAGAAGGCGCCCGCCAAGAAGGCCGTTGCCAAGAAGGCGCCGGGCACCAGGAGAACGGTCAAGAAGGCAACGGCCACGCGGACCACGGCCAAGAAGGCGCCGGCCGCCAAGGGCACGGCCCGCGCGGCCACCGCCAAGAAGGCCGCCGCCGGCGCCAAGGCCCGCCGGGTCGCCGAGACCCGCGCCCCGGCGCGCAAGGCGACCACCATGGAATCGTTCGGCACCCGGCGGACGGCCCGGACGAGCGGCCGGTGACCCGTCGGCGAGAATGACCGGGTGGCGAAACGCGGTGCCCGCCGGAGCGCGGACGATCCGACCAGCGGACCCTGCCCGTGCGGCTCCGGCCTGCCGTACGCCGACTGCTGCGGCCCGGTCCACCGGGGCGTCGCGCCGGCGGCGACCGCCGAGGCGCTGATGCGCTCCCGGTACAGCGCCTTCGCGGTGGGCGACGCCGCGCACCTGCTGCGCACCTGGCACTCGACCACCCGCCCGCCGCGGCTGGAGCTGGACCCCGGCACCCGGTGGACCCGGCTGGAGGTGCTCGACACGGGCCGTGGCGGGTTGTTCGACACCGAGGGCACGGTCCGGTTCCGCGCGCACTACCGGGAGGCCGGCCGGCCCGGCACGGTGGCCGAGCACAGCCGGTTCGTCCGGGAGGACGGCCGCTGGGTCTACCTGGACGCGTCACCCGACTGACCGCGGGTCGGCGGGGTCCGCCCCGCCGGCCCGCGGGTGCCCGTCAGGCGCCGGCGATCCCGGCGCGCACCGGCAGGCGGAGCCGGGTGACCGCCGCCCGGACCAGCTCGTCCGGCGGCGCCGCCACCTGGAGCACGACGCCGGCCTCGTCCGGCTCCAGGTGCTCCAGGATGGCCCGCTGCGAGTCCAGCAGGCTGGCCGGCATGTAGTGCCCCACCCGCCGGTCCAGCCGGTCCCGGATCAGCTCGGCGGTCCCGTCCAGGTGCAGGAACTCCACCTCCGCCGACCCCTGCCGCAGCACGTCCCGGTACGCGCGCTTCAGCGCCGAGCAGGTCAGCACGGTGGAGATCCCCTCGGCGTGCCGGTCCGCCATCCACCCGGCCAGGGCGCGCAGCCACGGCCAGCGGTCCGCGTCGTCGAGCGGCACGCCGGCGCGCATCCGGGCCACGTTGGCGGCCGAGTGGAACTCGTCGGCCTCGGCGAACCGCAGGCCGGTCAGCTCGCTGATGCCCCGGGCCACCGTCGTCTTGCCCGCGCCGGACACGCCCATCACCACGACGTGCCGGGTGGGCGGCCGGTCACCAGTCATGGACGGTGCCGTCCTTGAGCCGGTTGAACGGCAGGTACGCCGGCTGGTACGGGAACCGGGCGGCCGCCTCCTCGTCGAGTTCCACGCCGAGGCCGGGCCGGTCGCCCGGGTGCAGGTAGCCGTCGGTGAAGGTGAAGGACTGCCGGAACACCTCGTTGGTGAGCGGGCCGTGCTGCATGTACTCCTGGATGCCGAAGTTGTGGATGGCCAGGTCCAGGTGGAGCGCGGCGGCCATGCCGACCGGCGAGATGTCGGTGGGGCCGTGGATGCCGGACTTGATCTGGTACTGGGCCGCGAAGTCGAGCAGCTTGCGCATGGCCGTGATGCCCCCGGTGTGGGTGACCGCGGACCGGACGTAGTCGATGAGCTGGTCGCGGATCAGCGTCTGGTAGTCCCACAGGGTGTTGAAGACCTCGCCGATGGCCAGCGGGGTGGTGGTGTGCTGGCGGACCAGCCGCAGCGCCTCCTGGTTCTCCGCCGGGGTGCAGTCCTCCAGCCAGAACAGGTCGTACGGCTCCAGCGCCTTGCCCAGCTTCGCGGCCTGGATGGGGGTCATCCGGTGGTGGCCGTCGTGCAGCAGCGGCAGCTCGGGGCCGAACTCGCCGCGGACCGCCTCGAACACGGCGGGCAGGTGCCGCAGGTAGGCGCGCGTGTCCCAGTCCTCCTCGGCGGGCAGCGGGATGCGCTGGGCGGGCTCGTAGTCGTACCGCTTGCCGTCGATGCTGGGCTGGGCGGCGACGCCGTACACGGCGTTGATGCCGGGCACCGCGGTCTGCACCCGGATGGACCGGTAGCCCAGCTCCAGGTGCGCGCGGATGGAGTCGAACAGCTCGGGCAGGTCCCGGCCGGACGCGTGCCCGTAGGCCATGATCCCGGTCCGGGAGGCGCCGCCGAGGAGCTGGTAGAGCGGCATCCCGGCGGCCTTGGCCTTGATGTCCCAGAGCGCCACGTCGACGGCGGCGATGGCGGCCATGGTGACCGGCCCGCGCCGCCAGTAGGCCGACCGGTACAGGAACTGCCAGGTGTCCTCGATGCGGTGCGGGTCGCGCCCGATCAGCAGGGGGACGACGTGGTCGGCCAGGTAGGACGCGACGGCCAGCTCCCGGCCGTTGAGGGTGCCGTCGCCCAGCCCGGTGAGGCCCTCGTCGGTGGTGATCTTCAGGGTGACGAAGTTGCGGTCGGGGCTGGAGACGATCACGTCCGCTGCGACGATCTTCACGCGCGTGCCTTTCTCGGGGTGGGTCAGCGAAGGGTGTCGCCGGGTTGCCGGGAGTCCAGGAGGGACAGCTCGTCCCGGCGCGGCAGGCCCTCCCAGTCGCCCGCTCCGGCGACGGCGAAGGCGCCGAGGGTGACGGCGCGGCGCAGCCGCCCGGCCAGGTCGAGCCCGTCCAGGTGGCCGGAGAGGTAGCCGGCCGTGAAGGCGTCCCCCGCGCCGACGGTGTCGACCGCCGTCACGGGCAGCGCCGCCGCGTCCCGGCGGCCGTCGGGGGTGTACGCCCGGGCGCCGTCGCCGCCGAGCTTCACGAGCACGGTCGACACGCCCCGGGCGAGCAGCCCGGCCACCACGGTCTCCTCGTCCGCGCCGGGCGCGCCGACCAGGTCCAGTTCGTCGGCCGAGGCGACCACGACCGAGGCGTGCCCGGCGAGCGGGGTGAGCACGGCCCGTGCGGCGTCCCGGGACCACAGCTTCGCCCGGTGGTTGACGTCCAGGCAGACCAGCGTCCCGGCCCGCGCGGCGGTCTCGGCCGCCCATGCGGCGGCTTCCCGGGCGCCCGCGGAGAGCGCCGGGGTGATCCCGGTGAGGTGCAGCACCCGGGCGCCGGCCGCCAGGGCGGGCCGCAGGTCGTCGACGCCCAGCGCCGATCCGGCCGAGCCGGCCCGCTGGTAGAGCACCCGGGTCAGGTCGGCGGTGCGCCGCTCCAGGAACATGAGCCCGGCGGGGCGCTCGGGGTCACGGACCACGTGGGTCACGTCGACGCCCTCGGCGCGGAGCTGGCGCAGCAGGAAGCCGCCCAGCTCGTCGTCGCTGACCCGGCCGGCGAAGGCCGCCCGGTGACCGAGCCGGGCCAGCCCGATCGCCACGTTGGCCTCGGCCCCGGCCAGGTGCGGGGTGAGCGGGCCACCGGTCGTGAGCGGCCCGGTCGACCGCAGCGAGACCAGCGCCTCGCCGAAGGTGAGCAGGTCGACGCCGCTCACGAGACGGCGGCGAGGTAGGACCGGGCCCTCTCGCGCAGGGCGTCGAGGTCGCCGCCGGAGGCGGCGTCGCCGACCAGCGGGCCGCCGACGCCCACGGCGATCGCCCCGGCGGCGAGGTAGCCGGGCAGCTCGGCCAGCCCCACCCCGCCGACCGCGACGAACGGGATGTCCGGGAACGGGTCGCGCAGCGCCTTGAGGTACGCCGGGCCGCCCAGCGAGGCCGGGAAGAGCTTCACGGCGGCGGCTCCCGCCCGGACCGCCGCGTACGCCTCGGTCGGGGTGAGCGCCCCGGCGGCCACCGGGAGCCCACGGCGGGCCGCCTCGCCGATCGAGTCGACGACGGCCGGGGTGACGACGAACTGCGCGCCGGCCGCGGCCACGTCGGCGACGGCGGCCGGCGTGAGCACGGTGCCCGCGCCGACCAGGGAGCCGGGCGGGGCGGCGGCCCGGATCGCGGCGATGGCGTCCAGGGCGCCGGGCGTGGTCAGGGCCACCTCGACCACGCGGACGCCCTCGGCGAGCAGGGCGGTGCCGGTGGCGATCGCGGCGGCCGGGTCGGTGCCGCGGATGACCGCCAGCAGGCGGGTGGCGGCGAGTTCGGCGGTGAGGTCGAGGGTCATGGTCACCATTCCGCGTAGGAGCCGTCCCGGTGCCGCCACAGGGGGCTGCGCCAGGCGTGGCCGCGCTTGTCGGCGGCGCGCACCGCCGCCTCGTCGATCTCGATACCCAGACCGGGCGCGGTGAGCCGCTCGACGTACCCGTCCACGAAGGTCAGTGGCGTCTTGTCGAGGCAGTAGTCGAGCACCTCGGCGCCGAGGTTGTAGTGGATGCCGATGCTCTGCTCCTGGATCAGGTAGTTCGGCGTGGCGAAGCCGACCTGGAGGCAGGCCGCGAGGGCGATCGGGCCGAGCGGGCAGTGCGGGGCGAGCTGCACGTCGTACACCTCGGCCAGCGCGGCGATCTTGCGGACCTCGGTGATGCCGCCGGCGTGCGAGAGGTCCGGCTGGGCGACCGCGATGCCGGCCTGGAGGACGGGCAGGAACTCCTGCCGGCTGTAGAGCCGCTCCCCGGTGGACACCGGCGTAGTGGTGGAGCGGACGAACTCCCCGATGAGGTGCGAGTTCTCCGGTACCACCGGCTCCTCGAGGAAGAACGGCCGGTAGGGCTCCAGCAGCGGGGCGACCCGGCGGGCGCTGGCCAGGCTGAACCGGCCGTGGAAGTCGACCGCGACGTCCCGGTGGTCGCCGAGCACCTCGCGGGCGGCGGCCACCCGCTGGACCACGGCGTCGATCTCGGCCACCGAGGCCACGGCGCTCATCCGGCCGGAGGCGTTCATCTTGACCGCGGTCAGTCCGGTGTCGAGGGCGGCGCCGATCTGGTCACGGACCTCGCCGGGCTCGTCGCCGCCGACCCAGCCGTACACCCGGATCCGGTCCCGGACCGGGCCGCCGAGCAGCTGGTGCACGGGCGCGCCCCAGTGCTTGCCGGCGATGTCCCAGAGCGCCTGGTCGAGGCCGGCCACGGCGCTGGCCAGGATCGGCCCGCCCCGGTAGAACGACCCCTTCGTCAGCACCTGCCAGTGGTCCTCGATGCGCAGGGCGTCGCGGCCGACCAGCAGTTCGGCGAGCTGCTCGACCGCGGCGCGGACGGTCTCCGAGCGGCCCTCGCAGGTGGCCTCGCCCCAGCCGACGATCCCGGAGTCGGTCTCCACCCGGACGAAGAGCCAGCGGGGCGCCACCAGGAAGGTCTCGACGCGCGCGATGGTGGTCACGGTGCTCAGCCCTTCGTCGCGCCGGCGGTCAGGCCGGAGACCACGTACTTCTGCACGAACAGGGCGATCACCATGATCGGCAGGGTGACCACGGTGGCCGCGGCCATGAGGCCGCCCCAGTCGATGCTGGCGTAGCCGACGAAGTCGAAGATCGCCACGGGCAGGGTCTTGGTGTCCGCGCCGGAGAGGACCAGGGCGAACATGAAGTTGTTCCAGGAGAAGATGAAGGACAGGATGCCGGCCGTGGCGATGCCCGGCACGGACAGCGGCAGGGTGACCCGGCGGAACGCGCCGATGTGGGTGAGCCCGTCGACCAGCGCCGCCTCCTCCAGTTCCTGCGGCAGGCCGTCGAAGAAGCCCATCATGATGTAGACGATCAACGGCAGCGAGACGAACATGTGGCTGAGGATCAGCACGGTGAAGCCGCCGACCAGCTGCAGGTTCGAGAAGACGTAGTACCAGGGCACCAGCAGCGAGACGCCGGGGATGACCCGGGCCATCAGCACCACGAGGGCCGACTTCCGCATGTTGAACCGGCTCATCGAGTACGCGGCCGGCACGCCGAGCAGCAGCGACAGCACGGTGGCGGCGAACGCCACCCACAGGCTGTTGCCGATGAACTGGACGTAGTGCGACTGCTTGAGCACGGTCGCGTAGTTGTCCAGGGTGGGCGAGAAGACCAGCGCCTTGCCGGTGTCGTAGATGTCCACGTTGGTCTTGAACGACGCGGCGATCATCCAGAACAGCGGCGTGACCAGCGCCAGCACCACGACGACGAGGGCCACCACCCGGAACACCCGGTACGACGGACTGGCCTTCATCGCCTGGCCCCCTTGCGCCGCGCGGTCAGGGCCCACATCGCCCCGATGATGATCAGGAAGAAGAGGATGAGGACGGTGGAGGAGACGCCGTACTCGTTGTAGTCGAAGCTCAGCCCGTAGGCGTACACGTTGAGGGTCTCCACCTCGTGGAAGGAGCCGCCGCCGCGGCCCTTGGTGGCGTAGAGGATGTCGAAGGTCTTCAGCGCGTCGATGCCGCGCAGCAGGATCGCGACGATCACCGTGGGCATCAGCAGCGGCAGGGTGACGTGCCGGAACCGCTGCCAGGTGCTGGCGCCGTCGATCCGGGCCGCCTCCTGCGGTTCGTCGGAGAGCGAGGTCAGACCGGCGAGCAGGATCAGCACCACCATCGGCGTCCACTGCCACACGTCGATGAAGATGGTGGTGGGCAGCGCGGAGTGCTGGCCGGCGAGCCACGGCTGCGGGCCGATGCCGAACCAGCCGAGCACCTGGTTGGCCAGGCCGATGTTCGGGTCGAAGATGAGCCGCCACATCATGCCGACCGCGACCGGGGTGGCGACCAGCGGCATGAGGATGGCGACCCGGACCCACTTCTGGCCCTTGAAGGGCCGCCAGAGCAGGAGCGCCACGGCCATCCCGAGCACCACCTCGAACAGCAGCGCGACGACGGTGAAGGCGGCGGTCCGGCCGACGGCCGGCCAGAACCGGTCGGTGTCCGACAGCACGTCGAGGTAGTTCTGGAAGCCCACGAACTCGCTCTCGGCGCGGACGGACCCCTCGGCGTCGGTGAGGCTGAGCCAGGCGGTCCAGCCCAACGGAATCACGATCAGCGCGGCGACGAAGATCATCGCCGGCGCGGCGAAGAGCCACTTGCGGTGGTCGTTGGCCCAACGCGCCCAGCCGGGCGTGTCCGGCATGACGCCGGCGCCGCCGGGCGCGCGGCGGGTGGTGGTGACGGTTGCCATGAGATCTCCGGGGTGGGCGGACCGACAGGGGTACGCGGGTGGCGGGGCGGGCCGCCCCACCACCCGCGCGCGTGCTACTTGGCCTCGTCGTCCAGGAACTTCTGGAAGGCCTCGTTGGCGGTGTCGGCGGCGGCCGCCGCGTCCTTGCCGGTGATCGCGTCGACGATCGGCTGACCGACGAGCTCGCGGGCCTGGCCCACCTTCACGACCACGGGCCGGTCGTGGGCGACGCCGTCCTTGGTGCTCGCGGCGATGGCCTCGACCAGGTCCTTCGGGTAGTTCGCGGTGCCCTCCGGGTTGGCCCAGACCGAGGTGCGCGCGCCCGGCACGCCGGCCTTCTGCTGAGCGAGGGTCTGCTCCTTGCCGGTGGCCCACTCGATGAACTTCCAGGCGTTGCTCTTGTTCTTCGAGGCGTCGTTCACGCCCAGCGCCCAGGAGGGGATGTTGTACGGCTTGGAGCCGGCCGGGCCGGCCGGGAACGGCGCGAAGCCGACGGTGTCGGACACCTTGGACTTGGCCGGGTCGGTGGCGTTCTTGTAGAGCGAGTTGGCCTCGGTGTAGAAGGCGGCCTTGCCCTGGGTGAAGATGGCCATCGCCTCGGGCCAGCTCATGTCGGTGCTGACGTTGGCCGGGCCCGAGTCCTTGATCAGGCCGCCGTAGAAGGCGTACGCCTGCTTGGCGGCGTCGCTGTTGACCGTCGCCTTGCCGCTGCCGTCGACGAAGTCACCGCCGAAGCTGTAGAGGAAGCTGGAGAACTGGGTGACCGCCGGCGACTTGCCGGTCCGGGCCACGAAGCCCGCGGTGCCCGGAACGCTGGCCTTGATCTTCGCGGCGGCGGCCTTCAGCTCGTCGAGGGTCTTCGGCGGGGCGCTCAGGCCGGCCTTGGCGAGCAGGTCCTTGCGGTAGTACAGGACCTCCTGCTCGGTGATGATCGGCACGCCCACCGGCTTGTCCTCGTACGTGGTGGCCTCGACCGGGCTGGGCTGGAAGTCGGAGTAGTCCCAGTCCTTGTTGGACTTGACCTGGTCGGACAGGTCGGCCAGGTACTTGTTCTTGGCGAAGAGCTTCCCCTCCTGGAGGGGGCGGTACATCATCACGTCGAGGTCGGACGAGCCGGCGTTGAGCTTGACGTTGTACTGGTCGGAGAGCTGGTCCTCGCCGAGCTGGGTGATCTCGACCTTGAGCCCGGTCTGCTTCTCGAACTCGGGCAGGGCCGCCTTGATGTTCTCCGTCCAGACGTGGTTCGCCAGGGTCACGCGCACCGTCTTGGACGCGCCGCTGTCGTCGCCACCGCCGCCACAGGCGGCCAGACCCATGGCGGCAACCACGGCCAGAGACGTACCGAATATCGATCGACGTCGCACGTCATCTCTCCTTTTCTCGTGGTCGCCGCCCCGGGGGAAGAGCGCCACAACGCTGTAACGTCCGCTTAACCACGGGATGCTAGGTCGAATAAGCTGACTTATTCAAGGGTTGATCACCAACTGATATGCTCCGACGCGTGGATCACTCCTCCTCCGGGGGCGAGACCGGGCTGCACGCCCGCGTGCTCGACGAACTCGGCACGGCCGTCTGCGGCGGCGAGCTGGCCGCCGGCTCCGTGCTCAACATCGACGAACTCGTCGAGCGGTACGCGGTCTCCCGGTCGGTGATCCGCGAGGTCCTCCGGGTGCTCGCGTCGATGGGCCTCATCGAGACGCGCCGCCGGGTCGGCGTCCTGATCCGTCCCGCCGAGGCGTGGAACGTCTTCGACCCGCAGGTGATCCGCTGGCGGCTCGCCTCCGCCGGCCGGATGGCCCAGCTCCGCTCGATCACCGAGCTGCGGACCGCGGTCGAGCCGCACGCCGCCTGGCTGGCCGCCGTCCGGATCTCCCCCGACGACGCCAGCGACCTGGTCGGGATCGCGGCGAAGATGTGGGCCGCCGGGCAGGCCGGGGACGAGGACCGCTTCCTGCGCCTGGACATCGAGTTCCACCGGCGGATCCTCGCCGCCTCCGGCAACGAGATGTTCGGCAAGCTCCGGGAACTGGTCGCCGAGGTGCTCACCGGCCGGCACCACTACCACCTCATGCCGCACCACCCGGACCAGCAGGCGTTGCAGCTGCACGCCGACGTGGCCTCGGCGCTGCAGCGCCGCGACGGCGACGCGGCCCGCCGGGCCATGGTGCAGATCATGGAGCAGGCGTTCGACGAGATGAAGTCGCTGTGGGAGCAGACCACCGAACCCGTCGGCTGAGCTGACACCCGCCCGACGCTCAGCCGAACGCGACCCGATCCAGCCAGAGGTCCAGCAGCTTCCCGTCGCCGAGGACCTCGACCACCGCCGGGTCGACCGGTCGCCGCCGGTAGACCATCAGCAGCAGCTCGGTCACCGGGCCGCGGACCGCCACGGTCGCCTTCTCGTGCGCCCGCCGCCACGCGAGGGTGTCCCCCGTGAGGTCCACCAGCCACTCGGCGCCCAGCTCGGCGGGCACGTCGGTGGCGTGCAGGTGCAGGGTGCGCCCGGGGCCGAGCAGGTCGCGCCGGTGCGGGTAGAAGTCCAGCATCTGCGGCAGGGAGCCCAGCTCCAGCCACTCGTCCAGCGCGTCGACCGCCACCGCCGGGTCGACGGCGAAGTCCACGCCCAGCGCGAGGGCGGCGTCGGCGCGGTGCAGCAGCGTCTCGTTGGCGAACCGCCGCGCCCAGAACACCCCCGCGGCCGGCACCGCCAGCGGCGTCCAGGTGGCCACGTCGGGCCCCGCCGCACCGAGCGCGTCGGCCAGCGCGGCGGCGCCCTCCACCAGCCAGGGGCCGACCACCGCCGGCTCCTCGTCGGCGTACGGGGACAGGTCGCGGAAGTGGGTGTCCGACGGCGGCCGCTCGGCACGCGTGCGCACCACCTCGGCCGCCCAGCGTTGACCGCCGCCGAGGTGCCGGGCCAGCTGGCCGACGTTCCAGCCCGGGCAGGAGGCGACGGGCGTGGTGAGGTCGGCGCGGTCGAGGTGGGTACGGAGCAGGTCGCTCTGGGCGACGATCTCGGCGCGGTGGCGGTCGAAGCTCAGGGCGGCCATCAGCCCACGGTAGTGGCCGGCCGGCCGCCCCCGGTGGAGCCACCGGCGCGTGTTTCGTCCCGCACTGACCCGGTCAGGGCGTGCGGGGCACCGGCTGGGCCAGCGCCCCGATCTCCCGCGGCAGCTCGGCCAGGGCCTGCTCGAACTCGACGTGCCCGACCACCCGGTGCAGGGTCTGCAGCACGGCCCGCGCGCCGCGCTCGGCCAGATCCGGCGCCGTGCCGGCACGGTCGGCCACCCGGCGCAGGAACTCGTCGTACCCGAAGGCCTCCGGCTCCTCGGGACGGGCCCGGGCCAGCAGCGGTCGCAGCTCGTGCGCCACGTGGTCGGCCAGGTCCGCCGCCTCGCCGCCGCTGATCCGCTCGGCGAGGGTGCGCAGGGTGGCCTCGGTCAGGGATCGCGCGGTGTCGGCCGGGAGGCCCGCCCGAGCGGCCACCTTCGCCACGAACTCCAGCTCCGCCATCGTCGGTCCTTCCGTCCCGGAGACCGCGTGGCTACCCGCAGGCGACCACCACAAACGACCGCCGTTCAGGCGAAAGCCGGGAAACCGGCGTCGCGCCGGGCCGCGACGGCCAGGATCGGGACGTGGCCGCCAGGATGCCGACGCTCGTGCCGCCGATGCTCGCCGGGCTCGGCGCGCTGCCCACCGGGCCCGGCTGGGCCTACGAGTTCAAGTGGGACGGCGTGCGGGCGGTCGCGTACGTCAACCGTGGGCTGCGGCTGCTCAGCCGCAACGACCGGGACGTCACCCGGGCGTACCCGGAGCTGGGCGAGCTCGCCGACCTCCTGGCCGGCCGGCGGGCGGTGCTCGACGGCGAGATCGTGGCGCTCGACGCCGGCGGCCGGCCCAGCTTCTCCGCGCTCCAGCGACGGATGCACGTCCGGGCGCCGGCCGCCGCGCTGGTCGCCTCGACCCCGGTCCGGTACTACCTGTTCGACCTGCTGCACCTCGACGGTCGGGACACCACCGTTCTGCCGTACACCGAGCGGCGCGCCGCGCTGGAGGGGCTGGGGCTCAGCGGCGAGACCGTCGAGACGCCGCCCTACTGGACCGGCGAGGCCGGCCGGGACCTGGCCACGGCGGCGGCCGACCTCGGACTGGAAGGGGTGGTCGCCAAGCAGCTCCGGTCGCCGTACGAGCCGGGCCGGCGGGGCGCGGCGTGGGTCAAGGTGCCGCTCAACGAGACTGTCGAGGTGATCGTGGGCGGCTGGAAGCCGGGCTCCGGCCGGCGGTCCGGCGCCATCGGATCCCTGCTGCTCGGCGGGTACGACGAGCACGACCGGCTGCACTACATCGGGCAGGTGGGGACCGGCTTCACCCAGGCCGTGCTGCGCGACCTGGCCGGCCGCCTGGAGCCGCTGACCCGGCCGGACCCGCCCTTCGCCGCCCCGGTGCCGCGCGAGCACGCCCGGCACGCCATCTGGGTCGACCCCGTGCTGGTCGGTGACGTCACCTTCCGGTCGTGGACACCCGACGGCCGACTGCGCCACCCCTCCTGGAAGGGCCTGCGCAGCGACCGCGATCCGGCCGAGATCCGGCTGCGACGGTGAGCCGGAGGCCGGCGCGGCCGGTTCACGCGCCGGGGAGCCGTCAGGCCAGGGCGCGCGCCGCGCCGACGATGGCGAAGGCGCCGATGCCCGCCCGGTCCATCTGCTGGGCCGGGGTTCCGGAGCCGGGCAGCCCGCGTACGGCCAGGTGGCTGACCCGCACCGGCTCGGCCAGGTCGGCCAGCTCCTCCAGCACGGCGGAACCCAGCCCGCCCTGCGGGTAGTGGTCCTCGACCACCACCAACCGGCCGCCGGTGTCCCGCACGGCGTCGAGCAGCCGCTGCCGGTCGACCGGCTTCACCGAGTAGAGGTCGATCACCCGGGCGTCGATGCCCTCGCGGGCCAGCTCGTCGGCGGCCGCCAGGCAGTTGTGCACGGTCACCCCGGCGCCGATGAGCGCCACGTCGGTCCCGTCGCGCAGCACCTTGCTGCCGCCGACCGGGAAGTCCTCCCCGTTGTCGTAGAGCACCGGGTACTTGCCGCGGGTCGTGCGCAGGTAGCTGACGCCCTCCCGGTCGGCCATGGCGGCGACCAGGGCCGCGCAGGAGACGGCGTCGCTCGGGTAGAGCACCGTCGACCCGTGCACGGCGCGCAGGGCGGCGAGGTCCTCCAGCCCCATCTGGGAGGGACCGTCCGGGCCGATCTCCACCCCCGCGTGCGAGCCGGCGAGGGCGATGTCGGCCCGCGAGATGCCGGCCATCCGGATGAAGTCGTAGGCGCGGGACAGGAACGCGGCGAAGGTGGCCGCGAACGGCCGGTAACCACGGACCCGCAGGCCCACCGCGGCCGCGACCAGCTGCTGCTCGGCGATGAACATCTCGAAGAAGCGGTCCGGGTACGCCTCGGCGAACTTGTCCGCCCGGGTCGAGTCGCTGACCTCGCCGTCGAGGACCACCACGTCCGGCCGGACGCCCAGCGCGCGCAGCGCGTCCCCGTACGCGTTGCGGGTGGCCACCTTCGTCCCCTTCTCGTACCGGGGCAGCTCCGGTGGCGGCCCGGCGGCGGCGGGGGCCGGCGGCGCGGCGGCGGGCCGCGGTCCGGCGACCCGGATCTGCCGCACCCCGCCGAGGGCCTGGACGGCCCGCTCGGCCTGGTCCGCTTCGAGGGCCTTGCCGTGCCAGTCCGGCCGGTTCTCGATCTCCGGCACGCCCTTGCCCTTGACGGTCCGGGCCAGCACCACCGTCGGGCCGGTCGCCTCCCGGGCCTGCCCGAACGCCTCGTCGATCGCGGCCAGGTCGTGCCCGTCGACCACGATGGGACGGCAGCCGAACGCCTCGACGCGCCGGCGGTAGGTGTCCAGGTCCCACTCCAGCTCGGTCGGCCCGCGCTGGCCGAACCGGTTCACGTCCACGATCGCGGTGAGGTTGCGCAGCCCGAAGTGGCCGGCCTTGTCCAGGGCCTCCCAGATGGAGCCCTCGGCCGTCTCGCTGTCGCCGCAGAGCACCCAGACGTGGAACGGCAGCTTGTCCAGGTACCGCCCGGCCAGGGCGACGCCGACGCCGACCGGCAGCCCCTGGCCGAGCGAGCCGGTCGCGACGTCCACCCAGGGCAGGGCCGGGGTGGGGTGACCCTGGAGGCGGGAGCCGGACTGGCGGTAGCACTCCAGCAGCTCCTGCTCGCTGATCGCGCCGGTCGCCCGGAAGACCGCGTACAGCAGCGGCGAGGCGTGGCCCTTGGAGAAGATCAGGTGGTCGTTGGCCCGGTTGCCCGGGTAGGACCAGTCGTAGCGCAGGTGGCGGGAGATCAGCACCGCGAGCAGGTCGGCCGCGGACAGGCTCGACGTGGGGTGGCCCGAGCCGGCCCGGGTGCTGCACCGGATCGAGTCGATCCGGAGCTGGGCGGCGAGGTCGGCCAGCCCGGCCAGCTCCTCGTCGCGCAGGGTGCGCTCTGCTTCCATCGTCACGCCGCGTCGCCTCCGTCCCGACCAGCCCACGCCGATCGCCAGGCCGCCCGGGGACGACCGGCGCCGGCCACTTCCGCCCATACCGTAATCAGGAAACACCGGTATTTTCGGGCAACGACCTATTCGCCCGGATTTGGCGGGCGGGACCGCGGCTGGCCAGGCGGCCGGCCAGCAGCAGGTAGGGCAGCACGGCCACCGCGAACGCCACCGCGTGGCCGGCGGCGCCCGCCACGAGGCCGTACCCGGCGTAGACCGCGATGATCGTCACGTCGGTGGCCATCCCCGCCACCGAGGTGACCGTCGCCCGGTCGGGCCCGCTGATCCGGGCCTGCAGCCGGACGTCGGCCAGCACGGTGGCGAGCTGGAACGCCGCGAACGCGACGCCCACCAGGACGAACCCGGCCGGGTGACGGAGCAGGGCGCCCGCGGCCAGGGCCAGCGCGGCGCCGGCCAGCAGCGCGGCGAAGCCCCGGTCGGTCAGCCGCTCCCCCACCGGCGCCAGCAGCCCGCCCACGGTGGTGCCGGCCCAGACCAGCAGGAGCAGCAGCGGCACGGTGGCCGCCGAGACCCCGGTGTCGCGGGCCAGCAGCGGCGTGTACTCGTCCAGGCCGCCCCACACGGCGGCGACCGCCGGCACCAGCAGCAGCGCCGCCCGCACCGACCGGTCGGCGCGGGCCTCGGCCAGCCCGCCGCGAAGGCTGCCCAGCCAGCCGGGCTCGTCCGCGTCGCGCCGGTCGCCGCCGGCCTGGCCCGTGCCGGGCCGGTCGCCGCCGGGCTGCTGCAAGCCGGGCTGGTCCGTGCCGGCCTGGCCCGTGCCGGGCCGGTCGCCGGCGGCCTGCTGCGTGCCGGGCTGGCGGTGACGCACCGCTCCCGGCGCCCGGTGCTCGGGGAACCGGGTGGCGACCGCCGCGGCGGCCAGGCACGCCGCCACGCTCGCGGCACCCACGGCCGGGTAGCCGCCGAGGGCCAGCACCGGCGCGGCCAGCCCCATGGCGCCGACCACCCCGAGCAGCTCGGCGGTCCTCGCCCGGCCGGCCAGCCGGGCGTACCGGCCGGCGGCGCCGAGCCGGTCCAGCTCGGTCCAGACCAGCGCCTCCAGGGCGCCGGAGCGCAGTGCGCCGCCCGCGCCCCAGAGCAGGAAGCCGGCGGCGAACGCCGGGTAGGACGGGACGAGCACCCAGAGAGCGAAGCCGGCGGCGGTCAGCAGCGGGGCGAGGCACAGCAGCAGCCGCCGCGAGACCGCGTCGGCCCAGGCGCCCGAGGGCACCTCCAGCAGGATGCCGGCGGCCGACCAGAGGACGAAGAGCGAGGAGATCTGCCCGACCGACAGCCCGGTGTCGGCGAAGAGCAGCGTGTAGACCGGGTAGAGCAGGACCAGGTCGGTGAGGAACGCGTAGGCGTAGAGCGTGACGGCGAGCCGGCGCTCGGCGGGCACGCGCGCGGAGACGGCGAGCATGGGGACCTTCCCACGGGGACGTGACGGACACCGGATGTGCGGTGTCCGCGGTGGCCCGCGGGCTCGACCCTCGGCAGGGCATCAATGTCGCCAGTGCACGTGCCGATCGTAACCGGGCGCCCGGCCCCCGCGCCGCCCCACGCACACGGACCGGGGTGGGACCCGGAAGGGCCCCACCCCGGTCGGAGGTCGGTCGGTCAGCGGCGGGACCGGTCCACGTCCGCCTGCGGGATGACCATCGTGGCCTCGTTGTCCGCGGCCTGCTCGGCCGTCGGCTGCCGCGGGGTGGTCGGCTGGGTGCGGTCCGGGTCGGCGTACGCCGGCACCGGCTGGGTCGGCTCCGCCGCGCCGTGCGGGGCGACCGGCTGGGTCGGCTCCGCAGCCCCGTACGGGGCGACCGGCTGGGTCCGGTCCGCCTCGCTCTCGCCGGCCACCGGCCGGGTCAGCTCGGCCTCGGCGTACGGGCCGGGCGTCCCGCCGAACCGTGCCTCGACGTCCCGCCGCCCGGCCTGGTACGCCCGGGCGTGGGTGGCGATGGTCCGCGACTCCTCCTCGGCCCGGGCCAGCCAGGTCTCCCAGCGGCTCTGCATCGGGCGGACCAGACCGCCGCCCACCCCGACGACCAGGATGCCGCCCACGGTGGCGAGCACGGCGATCAGCACCGGGGTGGTCACCGTGGTGGCGACGCCGATCTGGTTGAGCGCGGCGATGACGCCGAGGCCGAGGATGAACACCGAGGCGATGTTGGCGAGCACCCGGCCGTAGGAGAGACCCCCGAGGGCGCTGGAGATGATGTCCTTCACCGCCCGGGCGATGGCCGCGGCCACCACCACGATGACGATGGCGACGAACGCCCGGGGCAGCCAGGCGACGACGCCGGCGATCAGGTCGGAGATCGGGTTCGGCCCCCAGATGCCGAAGGCGAGCTGGAGGGTGACCAGCAGCACCGCGTAGTAGGCCAGCTTGGCGACGATGTCGCTGGCGTCGTACTTCGAGCGCGCGAGGGCGGTCTTGATGCCGCCGCGCTCGACGGCCCGGTCGAAGTGGACCCGCTCCAGGACCTTGTCCACGATCTTCAGCACGGCCTTCGCCACCAGCCAGCCCACGATCAGGATGGCGATGAAGGCGACCGCCTTGGGCAGGAACAGCATCACCGAGCGGAACGCGTCGCCCACCGCGTCCCCGAAGTTGTCTCTCATCGAAGGGCCTCCACGCACACAGTCAGGGTCGGTTCGCCTCGAGCTACCCTGACCAGCCGTCGGGGAAACGCGGTCAGCCCCCGGGGCAGCGGTAGCGGATCTGTGTGCTGGCTTGCAGGGGCGACGGTTCGACGATGTTGACGGTGGCGCTCTCGACGGTCGCGCCGGCTCCGCTGATCGTCCACCGGAGAGTGAGGGTGGCGGTCCGCTGGCCGCGGCCGACCCGCTCGGTGAGCAGGCCGCCCGGCGGGGCGTCCGAGCGGAACCACTGGTAGCGGATCACGCCGCCGCGCCCGTTGGTCCGTACGGTCGCCACCACGTCGACGGTGACGTCGCAGGCCACGCCGGGCGGCCGGGGCACCGCCACGGTGACTGCCTCGACCTCCAGCGGGCGCAGCCGCTGCCACAGGTAGAGCCCGACCACCACCAGCAGCGCCGCGGTGAGCAGGGTGGACAGCACCGAGACGACCCGGCGCCAGACCGGGCGGGACGGCCGCGCCGGAGGCATCGCCGGCCAGGCCGGGGCCGGCGGCGGGGTGGCCGGGACACCAGGCCCGAAGCGCAGCTCCCCGCCGGGCGCCGGCGCCCCGCCCGCCGCCCGCGCGTCCACCGTCGCCTCCCGGTACGCCCCGGCGGTCGACCCGCCACCGGCCGCCGTGGCCGGCCCGGTCGGGTGCTGCCGGGGCCACGCGGTGTGGTGCCCGGTCGGCTCGGCGGCACCCGGGGCGCCGAACCGCCCGGTCCGGTCCGGCGTCGCTCCGAAGTGCAGGGTCGGCTCGGCGGCGCCCGGGGCGCCAAACTGTGCGGTCCGGTCCGGCATCGCTCCGAAGTGCACGGTCGGGTCGCCCGGCGGGCCGACGGTCGGAACGCCGAACGGCGCGATCTGCTCCGCCGCGCCGAGGTGCACCGTCCGGTCCGCCGGGCCGAGGTGAACGGTGGCGTCGGCCGGATCCACGGCGCCGCCGCGGCCCAGGTCGACGGTCGCGCCGGGATCGGTGGGCAGCGCCCGGGTGGGCAGCGCCTCGGTCGGCTCCTCGGGGCGGGTCACGACGGCCGTCCCCGGGTCACGGCGCGGGTCTGGGCAGCGGGCACGGTCACCACTCCTAGCCGGGGGTGCAGTAGTTGTAGAGCGTCACGTACACCGGGGACGCCGAGGTGGACGCGTTGCCGGCGCCGTCGACGGCGGTGACCTGGATCGGGATGCGGGTGCTCTGCTTCGGCGCCGGCAGCGGGCCGAGGGTGCCCCGGAACACGCCGCGCCCGGCCGAGGCCATCGACCCCGTGCCGGTGGCGCCTCTCAGGGTGTAGCGGAAGGTGACCTTGAGGGCGGCCGGGCCGCTGCGGTCGTCGGTGACGGTGGCCGTGACCGTGCTGGTCTTGTACCCGTACCGGCAGCCGTCCGGTTCGAGCTGCCCGGGATCGGCGGCGACGCCGCCGACGGCCGGAGCGGTGACGTCGGGTGGCGGCGGCGAGGTGCTGGTCGACGGGCTCGGGGCGGGCGCGCTGGTGCGTACCGGTGGGCGGGTGGGGGTCGCGGACCGGGAGCCGCTCGGGCTGGCGCTCGGCGTCGCCGGCGGGGTGGCCGACGCGGACGGGGTGGCGCTCGCGGACGGTGCCGGCGGGTCGGTCGGGGTGCCGCCGCCCGGGTCGGTGGTCGTGGCACCGGCGACGGCCGGGCCGGTCGGGCCGTCGGCGGTGACCGGGTCGTCGTGGGCGGCGTAGCTGTAGCCGGCCCCGCCGGCCAGCAGGGCGGCGACCAGGCCGACACCCGCCAGCGCGGTCCGCGCGCGGCCCCGGCGGAACCGGCCGCCGCGTCCCGCCGTCGCGCCGAGCGTGGTGCTGGCCAGGCTGGTGGCGCCGCCCGCGCCGTCGGGGAACGGCCAGAGCGCGGCGAGCAGGGCGGCCCGGCGGGCCAGCTCGCGCAGCCCGCGCTCCTCCCACTCCCCGCCGTATCCGGCGCCGGCCACCCGGTCGAGGATCTCCAGGAACACCTGGGCGGGCTGGGGCCGCTCGTCGGGACGCTTGGCCATGCCGTGCCAGAGCAGCTCGTGCACGGGCGCGGGGGCCGGGTCGGTCGGGATCGGCGCGGAGGCGTGCTGCTCGCGCAGGGCGAACAGGTCCGGCCCCTCGTACGGGGGCCGGCCGGTGAGGCACTCGAAGAAGGTGGCGGTGGCCGCGTAGATGTCGCACGCCGGGCTGGCCGGCGCGCCCGTCCACTGCTCGGGAGCCATGTAGCGGGGGGTGCCCGAGACGGTGGTGTCCGAGCCCTGGCCGACCGGCATGGCGATGCCGAAGTCGGCCAGCTTGCTCAGCCCTTCCCCGGTGACCAGCACGTTCTCCGGCTTGTAGTCCCGGTGCACCACGCCGCGGGCGTGCGCGGCGGCGAGGCCGGTGAGCGAGCCCTTCAACACGCACAGCGCCGCCTCGGGGGTGGTGGGGCCGTGCGCCCGCAGCATCTGGCGCAGCGAGACCCCGTTGACCAGCTCCATCACGATGGCCGCGCCGTGCGGGGACTCGACGTACTCGTAGAGGCGGCTGACATGCCGTTCGTCGATCTCGCCGAGGAGCCGCGCCTCCGTCCGGAACGCGGTCCGGAAGGAGGAGTCCGCGCCGATGTCGCGGACCAGGTACTTGATGGCGACCGGGGTGCCGGTGGCGTCGTGGGTGGCGAGCACGACGCTGCCCGACGCACCGGCGCCGAGCCGACGGACCGGCGTGTAGCCGGACAGCTGCCAGCCGCTCATGCGACGGCCTCCACGGCGTTCCAGGGGCGGGTGTCGGCCTCCGCCTCGCTGGTCATTCTGGTCGCGCCGGCGCAGGAGTCCATCGGCGCAACGGCTGCTTCCCCGCGCCGGACGGCGACCCCGGAACCGGGGTGCGGGCCGGTTCCGGGGTCGGTCGTGCGTGGGCCGGGCGGGCCGGCGGGCGGATGGTCGAGAACGGACACACCGCCACTGCTAGCAGACGCCGGCAAGCGCGCCGGTCAGATGGCGGTCGCCTGGACGACCTTCCACTCGCCGTGCACCGTCCTCGACGACGCGATCAGGAGAACACGTCGACGAACGAGTCGTGCAGGGCGGTCACGCGGTGAGCCAGCTGCTGTCGGGCGGTCGGGGTGGCCTGACCACGCGAGGCTGCCGAGTCGAGACGCCGGAGGAAGTCCTCCAGTGACCTGATCGACTGGCTGGAGTGCCCGGACGTGAACTGGTGCTCCGCCTGTCGAGTCGTGTTTGTCAGCAACGCGTAGGCAGGCTGCTGCAGGTCCCCCGATTGCCGGAGCACGTCGAGCTCGGTACGGATCCCGTCGAACGGTGGATCCTGTGTGGCGTGCATCGCGTCCTTGACCTGAGCGAAGAACTCCTCGATCTGCGCGAACGGCGGCTCGTCGAGGTCTCGTGGATAGCCTGGTTCCCCCTTCACCCACAGCAGTTCCAGCGGAACGTAGCCGCGGTAGCTGCTCAGCCGGAGGTCCGTGAAGACGCGCTCCAGGTCCATGAGCTCGTCGGTCTCCGCCCCGGCCGGCTTCTTCTTCAGTTGGAAGTTGTTGGTGTGCGGCAGCACCTTGGCGATGTCGCCGTACCAGTCGTAGTCCAGCCCCGTGGCGCTGCCGAACGGACGGAAGTAGCCGGTGTCGTCGATGATTCCGATGTTCGGCCGATTCACCCACTGCATGATCTGGATGGTCTGTTCGGCGGTCGCGGTCATGTCACCGTGGTTCTGCAGGCCGAGGTCGACCCCTCGCGCGGCGCCGTAGTCGGCCAGTTCCTGAAGGGCAGGCACGACCCGCTGCTGTGCGACACCGGCCCAGCCCAGTTGGTCGATGTCCTCGGGGACGACGCCGGAGAACACGCGCATGACAGGTGCGCCCATCTCCGCGGCGACGTCGATCCAGAACTTGACCCGCTCGAGGTCGAGGGCCCGGCGGGCCGGATCGGCGCTGGCGAAGTCGTTCGATGCGCCGGTGCCGCTGATGTCGATGTCCAGTTCCTCGCAGAGCGACCTGATCTGCCGGGCGTAGTCCATGATCTCGTCGCGCGGCTTGGTGGGCATCTCGTAGAAGTCGAACCCCGGGATGTAGTAGGAGGTGACGTCGACCGCGTCGAAGCCGGCCTCCTTCGCGAACCTGATCGCCTGCAGCGTGTCGATCGGTGGGGCGGTCTTCCGATTCTTCAGCCACGCCTGCATGTTGATGTTGAAGCTGTAGAGATTGAGGCTGATCTTGAAGTCACCGGTGTAGTACCGTCCCTGCTCGGGTCGCGAATCGTCCGGGCTCGCAGCCACGGCCGGCGGCGCGGCCAGCGCGGTCATCGTCAGGACGGCTGCGAGCATGGTGGACAGGAACGTGTGGCGGGATCGCCACGTCATGCGGATCCCCTCCTCTTTGGGTCGTCGGCATCTGGCTGGGACATCCGCGCACCGGTCGGCGTCAGCTCACCGGATAGGTGTCGAGCAGGCCGCACATGCCGAGCCGGCCACGGTCGTGCGGCTCGGCGATCCGGTGAACCTCCGCCTCGGCGAAGTGCGGCGCCTCGCCGCGGGCGAGCGCGTCAAGCTGCAGTCGGGTCTCATCGACGGCCCGCGCGGCGCCATCGCGCCATCGCTGCCGCCAGCTGTCCAGATGTGGTTGGACGAGGCGGACCGCCGCGGCGTGGAACTCGCGCAGCGGGGTGAGGTCGCCGGCCACCACTGTGGCCCGTAGCCGCTCGAAGCCGCGTACGGCGAGGTCACGCCGGCCGTAGGCGGCGGCCGGGTCGGTACCGGGCGCGCCCCCGCCGGGCAGCGCCACGGCGGCCGCGTACGTCGCCGGATCGGTCAGCAATTCCGGCGGGAGAGTCAGCACCGCGTCGCCCGCCTCCGGCAGGCCACTGTTCTGCATGAGAACGATGATCTCCAGGCCGCCGTCGTTGACCAGCCGGTGGATCGTGCCCGGCGGGAACCAGACGACGGCACCGGGGCGCAGCGGCGTCTCCCGGTACCCGGAGAGCGCGAGGGTCTGCACACGTCCCGAACCGGCCGTCACCACGTACGCCTCCGCGCAGCACAGGTGCAGGTGCGGCGTGCCGCCGACCTCGCCGTCCGGGGCCGCCGTGTCGTAGACGCGGAGCCGGGAGACGCCGACCCCGCCGGGAAGCGGTCCGAGGGGCGCCGATCGATCGCCGGGCGCTGTCACCGGTGGGGTGTCCTCGCGCACGGGACGGGGCTCGCTTCCGGTGGGCTGATGCCGGCTGGAACCAGCCCGGCGCGCCAGTCCGGTCATGGCCACCTCCCTGCGGGAAAGGGCTTTCCTACGAGTCCTGACGCTAGTGTCGGGCCTCTCGGCCGTCAACCGCCGGCTCCCAATTGCCCTACCGCCCCGCCGGCCTCCGCCGCGGTCAGATGGCGGTGGCTTGGACGACCTTCCACTCGCCATGCACCGGGACCAGGGTGAGCACCACCCGGTTCTGGTCGACCTTCTCCCCCGCCGTGGTGACGTTGCGCCGGTACTGGTTGAGGTAGAGCAGCAGCTCCACCCGGTCCGGCCGGGCGTCGACCACGCCGGTGGCGGACACCTCGGCGAGCACCACGGCCTGCTGCTTCGCGGCGGTCGCCTTGAGCGCCGTGGTGGTCTGCGCGTACTCGTCGGCGAACGCGCCGGTGGCGAAGGTGCGGCCGTTGGCGACGCTGTCGTCGAAGGTGCGGTAGTCGTAGGAGAAGAGGGCCTTGGCGGCGGCCGGGGCGGTGGCCAGGGCCTGGCGTACAGCCTGGTCGCGCTGGTCGGCGCGGCGGTCGGCGGTCCAGCCGGCCACCGCCACGGCGGCGGCCAGCAACAGCGCGACGACGAGCAGCGGCACGGGCCGCGGCCGGGGTCGACGCAGGACGGTCGGTAGGCGCATCGGTCTCCTCCTGTCGGTCATCCGACGAACTGGAGCTTGGTCACGAGCCAGTCCCCCGAGTCCCGGTCCCGGACCAGGTCGAGCTGGATCCGGTAGTGCGACGGCCGCCCGTCGGGCGACTTGACGTTGCGGACGGTGGCGTCGACCGCCACCAGCACGACCGCGTGCCGCCGGTCGCCGGAGACGAGCCCGGCGCGCAGCACGGTCCCCTGGGACTGGACCTTGTTCTCCACGACGGCGGCGCGGACCTGGGCCTGGCCGCGGGTGAACTCGTCCTTGAAGTCCCCGGTGGCGCCGGCGGTGATCCGGCTCAGGTCCCGGTCGACGCTGGCGGCGCTGACCGAGACGAAGTTGACCGCGGCCTGCCGGGCGGCGGCTACGGCCTCCCGGCGGGCCTGGTCGGTGGCCCGGTCGACGTACCAGCGGTGGCCCTGCACGCCGGCGCCGGCCACGGCCGCGGCCAGCAGCAGCACGAGCAGCGCGACGAGCGCCCGGCGCCGCCGGGGCGGGGCGGTGTCGGCCGGCTCGGCGTCGGCGTCCGGCTCGGCGGGCTCCGGGTCGGGCTCGGGCAGGTCCTCGACCTCGGCCGGGTCGCCGACGACGGTGAGGTCCCCGGCCTCGATGGGGTCCTCGACCGGTTCCCGGTCGAGCCGTTCCAGCACCCGCTCGATCGGCTCGTCGGAAGTGGGGACCGCCCGGTTGACCAGGCGGCGGCGCGGCACGGTCGGGCCGCCCGCCTTCGCGCCCTTGATGACCTTCAACGTGGTGTTCCTGCGGCTGGGCACCGCCACCTCCTCGGGTACGTCGGTCACGGGGTCACCCCGGCGAGCAACAGCTGTTTCCAGGACTGGGCCCCGGCGGTGCGGTACTGGCCGCCGGTGCCGCCGAACTGCAACGGGCGGCCGTCGGCGCCGAGCACCAGGCCGGTGGCGGGGTCGTACCCGGGGTCGCCACCCCCGTCGGCCTCGGGCGGTGGCGCGGGGTCGGCGCCGGAGGGCCGGGGCGCGTTCCCGGCGCCGCGCACGCTCGCCCCGGCGGCGCGCTCGGCGGCGTCGCAGGCGGTGGCGCCCCCGCGGTAGACGCAGGACGGCGGGTTGCTTAGGTTGACCACCAGGCCGAGGTGGGCGGTGCCGTCGCCGGGGGTGACGGTGTAGCCGCCGGCCACCGCGATCGGGTACACCACCAGCAGTTGCTCGATGCCGGGCAGCCGCCGGGCGGCGATCCCGTTGACGGTGACCAGGTTGCCGAGCAGCACGCCGACGTCGGGTTCCAGGCCGCGCAGCAGCGCCCGCAGCTCGGTGCCGGCGGGCGGTCCGCCGGCAAGCAGCCGCCGCAGGTCCGGGTCGGCGGAGCGGACCGTGGCGGCGAGCTGGGCCAGCCCGGCCGACCAGCGGCGCAGCGCCTCGGTGGACTCGGCCTGGGTGGTCAGCACGGTCCGGGCGTCGCGGATCAGCGCGAGCGTCTCGGGCAGCCGCCGGTCCGCCTCGGTGAGCAGGGCGTCCCCGGCGTCGAGGATCCGGGCCAGGGCCTGCTCGTTGCCCTCGAACGCGGTGCCCAGCTCGGTGACGAGCACGGTCAGATCGTCCGGGTCGACCGAGCGGACCAGCGCGTCCAGGTTGGTCAGCAGGGTCTCCGGGGCCAGCGGGAGGCCGGTCCGGTCGGCCGGGATGACCGCCCCGTCGGCCAGGTACGGCCCGCCGTCGCGCTCGGGCCGCAGGTCGAGGTACTGCTCGCCGACGGCGGAGCGCTGGGCGACCACGGCGCGCAGCGCGTCGGGGACCCGGACGTCCCGGTCGAGGCGCAGGTCGGCGCGGACCCCGTCGCCGCGCAGGGCCACCGCGGTGACCCGGCCGACGGGCACGCCGCGGTAGGTGACCGGGGCGTTGGCGAACAGCCCTCCGGCGCGGGCCAGGTCGACGTGGACGACGTAGCCGGCGTGCAGCAGCCGGTCGCCGAGGCCGACGTAGCGGACGCCGACGTAGCCGACGCCGAGGATGCTCACCAGCACGAAGGCGAGCACCTGGAGCTTCACGGTGCGTCCGATCACGGGATCAGCCCTCCCCCGAGCACGTCGGTCAGGTCGCCGATCTGGCCGGTGACGGCGCCGGTCAGCGGGAGCACGCACTCCTTGGTGAGCACGGTGCCGTCGGGCAGTTCGGTGCCGGCGGGGAACGCGGTGCCGGGCGGCACAAGGCCCTTGGGCAGCAGCAGCCCGCCGAGCGGCACGGTGGAGCCGGGTTTGAGCAGCTTGCAGCCCTCCGGCAGGTCGCACTCCTTCGGCGGCGTGAAGATGGCCGGGAAGTCCTTCAGGTCCGGCAGGCACTTGAGCAGCGGCAGGTCGGGCAGATCGGGCAGGACGCCGCCGCCGGGCCTGGTGCCGGGCCGATTCGGGCCGTCGCCTCCGGCGGCGGGCGGCCGGGGCGCGTTCGGGGTCGCCGGCCGCGCGGTCCGCGGCGCCGGCGCGGGCGCGGCGGCCACCAGGTTGGCCAGGATGGTGGCGGCGTCCAGGTCGGCCGTGATCGACAGGTTGACGAAATCGCCGACGATCGCGCCGCTCACGTTCGGCGGGAACGGGTACGAGAGCATGAAGTCCAGCGACTTGGGCAGGTCGTCACCGGCCCGGGCGAGCTGCTCCAGGATCGGTTGCAGGGACGTCACGGCGGCCACGGTGTCCGCTCGGCTGCGCTCCACCACCCGGGTGCCCACGGTGCCGAGCCGGCCCAGCGCGGTGAGCGCGCCGGTGAGCTGGGCCCGTTGCCGGGCCAGGACGGTCAGGCCCGGGGCCAGGGAGTCCAGGGCGTCGCCGACGACCTGCCGCTGCCGGGCCAGCCGGCCGCTGAGCCGGTCGAGGGCGTCGATCGCGCGGACGATGTCGGCCTTCTGCCGGTCCAGCCCGCCGAGGAAGGTGTCCAGCTGGGTGAGGGTGTCCCGCAGCGCCGGTTCGCGGCCGGCGAGGGCCCGGTTCAGCTCGGCGTTGATGGTGCGCAGCTGGGCCAGGCCGCCGCCGTTGAGCAGCAGGCCCAGGGCAGCGAGGACCTCCTCCACCTCGGCGCCGCGGGTGGTCCGGGACAGCGGGATGAGGTCGCCGTCGGCGAGGTCGCCCCGGGCCGGCTCGGCCGGTGGCGGGGCCAGGGCCACGTACTTCTCGCCGAGCAGGCTGCTCTGCCGGACGGCGGCGGTGGCGTTCGCCGGCAGCCGCACCGCCCGGTCGACGCGCAGCCGGACCCGGGCGTGCCAGCCGTCCAGCGAGATCTTCTCGACGCTGCCGACGGTGACGTCGTCGACCTTGACGGCGGCCCGGGGCACCAGGTCCAGCACGTCGGTGAACTCCGCGGTGACCGTGTAGCCGGGTCCGGTCGGACGCCCGCCGGGCAGCGGCAGGTCGGCCACCTCGGGCAGACCGCACCCGGCGGGCAGCAGGGCCACGGCCAGCGCGCCGGCCAGCAGCCGGGCCGCCGCCCGCGCGCGGGCCGGCCAGGCGCTCACGCCGGGCCCCGCAGGATGCCGCCGAGCGTGGGGTCGCTCGGGATGGAGGGGCCGCCCGGCGCCTCGTCGGCGGTCGGCGCACCGGGGGAGCTGATGGATCCCGGTGAGGACCCGCCTCCCGCCGGGGCGCCGGGCGGCAGCTTGAGCAGCTTGCGCAGCTGGTCGGTGAGGGGCAGCCCGCGCTGGCGCAGGGTCTGCGCGAGCTTGGTGCAGATCGCCGGCACCTGGGCGACGGGAAGCTGGTCGACCATCAGGGAGCAGGCGAAGGTGGCCGGGTCGTACGGGCCGAGCGGGTTGTCCCGGGTGTCCAGGGTGCCGGAGCGGGGGTTGTAGGCGAGGTTGAGGTTGCCGATGGCGAGCGGCGCCACGTCGAGGATCTGGATGACCGCCCGCTGCTGGTTGACCAGAACCTTCGTGATGTCGGCCAGCGCGGTGACGTTCGAGGTCAGAGCGGTCCGGTTCTGCCGCACGAAGGTGGTCACGTCGTCGAGCGCGGCGGCCAGGTTGCGCAGCGCCCGGGCCAGCTCCTCCTTCTCCCCGGCGAGCTGCTCCGCGACGTCGGCGAGCTGCTGCTGGAAGCGGCGTACCTGCTGGTCGCTGCGGGCCAGGGTGGTGGTGAAGCGTTGCAGGTTGGCCACCGTGCCGAAGAGGTCGCCGCGCCCGGCGGACAGGGTGCTCAGCGCGCGGGAGGCACCGTCGAGGGTGTCGTGCAGGTCGGCGCCGTTGCCGTCCAGGTTGGCCCGGCCCGTGGCGACCAGGTCGGACAGGGCGCCGTCGGCGTTGGCGCCGTTCGGGCCGAGGGTCCGGTTGAACTCGTCGAGCGCGGCGTAGATGTCGTCGATCTCCATGGGCGCGGCGGTCCGGTCGACCGGGATCTGGGCGCCGTCGCCCAGTTCGGCGCCGCCGGTGTACGCGGGGGTGAGCTGCACGTACCGGTCGCTGACCACGCTGGGCGGGACGATGAGCGCCTGCGCGCCGGCCGGCAGCCGCAGCTCCGGGTCGTAGCGCATCTCGACCCGGACCACCCGCCCCTGCGGGACCACCTTCTCCACCTCGCCGACGCGGACGCCGAGGATCCGCACGTCGGAGCCGGCGTAGACGCCGACCGCGCGGGTGAAGTAGGCGACCACCCGCCGGTCGGGTGGTTGGTGGCGCCACACGGCCGTCCCGACGGCGACGGCGGTGAGCAGCACGGTGGCCGCGGCGAGCGGTCGCCGCCAGCGCTGGATCCGACCGGGCATCAGCGACCTCCGGTGGCGGCGGGCAGGTACGGCTGGAGCAGTCCGTCCACGTACGAGTCGAACCAGCGCCCGTTGCCGACGACGTTGGCGAACGCGGTGACGAACGGGCCCATCCGGCGGATGGTCTGCTCCAGGTCGTCGCGGTTGCGTTGCAGCACGGCGACCACCTCGCGCAGCTTGCGCAGCGCGGGCTGCAGCCGGGTGCGGTTGTCGGCGACCAGCCCGGAGAGCTGGGTGGCGAGCTGGTCGGTGCCGACCAGGAGCTGGTGGATGGCGTCCCGGCGCCGGCTGACCTCGGTGAGCAGCTTCTCCCCGTCGGTGACCAGCTTGCGGAACTCCTCGTCCCGTTCGGCGAGCACGCCTGTGACACCGCGCGCCCGGGACAGCAGGGTGCGCAGCTCCGCGTCGCGGGAGGAGACAGTGCGGGACAGCCGGGACAGCCCGGTCAACGAGGTGTGCACGCTGGACGGGGTGTCGGCGAAGGTCTCCGACAGGGTGGTGAACGCGCGGGCGAGCTGGTCGGTGTCGACCTTGTCGAGGGTGTCGGCGAGGCCGGTGACGGCCTGCACCACGTCGAACGGGGCGGCCGTGCGGTCCAGCGGGATCTGCCCGCGCTCGGGCAGCTTCCCGGGACCGGCCGGGGCGAGGGCCAGGTACTTCTGCCCGAGCATCGTCTTGATCCGGATGGTCGCGCCGGTGTCCCGGCCGAGGCGCACGCCGTCGTCGTCGACCCGGAACCCGACCCGCACGTACGGCCGCGGCTCGCGGGCGAGTTCCACGGCGGTGACCACCCCGACCCGCACCCCGGCCACCCGCACCTCGTTGCCGGTGGACAGGCCGCTGGCGTCGTGGAACGCGGCCGCGTACGACCGGCCGGTGAGCGCGGCGATCCGGTCGAGCTGGAACGCGCCGAGCAGGGCGGCGACGAGCACGGTCAGCCCGACCGCGCCGACGATCACCGGGTTGCGTTCGCGGAACGGTCTCACCGGGCACCTCCGGTGGCGCAGCGGGCGGCGGTGGCGTCGACGCCGGGCACGGTGAGCGGCGCGTGGCCGTCGACGGCGAGCCGGCCGTCGAAGTCGCAGAGGTAGAAGTTGAACCAGGAGCCGTAGGAGGCGACCCGGGTCAGCGACTCGTAGCGCTGCGGCAGCCGGCCCAGGGTGGCGTCGATGACCGCGGAGTTGCGGTTCAGCGTGCCGGCCAGCTCGTCGAGGGCGCGGACGTCGGCGGCGAGCGGCGGACGGGTCTGGCGCAGCAGCCCGGCGGTGGTGTCGGTCAGCTCGCCGAGGCTGACCAGCGCCTCGCCGATGGCGGTGCGGTCGGCGGAGAGCCCGGAGACGAACTGCTGGAGCTGGGTGACGCTCTGGTCCAGCTCCCGGTCGTGGCCGGCCAGGGTGCCCAGCACCTGGTTGAGGTTGGTGACCACCCGGCCGATCACCGCGTCCCGGTCGGCGAGGGTGCTGGTCAGCGAGGCGGTACGCCGCAACAGGCTGGCCACCGTGCCGCCCTCGCCCTGGAGCACCTGGACGATCTCGTACGCCAGCTTGTTGACCTCGGCGGGGTCGAGCGCGGTGAACAGCGGCCGGAAGCCGTTGAACAGCACGGTCAGGTCGAGCGCGGGCGTGGTCTGGCTGAGCGGGATGAGGCCGTCGGGGCGCAGCGGGCGGGGGTCGCCGGGGCCCTCGGTCAGCGCCAGGTAGCGCTGGCCGACGAGGTTGCGGTAGCGGACGGCGGCGCGGACGCCGACGGCCACCGGCACCGTCCGGTCGACGGTGAAGGCCACCTCGGCGGTCGTGTCGTCGACCACCCGGATGTCGGCCACCTTGCCCACCCGTACGCCGGCGATCCGCACGTCGTCGCCGGCCAGCAGGCCGGTCACGTCGGTGAACCGGGCCCGGTAGGTGGTGCCGTCGGGCGGGAACGCGCCGAGGGTCTGCGCGAGCAGCCCGGTGGCCAGCAGCGTGATCGCCGCGAACACCAGCAGCTTGACCAGCGCGGGGGTCGTCTTCCCGGTCATCGGGAGGTCACCACCGCGCCACGCAGCAGCGGGCCCCACAGCAGCATCGCGATGTCGGGCACCTCGGCGGGTGGTGTCCCGGTGAGCCCGCCGACGAGCGGCTTCACGAGGGCCCGCTCCTCGCCGGTGCCGGCCCGGCCCATCTCCGGGGAGGCCGGCGCCGCGGGCGCCCCGCCGGCCGGCACACCCACGGGCAGGGGCTTCGGGGTACGGGTGGCGCCGTAGTCGTAGCCGTCGGCGACGGCCACCTCCGGCGCGGGCACCTTGGGCTTCGGCAGGCCGCGGCAGTCCGGGCCGTCGTGGGCGGCGTAGACGGGCTCGTCGCGGCCCCGCTCGTACGGGCCGCCGTCGCGGGTCACCTCCAGGGTGATGTGCATGCGGCCGCCGTCGAAGACCTCCTCGACCCGCGGTTGCAGGTCGACCAGCCCGTGCACCAGGCACGGGTACTCCGGCGCGTAGGCGGCCAGCAGTTCGAGCACCGGGCGGCTGACCTGGCCGAGCCGGATGAGCTGGTCGCCGTGCCGGTCCAGGAAGCCGCGGGCGGTGTCGGCCGTGTCGGTCGTGTCGGCGAGGAACGCGGCGAGCTGGTCGCGCTGGTCGCCGATGGTGCGGGCGGTGACGGTCACGTCGCGCAGCAGGGCGAGCAGGTCGGGCAGCGCCGCGTCGTAGCTGTCCAGCACCGTGGCGAGCTGGCGCAGGTCCTCGGTGAGGGTCGGCAGCTGCGGGTTGACCTGCCGCAGGTACGCGCCGAGCCGGGCCAGGTTCGCGCCGAGCCGGTCGCCGCGACCCTCCAGGGCGGTGGTGATCGCGCCGAGGGTCGTGGCGAGCTGGTCGGGGCGGACGGACTGGAGCAGCGGCAGCGCCTCGTCGAGCACCCGTTCCAGCTCGACGGCCGTGCGGCTGCGGTCCTGGGTGATGACCGCGCCGTCGCGGATCGGCCCGGCGGTGCTGCCCGGCGGCGGAACGAGTTCCACGTACCGCTCGCCGAAGAGGGTCTTGGGCAGCAGCCGGGCCGTCACGTCGGCGGGGATCCGGCCGGTGGTGGCCGGGTCGAGGGCCAACCCGATCGCCGCGCCGTGGCCGTCGCTGCGCACCGAGCGGACGGCGCCGACCACCACCCCGCGTACCTTCACGTCGGCGCCTTCCAGGAGGTGCAGGCCGGCGCGGTCGGCGCGGAGGGTGACCCGGTCGACCGGGGTGAACGCCCCGCGGTACTGGAGCACGGCGGCGGTCAGCGCCGCGGTGAGCAGGGCGACGAAGACGAGGCCGAGAAGACGGTGTCGCATGGTCACCCCGCGATCCGGACGGTGGTCGTGGCGCCCCAGATGGCCAGGGACAGGAAGAAGTCGACGACGTTGACCGCGACGATCGCGGTCCGCACGGCACGGCCGACGGCGACCCCGACCGCGGCCGGTCCGCCCTGGGCGGTGTAGCCGTACCAGCAGTGCACGAGCACCACGATCACGCTGAACACCAGCACCTTGCCGAAGGACCAGAGCACGTCCTCGGGTGGCAGGAACAGGTGGAAGTAGTAGTCGTAGGTGCCGGCGGACTGTCCGAAGTAGCCGACCGCGATGGTGCGGGTGGCCAGGTAGCTGGCGAGCAGGCCGACCACGTACAGCGGGATGACGGCGACGAAGCCGGCGATCATGCGGGTGGTGACCAGGAACGGCAGCGAGGGCACGCCCATCACCTCCAGCGCGTCGACCTCCTCGGAGATCCGCATGGCGCCCAGCTGGGCCGTGAAGCCGCAGCCGACGGTGGCCGACAGCGCCAGCGCGGCGACCAGCGGCGAGATCTCGCGGGTGTTGAAGTACGCCGAGACGAAGCCCGTGAAGGCGCTGCTGCCGATCTGGTCGAGCGCCTGGTAGCCCTGGAGCCCGACCTCGGTGCCGGTGAAGAAGGTGAGGAAGCAGATGACGCCGACGGTGCCGCCGAGCACGGCGAGCGCGCCGGTGCCGAAGCTGACCTCGGCCAGCAGCCGGACCACCTCGCGCCGGTAGCGGCGCAGGGTGCGCGGCGCCCAGGCCAGGGCGCGCAGGTGGAAGGCGAGCTGCCCGCCCAGGTCGTCGAGATACCGCAGGACCGTCACGTCAGCTCCCCTTCTGCGGGACGACCTGGAAGTACACGGCCGTGACCACGAAGTTCAGCGCGAACAGCAGCATGAAGGTGATCACCACGCTGCGGTTGACCGCGTCGCCGACGCCCTTCGGCCCGCCCTTGGCGGTCATCCCCTGGTGGCTGGCGACCAGCGCGGCGGCGGCACCGAACAGCAGCGCCTTGATCTCGCCGACCAGCAGGTCGGGCAGCTGGCCGAGGGCCTGGAAGCTGGCCAGGTACGCCCCGGGCGTACCGCCCTGGAGCACCACGTTGAACGCGTACCCGCCGGTCACCCCGACGACGCTGACCAGCCCGTTGAGCAGCACCGCGACCAGCATCGAGGCGAGCACCCGGGGCACCACGAGGCGGTGGATCGGGTCGATCCCGAGCACCTGCATGGCGTCCAGCTCCTCGCGGATCTTCCGGGCGCCGAGGTCGGCGCAGATGGCCGAGCCGCCCGCGCCGGCGATGATGAGCGCGGTGACGATGGGCCCGGCCTCGCGGACCACGGCGAGCACGGAGGCGGCGCCGGTGAACGACTGCGCGCCGAGCTGGCGGACCAGCGAGCCCAGCTGGAGCGCGATGACCGCGCCGAACGGGATGGCGACCAGCGCGGCGGGCAGGATGGACACCGAGCTGATGAACCAGGCCTGCTGCACGAACTCGCGGACCTGCACCGGCCGGCGGCCCAGCCCGCGCAGGGTGTCCAGGCAGAACGCGAAGAACTCGCCGGTGTTCCGGACGGCGGCGGCGGGGACGCTCACACGGCCACCTCCTCGCTCGGGTCGGCCGCCCAGCGGCCCTCGAACGACCCGGGCGGCGGGGTGACGCCGTGCTCGCGGCACCACTGGCCCGGCGGGCGCTCGGCCCGGCGCGGCCGCCCGTCCGACGGGGGCAGTTGCAGCGGGATCGGCGGCAGCGGCGGGAGTTCCACGCCGGCCTGCGCCTCGGCCGCGAGCTCCTCGGCGTCCTTTTCCTCGGCCATGCCGATCGGGCCGATCCGCTGGGCGTTGAGGAACTGCCGGACCACCGGCTCGGTGCTGGACAGCAGCATCTCCCGCGGCCCGAACATGGCCAGGTGCCCGTGGTAGATCAGGCCGATGTTGTCCGGCACGGTCCGGGCGGTGTTGATGTCGTGGGTGACGATCAGGAAGGTCGCCCCGGTGCGCTGGTTGAGGTCGACGATGAGCTGGTTCAGGTAGGCGGTGCGCACCGGGTCCAGCCCGGAGTCCGGCTCGTCGAAGAGGATGATCTCGGGGTCGAGGACGAGCGCCCGGGCCAGCCCGGCCCGCTTGCGCATCCCGCCGGAGATCTCGCCGGGCAGCTTGTGCTCGGCCCCCACCAGGCCGACCATCTCCAGCTTCTCGGTGACCACGGCCCGGATCTCCGACTCCGAGCGACGGGTGTGCTCGCGCAGCGGGAACGCCACGTTGTCGTAGATGGTCATCGAGCCGAACAGCGCGCCGTCCTGGAACAGCACGCCGAACAGCTTGCGCACCTCGTACAGCTCGCGTTCGGAGAGCTTCGGCAGGTCCCGGCCCTCGATGAGGACGGAGCCCCGGTCGGGCCTCAGCAGACCGACCAGCGTCTTGAGGAACACCGACTTGCCCGTGCCGGAGGGTCCCAACAGGACGGAGATCTCCCCGGCGGGCAGGGTCAGGGTGAGGTCCGACCAGACCGGGTGCCCGCCGAAGGACTTGGTCAGTCCGCGTACCGCGACCTCGACGCCCATCGTTCCCCTCCCTTCGTGTCTCATCTGGGACATCGGGCGGGGTCGACCGGACGCAACAACTACTTTCCGTCACGGTTCGGGGACGACCGGCGAGCTATGCAAAACCCCGGAGGTGTCGATAACGTGCCGGAAACCGGCCGGCGATGAGGATGTTCCACGAACGCCATGACGACAGTGATCGAATCCGAGCTCGTCCGTCGGGCCGCCGCGGGCGACCCGGCGGCGGTCGAGGAGCTGCTCGTCGGCGTACGGCCGGGGCTGGTCCGCTACTGCCGGGCGCGGCTGGGCCGGGTGGGCGGGGCGTACACCACCGCCGACGACGTGGCCCAGGAGGTGTGCGTGGCCGTGCTGCGCGCCCTCCCCCGCTACCGCGAGCAGGGCGTCCCGTTCGCCGCGTTCGTCTACGGCATCGCCGCGCACAAGGTGGCCGACGCCCAGCGCTCGGCCGTCCGCGACGCCGCGGTCACCCCCACCGACAGTCCCGTCGACCGGCCGGACGCCGCCCCCGGTCCCGAGCAGCAGGCCGTGGCGAGCGACCTGGCCCGGCGGCTCTCCGCGCTGCTCGACCGGCTCCCCGACGTGCAGCGGGAGATCATCCTGCTGCGGGTCGCGGCGGGACTGTCCGCCGAGGAGGTCGGCGGCATCGTGGGCATGTCCGCGGCCGCGGTCCGCATGGCCCAGTCCCGGGCCCTGACGCGGCTCCGTACCCTGGCCGGGGGCTCACTGGACGAGGTGGCGGCATGACCGGGCGGATGCCGGGCGACGGCGACGACGCGATGGACCTGGGGACCATCGCGCGCGACGACGCGCTGCTCGACGCGCTCGGCCGCGGCGAGGCCGCACCCGAGGGCGACGCGCTCGCCGGGGTGCTCGCCCTCTGGCGAGCCGAACTCGCCGACGAGCCGGCCACCGCGGTCCGCCCCGGCGCGCCGGAACCCGCCGGCGAGGCGCCCGCGCGACGGCCGGTCCGCCGCCCGCGCCCCTGGACGCTGCGGCTGGCGGCCGCCGCCGTGGCGCTGCTGGCCCTGGTCTCGGGGGTCGGCATCGGCAGCCGCGACGCCGGACCGGGCAGCCCGCTCTGGTCGCTGACGCGGCTGCTGCACCCGCAGCAGGCCGAGGTGCGCGGCATCGAGGACACCGTCGACAAGGCGCGCGCGGCCCTGGACGCCGGCCGGCTCGACGACGCCGAGGCGCTGGTCGCGCAGGGCCGCCGCGACCTCGCCCGGGTCGAGGACCCGGCGGCGGTCACCCGGCTGGGCGCCGCTCTCGACGTGCTGGCCCGCGACCTGGCGGCCGCCCGCGCGGCGACCGCGCCGCCGACCGGCGCGCCGCCCGCCACGGCCCCGGACACCCCCGCGCCCACCGCCGTCCCGAGGCCCACCGTCACCGGTACGCCCCGGCCGGCCCCCGCCACCTCGGGCGGCACGCCGAGGGCCGGGTCGAGCCGTCCGCCCAGCCCGGCCGGCAGTCCCCTGCTGCCGCTGCCCCGGCTGCCGCTGCCGCTGCCGTCGGTGTCGGTGTCCGGGCTGCCGCTGCCCGAGCTGCCGCTGCCCACCGGGGGCGGGCTGCTCGACTGAGCGCGTCCGCGCGACTCGGTTAATGTGCTGCCGTGAGCAGCGCAGCGACGGCGGCCACGACCGTCACCAAGGGACGCCGGGCGGGGATGACCACGAGCCGGCGGCTGAGCGTCATGATGCTCGGGATGACGGTGCTGGTCCTCGCCGGCGGCGGGATCGGCGCGGCGGCCCTGTCCCACACCGCCGCGGTCTCCAACCGGCTGGCCGACCACATCTCCCCGGCCCGCACCGCGGTGAGCCGGCTGGAGAGCGGCCTGCTGGAGCAGGTGGCGGCGGTCCGCGGGTACATGGTGACCGGCGACCCGGAGCTGCTGCGCCGGTACGAGGACGGGGTGGCCGCCGAGCGCGCGACCGCGCGGCGCGCCGGCGACCTGCTCACCGGTGAGCCGGACGCGCGCCGTGAGCTGGACGGCGCGCTGGCCCTCGCGGAACGCTGGCGGGCCGAGTACCCGGCCCGGCTGATCGCCGCGCGGCGGGCCGGCGCGGGCGCGGCGGAGCTGGCGCCGGTGGTGCGGCAGGGCGGGGTCGCGTTCGACGCCGCGCAGGCCGCGCTGACCGGCCTGGAGGCCCGGCTGGACCGGGAACAGGCGGCCGGCCGGGCCGACCTCGACAACGCCCGCGCGCTGCGCGACCTCCTGTTCGTGGCGATCCTGGCCACCCTGCTGCTGTCCAGCATCGTCATCTCGGTGCTGGTCCGCACCACGGTGCTAAGCCCGCTGGACCGGCTGGGCGCCTCGGTGCGCCGGGTGGCCGGCGGCGACTTCGAGCACCGCCTCACCGCGGAGGGGCCGGCCGACATCGCCCGGCTCACCGCTGACGTGGAGACCATGCGGCAGCGGATGGTCGACGCGCTGCACACCAGCCGCCGGCACCGGGACGCCCTCGAACAGCAGGCGGCCGAGCTGCGCCGGTCCAACGAGGACCTGGAGCAGTTCGCCTACGTGGCCTCGCACGACCTCCAGGAGCCGCTGCGCAAGGTCGCGTCGTTCTGCCAGATGCTGCACCGCCGCTACGCCGACCAGCTCGACGACCGGGCCCGGCAGTACATCGGGTACGCGGTGGACGGGGCGACCCGGATGCAGAGCCTGATCAACGACCTGCTGGCGTTCTCCCGGATCGGCCGGGTCTACGGCGAGGACCGGGAGGTGGACCTGGCCGCCGTACTCGCCCAGGCCGAGTCGAACCTCTCCGACCGGATCGCCGAGGCCGGCGCCGAGATCGTGGCGGACCCGCTGCCCGTGGTGCACGGCGACCCGACGCTGCTCACCATGCTCTGGCAGAACCTGCTCGGCAACGCCGTCAAGTTCCGGCACCCCGACCGGGCGCCCCGGATCCGGGTGGCGGTCACCGGGGACGACGCCGGCTGTGAGTTCGCCGTGGCGGACAACGGCATCGGCATCGACCCCCGGTACGCCGACAAGATCTTCCTGATCTTCCAGCGGCTGCACGCCCGGGGCACCTACGACGGCACCGGCATCGGGCTGGCCATCTGCAAGAAGATCGTCGAGTACCACGGCGGCACGCTCCGGCTGGACGACGCTTACGCCGACGGCGCCCGGTTCGTCTTCACCCTGCCGGGGCCGGTCGCCACGGCCGCCGTGCCGGAGCAGGCGGGCGAGCGGACGCCGGTGGCCCCGGCCTGAGCGCGAGGCCACCGACGGCGGCTCAGCTGGCGGGACGTTCCCGGTCGGCGGCCCGGCCCAGCGCCACCATCCGCAGCGTCTCCTCGCGCCGACGCACCAGCAGCACCCCGGCCAGGAAGGTGACCGGCGGGACCAGCACCAGCAGGAGCCACTGGGCCGGCACCAGCGCGATGGCGTGTCCCATGTGCACGGTGGACACCGCCCAGCCGGCCAGCGCGGTGTCGATGACCAGGGCCAGCGCGGCGACCGGCGCCAGCAGGACGGCGACCCGCCGGCGGACCGGCCGGTCCAGGGTCGCCAGGGCGGCGACGGCGGCCAGGGCCGCGGCGGCGAGCCCGGCGACGTAGAGCCAGATCACCAGCTCGCTGCGGGCTTCCAGGTCGTAGAGGACGTAGACGGGGCGGCTGTCGGCGGCGACCTGGAAGGGTGGCCGGGCCAGCCGGCTGACCGCCAGGACCGACACCACCGCGAGGCCGGCGGCCACCAGCACCACGAGCCGGCGCACGCCGAGGACCGCGACGGCCCGGCGGGCCGGGGCGGGCACGGTGAGCGCGGCGGCCGCCACCACGGCGAGGGCGAACTGGGGCAGGGTGTCGACCACGTACGTCGGCTGGTCGGTCACCCCCGGCCCGACCAGCACGAGCCACCCGGCGACGCCGGTCCAGGCCAGGCCGGCGGCCACGCGGGGCAACCCGGCCAGGGCGGTCACCGCCACCGCCGCCCAGCCGGCCACCCGCAGCCAGTCGACCAGGTCGGGGCCGGCCGGGCGCACCGGTGGCGGCAGGGACGGGTCGACCAGAAGCTGGTCGAGCAGGCTGCGCCCGGCCGCGGCGCAGAGCACCAGCGCCACGAGGACGCCGGTGACGGCGGCGGCGTCGGCCCAGGCCGGCTCGGTGAACCCCCGTGCGCCCACCCGCAGCCGGGCCCGCAGGCCGGCGCCGATCAGGTCGACCGTGTCCCGCAGCCCCGGCCGGGTCTGCCCGGGCCGGGCACCGGCCAGGAGGACGGCCACCATCTCCTCCTCGTACACCCGGCGGTGTTCCCAGGGGTGGACGGCGAGCAGCCGGCGGTAGCGGCGCTCCAGCTCGGCGGCGCTCACGCCACCCCTCCCTCGGGCAGCAGGCCGGCGGCGCGCAGGCGGCGGCCCGCGGTGTCGGCGTTGCGGCGCAGCCGGGCCACCTCGTCGGCGAGCCGGGTCGCGCCCAGCGCGGTGAGTCGGTAGTAGCGGCGCAGCCGGGACTGCACGACCTCCTCGCGCTCGACCTCGATGAGGCCGTCGGCGCGCAGCCGGTCGAGGGCGGCGTAGAGGGTGCCGGCCCGCAACCGGACCCGCCCGTCGGAGATGCGCAGCACGTCCTCGATGACCGCGTAGCCGTGCCGGGGTGTCTCGGCCAGCGCGGTGAGGACCAGGAACGTCGGTTCCCGTAGGGGGCTCTCTGTCATGCCGGCGAGCATATACCGGCTATCGGTATATACGGAGTACCGTCATGGCGCCGGCCGCCGCCCCTCCCCGTCGGCGGCGGCCGCGGCGACGCCCTCCGTGACCGGCCCGAGCGCCGGACCCGCCTGCTCCGCCGGGCCCGGTACGGCCTGCTCCGTCGCGCCCGGCCCGGCCGGTGCGGCCTGCTCGGTGCCCCCGCCGGCGAGCCGGTCGAAGAAGCGCAGCAGTTCCACCGGGAACGGCATGACCAGGGTGCTGTTCTTCTCCGCCGCCACGTCCACCACGGTCTGGAGCAGCCGCAGCTGGTACGCCCCCGGCGTGTTCGCCATCGCCCGCGAGGCGTCGGCGAGCCGCCGCGACGCCTGGAACTCGCCGTCCGCCGCGATCACCCGGGCCCGGCGTTCCCGCTCCGCCTCGGCCTGCCGGGACATCGACCGCTTCATCCCCTCCGGCAGCGCCACGTCCTTGACCTCCACCCGCTCGATGAGCAGGCCCCACGGCTTCTCGGTGGGCGCGTCGATGACCGTCTTCAGCTCCGCGTTGATCCGGTCCCGGTCGCGCAGCAGCGTGTCCAGGTCCGCCTTGCCGATCACCGACCGCAGCGCGGTCTGCGCGACCTGCAGCACCGCCGACGGGTAGTCACGGACGTTCACCAGGGCCTTCACCGGGTCGACCACCCGGTAGTAGACGACCGCGTCGACGGTGAGCGTGACGTTGTCCCGGGTGATCACGCCCTGCGCGGGGACCCCGATCACCGTGGTCTGCATGCTCACCCGCACCATCCGGTCGGCCACCGGGATGATGACCTGGAAGCCGGGCTGCCGGATGTGCTCCAGCACCCGGCCGAAGCGGAACACCACACCGCGCTGGTACTGCTGCACCAGCCGGATGCTCAGCGACGCCACGAGCACCACGAGCGCGACGACGATGACCAGCACGACGACGACGGCGGCTGCCATGGTCCCCCTCGATCCCGGAGGCGCCCGCCTCCCGGCCGCGCGCCTACCCGCTCCGCCGCCCTTCACGCCTGTCGGCCTCGGCGACCACAGGCGGCAGATCTTGGCGAATTGGCGTCAGCGACGAACGGAAACTCGCCAAGATCTGAGACCGCGCCCGAAGCTCGGCGACGTCGGGTCAGAAGCGGCGGGCCGGAGGGATGCCGCGCGGTGGGGCCTTACGCAGCAGCCAGACCGGGTTGCCGGCCCCGATGATCACGCCGTCCCGCCCCCGGACCTGGGTGCGCAGATACGTTCCGGCGCCGACCTCCACCGGCAGGTCGTGCCAGCCCTGGCGGAACTGCCGCCACGGGACCTGTCCGGTCCTGATCGCCGGTGTCGGGTCTGCGACGCCCGCCAGGTCGACCGGCCCGGTGACCACCTCAAGGGTCGTGCCGGCCGGGAGGTCGGTGGCGCGCAGCCGCACGGTCAGGTCGGTGGCGTCGGTGGTCACCACGGCGCCCATCGCGCTGCGGCCGCCGATCTCCAGGTCGAGGGCGCCCCGGTAGCGGGCCAGGTCGGTGAACCAGGCCTGCCCGGCGCGCAGCGCCGCCACCAGGTCATCGCGGCCCGTGGAGGCCGCCCAGACGTACGTGACGTGCCGGTCCCGCCCGGCGCGCCAGTCGGTGCCGTCGTGGTCGTCGGTCACCCCGACGGCGGTGAGCGGGATCGCGTTGCGGGCCGCCACGTCGTACGCCCAGAGGTGGTCGTCGACCGGATTCCGACCGATCTCGATCAGGTCGACGCCCAGTGCGTACCGCTCCACCAGCAGCCGGGCCAGGGACTCGCGCCGTTCCACGTCGAGCGGGTGGTTCCAGCAGACCAACCCGCCGTGGCCGTGCAGGAACTCGACCATCCGCTCGGTCGCCCCGGCGTCGTTGTCCCGGTACGGCGGGGACGGGAAGCTCGGCAGCGTCTGGTCGCCGCCGAACCAGTTGAGGTGCCGGACCATCGACACCTCGTACGCGCGGTGGTGGGTGACCTCCGGGTACGCCCCGGCGTAGCCGCGCAGCACCTCGGTGCGCAGTTCCTCGCCGGCCTGTCCGGCCCGCCGGGCCCGGTCGAAGACCAGCCGGTCGACCACGTACGCGCCGCGGGCACCGGCCGCGACCTGCACCCCGAGGCGCAGCCCGCGCAGCGAGTTGTCCCCGGCGACCAGGTCCGGCCAGAGCCGCCGCACATCGGCGAGCAGGTCGAGGGTGTGCCGCCGCCAGGCGCCGGGCGGGGCGGGCAGGTCGACGGTGCCGTGCCGGCCGTCGGCGCGGTGCCGGGTCTCGGCCGCCGACCCGAGGCGGTACCGCAGCACGAGCTGGCCGGCGGGGCGGCCGGCGCCGGCCGGGTGGTGGGACAGCGCGATCTCGACGATCAGCGTGGCGTCCGGGCCGGCGGCCTCGGGCAGCACGTCGAGGTGCAGGGTCGTGTCGGAGATGTTCCCGGTGTGCGTCCAGTTCCACGCCTTGCCGGCATACCAGAGGGTGCCGGCGCCGGCGGCGGTGAGCCGCAGCGCCCGGCCGGGGTCGTCGGCGGGGGCGGCGACGAAGTCGGCGGCGGACGCGGTGAGCGCGCCCTCGGTGGACGCCGTCCAGGTCCAGGCCAGGCCGCCCTCCGGCTCCTCGGGGCCGTCGAAGTGGACGGTGCGGCGGTGGTCGTGGGCGGCCACGCGGAAGTCGTGGTCGGTCCACCAGAGCACGTCGACGGCGTTGCGGCGGGCCTGGTCGAGGTGGGCGGCGTAGCTGGCGATCCCCTCGCTGAACGAGGCGTGCAGGTGCATGGCCATGCTGATCGGCCGCCGTCCGCGCCCCGGGGGCGGCGAATCGCTGGTGGCGGCCAGGCCGACCGGCACGCCGATCCCGGCGACCACGAGGCCACCGGCGGCGGCGAGCAGGCTCCGCCGGTCCAGCCGCGCCCGATCGCCCATGCCGCTCCCCCGCTCCCGTGCCGGCCCGGGCCAGCGTACGGGCGGCGGCGCCGGCCCGGGATCCGGCGATCGTGCCGGTCGATCCGGTCAGCCGGCGGGCGGTTGCGCGCCGTACAGCCGCAGCACGCCGACCCGCAGCGCGGCCCGCGCCTCGGTGGCGGGCATCCGGCCGGTGGTGACCTGCGCCCAGGCGGCATGGCCGAGCGCGACGGTGGCGGCGATGAGCCAGCCCGGGGCGGCGTCCCGGTCGAACTCACCGGCCCGCTGTCCGCGGACGATCAGCCGGGTGAGCGGGCCGAAGATCGGCTCGTGCAGCTCGTCGTCGTCGGCGGCGGCGGGCGCGGGGAGCGGCGGGTACCGGTCGATGGTCCGCCAGCTCACGTCCAACAGGCGCAGCAACGCCGCCGGCGCGGGCCCCTCGTCGAGCCGGGCCGCGTCCATCGCGGCGAGGACCTCGTCCGTCATCCGGCGGAACACGGCGGCGACCAGCGCGTCCCGCGACGGGAAGTGCGCGTAGACGGTCTGCCGGGACAGGCCGGCGGCGGCGGCGATGTCCTCCATGGTGGCCTGCGGCCGTTCCCCGAGCACCTGGATCGCGGCGTCGAGGATCGCGGCGACGCTCCGGCGGGCCTCGGCACGCATCCGGCGGCGCCGCTCCGGGGGGCTTTGCTCAGACACGATTGTCAAGGATACCTAAGGGTCCGTAACCTTGACAGCAATGTCAGAGCTAGCCGGGATCGGAGGACCCCATGCATAGCGAGGCACGTCCCACTCCCCGCGACGACCTGGCCCACTACCTGCGGTCGTACGTGCAGGAGATGGCCTTCGGCGACGAGGATCCGGACCTGGTGATGGATCGTTACCACACGCCCGACATCGCCTGGCTCACCGACGGACTGCACCTTGACCGGGCGCGCCTGATCGCGCACGCGCGCCCGGCCCGCCGGAACGTGACCCGGTGCGACCTCCACGTCCACGACACCCTGATCTGCGGCGACCGGGTCGCCGCCCGCTACACCATGACGGCGGTGACCCGCGGCCGCACGATCGTCACCGAGATCCACATGTTCGGCCGGCTGGCGCCCGACGGCCGGCTGCGCCGGATCGACCAACTCACCCGCACCCCACCCGCCACCGCACAGCGGTAGGACAGCCGCCGGGCGCGGCGTCAGGCGGCGTAGCGGGCGGCGAGGTCGACGACCCGCCGGGCGGCGGCCACCATGGCCCGGTCGGCGAACCGCCCGTCGGGCAGCACCACCGTGCCGGAGTCGCGGGTGTGCGCGTCGGCGACCGCGGCGAGCAGCTCGCGGGCCCGGTCCACCTCGCGGTCGCCGGGGCGGAACGCGTCGGTGATCACCGGCAGCTGGCGCGGGTGGATGGCGGCCCGGCCCAGGAAGCCGAGCCGCCGGCCGGCCGCGCAGGAGGCCGCCAGGCCGTCGAGGTCGGCCACGTCGGCGTACACCGACATGGCCGGCGGCGGCAGGCCGGCCGCGCGGGCCGCGACCACGATCCGGCCGCGCGCCCAGAGCAGGCCGTCGTCGTCGGCGACGCCCAGGTCGGAGCGGAGGTCGGCCTCGCCGAGCCCGAGCGAGGCCACCGCCGGGTGGGCGGCCGCGATGGCGTACGCGGACTCCAGCCCGACGGCCGACTCGACCAGCGGGTGCAGCGGGGTGTCGACCCGGGCGGCCACCGCGGCCACCGTCGCCGGTGACTCCACCTTGGGCAGTCGCAGCCCGGCCAGCCCCGGCCGGCCCGCGACGGCGGCCAGGTCGACGTCGAGGTCCGGGCCGGTCAGCTCGGTGACCCGCACCTGCACGGGCAGTGGCTGCGGGTCGGCGAGGAACTCGGCGACGGCGTCGCGGGCGTACGCCTTGCGACCGGCCACCACGGCGTCCTCCAGGTCGAGGATGACCGCGTCGGCGCCGGCCGCGACCGCCTTGGCGAACCGGTCGGGCCGGTCGCCGGGCACGTAGAGCCAGGTGAGCAGCATCAGATCACCCCGCGCTCGCGCAGTGCGGAAAGCTCGTCGGCGGTCAGGCCGAGCGCGCCGAGCACCGCGTCGGTGTCCTGGCCGTGGCGGCGGCCGGCGTGCCGGATCTCCCCCGGGCTGTCCGACATCCGGAACGGCACGTTCTGCATCCGCACCTCCCCCAACTCCTCGTCGGGCACGGTGACCACGGTGCCGAGCGCCGCGTACTGCGGGTCGGCCAGGATGTCGCGCACGTCGTAGACGGGGGCCACGGCGGCCTGGGCCGCCTCGAACGCGGCCACCACCTCGTCCCGGTCCCGCTTGCCCACCCACGCGCCGACCGCCGCGTCGAGTTCGTCGGCGTGCGCGGCCCGGCCGCTGCCGGTGGCGAACCACGGCTCGTCCACGAGTTCCGGGCGGCCGACGAGCCGGACCACCCGCTCGGCGATGCTCTGCGCGCTGGTGGACACGGCCACCCACCGCCCGTCGGCGCACCGGTAGGTGTTGCGGGGCGCGTTGTTGTTGGACCGGTTGCCCAGCCGGGGCTGGACGTAGCCGAGCTGGTCGTACCAGGTGATCTGCGGGCCGAGCATCGCCATGATCGGCTCGATGATGGCCAGGTCGACCACCTGGCCCCGGCCGGTCAGGTCGCGGCCGCGCAGGGCCAGCATGACCGCGTACGCGGCGGCGAGCGCGGTGACCGAGTCGGCCAGCCCGAACGGGGGCAGGGTCGGCGGCCCGTCGGGCTCCCCGGTGGCCGCCGCGAAGCCGCTCATCGCCTCGGCCAGGGTGCCGAACCCGGGCCGGGGCGCGTACGGGCCGACCTGCCCGAAGCCGCTGATCCGGGCGATCACCAGCCGCGGGTTGACCGCGTGCAGCTCGTCCGGGCCGAGACCCCAGCGCTCCAGGGTGCCGGGGCGGAAGTTCTCCACCAGCACGTCGGCGTCGGCGAGCAGCCGGCGCAGCAGGTCCGCGCCCTCCGGCCGGGAGAGGTTGAGCGTGACGGTCCGCTTGTTGCGGCCGAGCACCTTCCACCACAGGCCGACGCCGTCCTTCGCGGGGCCGTGGCCCCGGGACGGGTCCGGCTTGGCGGGATGCTCCACCTTGACCACGTCGGCGCCGAAGTCGCCGAGGAACGCGGCGGCCAGCGGGCCGGCGAAGAGGGTGGCCAGGTCGACCACCTTGACGCCGTGCAGCGGGGCGGTCGTGGTCATGGCGTCCCCTTCACCGGGTCGACGGCGGCGAGGAACACGTCCCCGTCGCCGAGCGCGGCGCCGCCGTCGGGCGTGCCGGCGGTACGGCCGCTGACCAGCAGCCGGCCGCCGGGCCCCACGGTGGCGTAGACGTTCTCCTCGCCGAACGGGTCGGCGGCGTCGTCGCGGGCGGTGCCGTACTGGGCGACGGCGACCTGCCGGCCCTTGCCGTCGAGGCGCAGGGTGAGCACGTCCGCGCCGCCGGCCGGCACGCCGAGGGTGCTGCCCGTGAAGCCGACCACCGCGACGGTGCCGTCGGCGAGGGCCAGCACGTCGGTGCCGGCGTCCGCGCCGCGCCCGCCGGTGACGGTCCGCCAGCGCTGCGCGCCCGTGGCCGTGTACGCCACGGTGAGCACGTCCCCGGCCGTGGCGCCGGTGGCCACCACCTGGCCGGAGCCGGTGACCGTGACGCCGCCGAGCAGATCGTCGCCCGTGCCGCCGGCCACGGTGAGCCAGTCGCGGGTGCCGTCCGGGGTGAACCGGGCGAGCCAGCCGTCGGCGCCGCCGAGCGGCGTGGTGCCGGGCAGCGCCCCGGAGGTGCCACCGGCCACGTAGACCCCGTTCGCGTCGGCCGCCACGGCGTACGCCTTGTCCTCGCCGGGGCCGCCGAACTGCCGGGTCCAGGCCAGCGTGCCGTCCGGGGCGATCCGGGCGAGGACGGCGTCCTTGTCGCCGGCGCTGGTCCCGCCGAAGGCGCCGCTGGTGTAGCCGGCGACGTACGCGCCCCCGTCGGGGGCGGCGGTGATCGCGTAGAACCGGTCGGCCTTGCCGGGGTCGCCGGCCTGGGTGAGCCAGGCCCGCTGCCCGGCGGCGGTCAGCTTCGCCACGAACGCGTCGTCGGCGGGGCTGGCCGGGTGCCGGCCGTCGAGGTCGCCGCGGGTGTATCCGGCGGTGAGCACGCCGCCGTCGGGCAGCGGCACGGTCCCGTAGAGCCGGTCGTTGGCGGTGGTGCCGAACTGGCTGGTCCAGCGGACCGTGCGGTCGGCGGCGAGCCGGGTGACCACGGCGTCCAGGCCGCCGGCGTACGGCTGGCCGGCGACGGCGCCCGAGGCCGCGTAGCCGAGGGTGACGTCGCCGTCCGGGTGGGCGGCGACCCCGCCGGCCCAGTCGGCGCCGGCCGTGCCGTGCAGCGGGGCGGGCAGCCCGGCCGGCGGGGTGACGCTCAGCGTGGCGGCCAGGTGCTTCAGGCCGTCGACGAACGCGGGCCGCCAGACGTCCCAGTCGTGCCCGCCGTCCAGGACACGGAACTCGGCGGCGACGCCGTCCGCCCGGCGCACCGTGTTGTAGAGGGTGGCGGCCTCGTAGTCGAGGTCGTGCGCGGCGTCGGCCGGGTCGGGGTTGGCCCACTCGTCGTCGCCGACGGCGATGAACATCCGCACCGGCGACTCGGCGTCGAGGCCGGGGAGCAGGGCCGGGTAGTTCAGCCGCTGGTACACCTCGTCGGAGAAGGGTTCGTCGCCGTCGCCGAACGCGCCGAACTCGCGGGCCGACGAGTCGGCCGGTGGCAGCGGCCGGTAGACGGCCGGGCTGAGCACCAGCGCGTTGGCGAAGAGGTCCTGGTGGGCCAGCGCGTAGCGCAGCGCGCCGGCCCCGCCCATCGAGTAACCGCCGACCAGCCGGGCGTTGCGGTGCGGGGCGGTGCGGTACGTGGCGTCGACGTGCGCGACGAGGTCGCGGGTCAGCGCGGTCTCCACCGGCCGGCCCGGGCGGTCGGCGCCGGTGTACGCGGAGTCGACGTACCAGTTGCCGCGCTCGCTCCACGGCGCGTCGGGCAGCACGGCGATCACCGGCGGCACCTCGCCGTCGGCGATGAGCCGGTCCAGGTCGCTCTTCACCCGGGTCCACGCCTGCATGGTGTCGCCGCGCCCGTGCAGCAGGTACAGCACCGGGTAGCGGGTGCCGGCGTTCGCCGCGTCGCCGTAGCCGTACGGGAGGTAGACGGTGTAGTCGATGGCGGCGCCGAGGGCCGGCGAGGGTGCGGTCGCGGTGGCGAGGGTGCCGGACCGCTCCCGGCCGGCGACGGCGGTCTCCGGGGCGAGGCCGGCGAGCCCGACGGCGGTCAGCAGGGCGACCAGGGCGGCGCCGGGGCGCCACGCTCTTCTCATCGGAGGGCTCCTTCGGGCAGGTCGGCGGCGCAGCGGAAACCGATCGAGGTGGAGCGGGTCAGGCCGGCGCCGGTGAGCAGCAGCTTCACCGACACGTCCGGCGGCTGCGGGCCGCCGTCGAAGTACCAGTCGGAGCCCTCCGCGCGGTAGGCGCAGCCGCCCTTGAGGATGACGAAGCGGGTGCGCCCGTCGGAGTGCTCGCTCTCGGTCAGGTTCCACACCAGCGGTTCCCGCCGGACCAGCAGGCCCGCCTCGGCGGCCACCTGCCACTCGTCCTCGGTAGGCAGCCGCAGCCCGGCCCAGTCGGCGTACGCGCGGGCGTCGGCGAGGTCGACCCCGGTGACCGGGGCGTCGGCGGGGCCCTGCCCGGCGGTGAACCGTTCCGCCCGGACCGGCCGGTAGCCGGTGGCGGCGAGGAAACGCGCGTACTCGCCGTGGGTGACCTCGTGGGTGTCGATGGCGAAGCGGCCGAGCCGGACCTGGCGGCGCAGCGTGCCGGTGTGGTGCAGGCGCGGCGGCAGCGGCTTCCACTCGTCGACGTACGGGGCCTCGCCGTAGAGGCCGGTCTCCCGGACCCGGTGGCGCACGGTCAGCTCGTGCCGGCCACCCTCCATGGTCACCATGCCGTCGGGCAGGGCCGCGAGGGGTGACCACGGGGTGCGGGCGCGCACGGCGACGCGGGCCGGGAACGACGGGTCCCCGGTCGGCGGCTCGTGGCGGGGCGCCGGCGCCTCGGTGGCGACCACGGCGGCGATCGCCCCGGCGGGCAGCGGCCCGCCGACGGCCACCCGGCCGTCCTCGAGTTCGGTGACGGTCAGCTCGGCGCCGGTGACCAGGTCGACGAAGCGCCCCGGCCGGGCGTCGGTGAGCAGCCAGGGGCCGTCGTGGTCGGCGCCCCGGTTGACCACCGTCCACAGCGGCTGGTCGTCGTGGGTCCAGCGGGACGCGTACACCTGACCGGCGCCGGGGTGGTCGGCGAGCGGGACCCAGTCCTCGGCGCGCAGCCAGGCGGCGTGGCTGGCCTGCACCCGACGCATGGCCCGCAGCACGGCCCGGTCCCGCTCGTTCCAGCCGACCCAGACACCGAAGACGCTCTCCCAGACCAGCACGCCGCAGCCGTTGAGCCAGGCGGAGTGCAGCTCGTCGAGGTGGTCGCGGTGCCAGCGGCGGGTGTGGTGCAGGACGTGCCGGCGTTCGAACCACTTGGCGCGCAGCACGCCGGGGGTGTCCGAGTCGGCGAACCACTGCGCCCAGGACATGGCGTGGTCGGCGATCCGGGCCAGCGGCACCCGGCTCTCCCCCTCCAGGACCAGGCCGGGGCGGACCGCGTCGAGGGCCTTGCGCAGCTCGCCGGCGCCCTCCTTCAGGGTGTCCAGGAAGACCCCGTCGACGCCGAGCCGGCCGGCCAGCGCGGCGACCTCCTCGGCGTCCGCGCCGGCCTCCCGCCGTGTGCCGGTGTCCCACGGGTTGTAGTCGACGAACACCCGGACCCCGGCGGCCTGGAACGCGCGGACCACCTCGGGCAGCTCGGGCACGTCCCGGTACCAGTCGAACTGGTTGCGCTCGTCCACGCCGATGACCGGGTACGCGTGCCAGAGCACCACGCCGTCGAAGCCGCCGAAGTCGCGCCGCGCCCCGTCGAGGAACGCCTCGACGGTGAACACGCCGCGGTCGTGGTCGTACAGCGTCTCGTCCCAGAGCCAGGCGAGGCAGACGCTGAAACAGTCGCCGGCGATCTCGTCGTAGTGCGCGCCGGTGTAGCCGAGCCGGGTGCGGGCGTCGGCCCGCCACCGGGTGAGCTGCTCCCGCCAGGCCGGCCAGTCGGCCGGGTCGTCGGGGGCGGCGAAGATCTTCGCCTCGTCCAGGCTGGTCAGGTCGGCGTGCCCGCCGAGCGGGACCTCGGTGGGCCGGTCGATCGGCCGCGGCACGTACGGGTTGAAGCTCACTGGACCTCTCCGTAGGTGGCGGCGGCGAGCGCGTCGATGGCGTCCCGCTCGGGCAGGGCGGTGGACGCGCCGGGGCGTTGGGCGCAGGCCGCGCCGGCGGCGCACGCCCAGCGCAGCACGCCGGTGGCGGTGTCGCCGGTGAGCCCGCCGCGTTCGGCCAGGGCGACCGCGAGCGCGCCGGTGAACGCGTCGCCGGCGGCCGTGGTGTCCACCGCGTCGATCGTCGGGGCCGGCACCTCGATCCGGGCGCCGTCCCGGTCGGCGTAGGCGGCGCCGCGCGCGCCGAGGGTGAGTACCACCCGCGGCACCAGGCCGACCAGCGCGTCGAGCAGGGCCGCCGGCTCGTCGGTGAACACCCCGGCGACGACGGCGGCCTCGTGCTCGTTGACCACCAGCACGTCGACCAGGTCGAGCAGCTCGGTGGGCAGCGGCCGGGCCGGGGCGGCGTTGAGCACCACGGCGGCGCCGCCGGCCCGGGCCCAGCCGGCGGCCCGGGTCACCTCCGACAGCGGCACCTCCAGTTGCAGCAGCAGCACGCCGGCCGCCGCCACCGCGTCGCGGTCGGCGTCGTCGAGGGTCAGCGCGCCGTTCGCGCCGGGGGCGACCACGATGCAGTTCTCCGCCGCGTGGTCCACCGCGATCAGCGCGACCCCGGACGGCCCGTCGACCGTGCGCAGGCCGGCGACGTCGACGCCGGCCGCGGCCAGGTTGTCCCGCAGCAGCCCGCCGAACCCGTCGCCGCCGATGGCGCCCACGAAGGCGCAGTCGGCGCCGGCCCGGGCGGCGGCGACCGCCTGGTTGGCGCCCTTGCCGCCGGGCACCATCCGGAAGTCGTCGCCGAGCACCGTCTCGCCGGGGCGGGGCAGCTGCGGCGCGGTCACCACGAGGTCCAGGTTGGCGCTGCCGACCACCGCCACGCGGGCGCTCATGCCAGGCTCCCGTGGGCCAGAGCGAGGGTACGGTCGGCCAGCTCGTCGAAGCCGATGCCGTCGAAGCCGGCGATGCTGCTGGCCAGCCGGTTGCGCAGCGGCGCGACCCAGCGGCCGGGCAGCCGGGCGGCGCCGGTGAGCGCCCCGGTGACCGCGCCGACGGTGGCGCCGTTGGAGTCGGTGTCCCAGCCGCCGGCGACGACCGCGCAGATGGAGCGTTCCAGGTCGCCCCGCCCGTACGCCAGGGCCGCCGCGACCAGGGCGGCGTTGTTGCGGACGTGCACCCAGTGCAGGTGGCCGTGCCGCGCGTAGAGGGTGTCCACGATGCTCTCCCAGTCGTCACCGGCGGCGCCGAGGGCGCGCGCCTCGCGGACGGCCGCGGTGAACCGGCTGCCCGGGGGCAGCACCGACTCGCCCGCGTCCAGCACCGCGTCGACGTCGCCGGCCACCGGTGCGGCCGCGGCCATGGCGGCCACCCAGATCGCCCCGTACGCGCCGGCCCGGACGTGGCTCACGGCCGCGTCGCGCCAGGCGGCCTCGGCGGCCCGGTCGGGGCGGCCGGGGTTGGTCCAGCCGTACACGTCGGCGCGGATCTGCGCGCCGATCCACTCCCGGAACGGGTTGTGCCGGCGGGCGGTGTCCGGCGGGGTGAGGCCGAGCAGCAGGTTGCGGTAGGCGACCCGCTCGGCGGTGAAGACCCGCCCGGCGGGCAGCCAGTCCAGCCACGCCTGGGCCACGTGGGCGCTGGTGAAGCCGGGTCCGTGGGTCTCCAGGACGCGCAGCGCCAGCAGCGGGAAGTTGAGGTCGTCGTCCTCCGGCATGCCGGCGATGTTCTCGGCGAGGCTGGTCGGGGCGCTGCGCCGGTTCCACGGCCAGCGGGCGGCCACGTCGGCCGGCAGACCGCGCGCCGTGAACCAGTCGCGCAGCGGCCACCGGCCGGTGGCGGTGAGGATCTCCCGGATCCCGTGGCGGGGAATCTTCTCCACCGGCTTGCCGAGCAGGCAGCCGGCCGCCCGGCCGAGCCAGGCGCCGTGCAGCCGGTCCCGCTCGACGGTGGTCGGCAGGTCCCAGGCGCTCGGCCAGGTCGCGCGGACCGCGTCGAGGTCGTCGGGCTCGTCCGCGCTGTCCGGTCCGGGCAGCGCGTCGGCGGCGTCGAGCAGGTCGACGGCGAGGGCCCGCAGCGCCGGCGGCGCCGGCACCGGCGACGCCCCGCTGACCGGTGCCGTGACGTCGCCGCCCGCCGCCGCCCAGCGGTCGGCCAGGGCGGTGACGTCGCGGCCCTCGTCGCCGCTGGCGGCCAGCTCGTGCGGCAGCAGGTCCTCCGGCTGCACCCAGGTCAGCCGCAGTCCGCCGGCCGTCCCCCTCGGCCGGCCGGCGGCCACGGCGCCCGCAGCGCTCATGCCAGCCCGCCGAACCGTTCGGCGCGCCGGGCGAAGCGCTCCCGGTCGCGGTCGAACACCTCGGTGGCGACCCGGGCGAGGACCCGGGCGGGTTCGACCAGGTCGGTGCGGGACGCGGTGGCGACCACCTCCGACCACTCGGCCGGCACCGCGGCCGCGCCGCCGAGCGCCCCGGCGATCGCGCCGGCCATCGTGGCCGTGGAGTCGGCGTCCCGGCCGTAGTTGACCGAGCCGAGCACGGCCGCCCGGTAGTCGCCGCCGGCCACCACGAGCATGCCCAGCGCCACCGGCAGCTCCTCGATGGCGTGCAGCCGGCTCGGGCGGCGGGCGCCCAGCCCGGGGCTGCGGTACTCCTCCCCCACCGTGTCGTAGGGGGCCACGGCGGCGCGCAGCGCCGGAATGGCGGCCTTCCAGTCGTCGTGCCCGCGGGCCTCCTTGACCACCGCGTCGATGGCGGCGCGGGTGCCGTCGCGGGCCAGGTCCAGGGCGGCGGCCACGACGTCGTCGACGCTCGCGCCGGGGGTCGCGGCCGCGGCGACCGCGGCGGCGAACACCGCCGCGGCCTCCCGCCCGTAGCTGTGCTGGTGCGCCCCGGCGATCTCCACGGCCTCGGCGTACGCGCCGGCCGGGTCGCCGGCGTTGACGATGCCGACCGGGGCCATGTACATGGCGGCGCCGCAGTTCACGATGTTGCCCACGCCCGCCTCGCGCGGGTCGGCGTGGGCGTGGTGCAGGCGGGTGACCAACCACCGCTCGGCCGCGGCCAGGCGGTGGAAGGTCACCCCCTCCCGCTCCAGGTCCGGGATGTACACCACCCGCTCGATCAGGTCGGGGACGAGCAGTTCCACCACGTCGTACGCGTCGAGGTGGTCCCGCTTGGCCGCGTACGCCCGCACCAGCGCGTGGGTCATCAACGTGTCGTCGGTGATGTGCCCGTCGCCCTTGTGGTACGGCGCGAGTGGCCGCGCGGTGGCCCAGTCGGCGTGGTACGGGGGGACGATCCCCTCGACCCAGCCGCCGAAGCGGGCGCGGATCTGCTCCGGGAGTGCCGTCTCGGTGGCCCCGCCGAGGGCGTCGCCCACCGCGGCGCCGACCAGGCAACCGACCGACGTGTCGAGCAAGAGTGACATGGTTACCTCAGAACCTGCTTGCCACCGTCGACCAGCTGCGTGGCGAGCTGGTCCAGGGTGATCTTGTTGGCGAAGTACTGCTGGAGGGCCGGGGTGGCGTACTTGGTCTTCCACTCCGGGTAGCCGTCGGCCTTCTGGAACGGGGCGACGGTCAGGTCGGCGGCGCTGTTCGCGGCGACGTCCCAGCCCTGCTTGCCGCCGGTGAGCTTGACCAGCTCCTGGTTGGCCTGCTTGCCGGTGGGCACCAGCCAGTCACCCTTGGCCAGGGCGGCCATGTTGGTCGGGTTCAGGAACCACTCCAGGAACTGCGCGGCCTGCTTCTTGTGCTTGCTGTCCTCGGCGATGGACAGGGTCTGCGGGTTGGCCGCCTGCTTGGCGGAGAGGCCCTTGACCGGCGGGAGGGTCACCCACTCGAAGCCGGCGGGGGCCTGCTCGACCATCTGCTGGCGCAGCGAGACCGAGCCGGGGAGCATCGCGTACTTGCCGCCGAAGAAGCCCGGCAGGGTGTCCGCGCCGCTCATGCCCAGCGCCTCCGGGGAGGCCGACTTGGTTGTGTAGATCATGTCGTGGATCCGCTTCGGCACCTCCTTCTCCGCGTCGCCGACCTTGACCTCGGTCTTGCCGCCGTCGCCGTAGAAGAACTTGCCGTCGTAGTTCAGCGCCAGGTTCAGCACCCGGTTGGTGGGCGACTTGAGTGCCCACGCGGCGCCGTACTGGCCGGGCTTGGTGAGCTTCTGCGCGTTGGCCTGGAACTCGTCCCAGGTCCAGCCGCCGTCGGCGGGCGGAACGGTGACGCCGGCGGCGTCGAGCAGCTTCTTGTTGGCGATGACGACCTGCGACTCCAGCAGGAACGGCACGCCGGTGACCTTGCCGTCGAAGGTGGCGGTGTCCCAGACGCCCGGGTCGATCTGGCCCTTGAAGTCGTCACTCAGCAGCTTCGAGACGTCGGCCAGGTAGCCCTGCTTGCTGAACTCGCCGATCGCCGAGGCCTCGTAGTGCACGATGTCGGCCACGTCGCCGCCCTCGAACGAGGTGACGAGCTGGTCGTGGATCGAGTTCCAGTCGCCCTGGACGTACTCGACCTGGATGTCCGGGTGCTCGGCGTTCCACTTGGCGACCAGGTCCTTGTTCGCCTGCAGCGACTCCTTCTGCCAGGCGAGGCTGAGGAAGCGCAGCTTGACCGGACCGGACGAGTTCTCGTCCTCGCCGCCGCCGTCACCGCACGCGGTGAGGGCGCCGAGCCCGACGACCGCGACCGCGGCGGCCGCGGCGAGTCGGCGGAACCTGCTACGGAGCATGGGGGTTTCCTCCTTGGTGGTGGTTGTGGGGGGGATGTGGTCAGCCCTTGACCGCGCCGGCGAGCGACCCGGACGAGAGGCGGCGTTGCATGACCGCGAAGAAGATCAGGCTCGGCAGGGTGGCCAGCAGCGAACCGGCCGCCAGGGGACCCAGGCGGGCGGTGCCCTCGATGCCGACGAACCGGGCCAGGGCGACCGGCAGGGTCGCCAGCTCGGGCGTCTTGACCAGCACCAGCGCGAAGAAGAACTCGTTCCAGGCGGAGATGAAGGAGAACAGCGCGGTCGCCACGATGCCCGGCGCGAGCAGCGGGAAGACCACCCGACGCAGCACCTGCAGCCGGCTGGCGCCGTCGACGCTGGCCGCCTCCTCCAGCTCGCGCGGGATGTTGCGGACGAAGCCCTGCAGCATCCACAGCGCGAACGGCAGCGCCCAGACCACGTAGATCAGCACCAGGCCGGCGTGCGTGTTGGCCAGCCCGACCTGCCGCAGGATCAGGAAGATCGGGATGATCAGCAGCACGAACGGGAAGAGCTGCGACAGCAGCACCCAGCCCAGCGCCACGGTGCCCAGCTTGGTCCGGAACCGGGCGAGCGCGTACGAGGCGGGCAGCGCGACCAGCACGGTGAGCACCGCCGAGGCGAGCGACACCTGGAGGCTGTTCAGCGCGGCCCGGCCGAGCTGCTGCTCGGTGAAGGCCTGCACGAAGTTCTGCACGGTGGGGTTGCTGGGGATGAGCGTGGGGTGCAGCCGCACCAGTTCGCGCGGCGGCTTGAACGCGGTGGAGAGCAGCCAGACCAGCGGGAACCCGAGGAAGATCAGGTAGCCGGTCAGCGCGACGTACTGGAGGGTCCGCCCGGTGCGGCTCGGCTTTCCGAACATGTCAGTTCGCCTCCCGGAGTCGGCGCCGCAGGTAGACCGCGAGCAGCGCGACGATGATCACGACCATGACGTTGCCGAGGGCGGCGGCGTAGCCGTAGTTGCCGTAGCGGAACGCCTCCTCGTAGGCGAAGAGCATCGGCAGCATGGTCTTGCCGCCCGGCCCGCCCGCGGTGAGCACGTAGACCAGGCCGAACGAGTTGAAGTTCCAGATGAAGTCCAGCGAGGTGATCGCCACGACGACCGGCGCGATGGCGGGCAGCGTGACGTTGCGGAACCGGTGCCAGGTGCTCGCGCCGTCCACGGCGGCCGCCTCGTGCAGCTCGCGGGGCACGCCCTGCAGTCCGGCGAGGAGCACGACGGTGGTCTGCGGCATGCCGGCCCAGACGCCGACGATGATGACCGCGGGCAGGGCGGTGCTGAAGTCGCCGAGCCAGTTGGTGCGCAGCCCGTCCGCGCCGACCCGGTGGAAGAACTCGTTCAGCAGGCCGGCGTCCGGGTGGTAGACCAGCTTCCACAGGATGCCGACCACCACGGGGGGCATCGCCCAGGGGACCACGGCCAGCACTCGGGCCAGCCCGCGGAAGCGCAGTTGCTGGTTGAGCAGGAGTGCGAGGCCCAGGGCGAGCACGAACTGGAGCACGGTCACCCCGACCGCCCAGAGCAGGCCGATCTTGAACGAGTTCCAGAACAGCTCGTCGCCGAGCAGTTCCCGGTAGTTCTCCAGCCCGGTGAAGCTGATCTCGACGTTGCGGCCGGCCCGGGCGTCGGTGAAGCCGAGCCAGATGCCCCGCAGCAGCGGGAAGACGGACAGCACCACGATGGGCAGCAGCGACGGGAGCAGCAGCAGGTAGATGCCCAGCCGGTCGGAGCGGGACCGGGCCTTGCGAGGCCCGTCGGCGCGGCCGACGTCGGGCCGTTCGGCCACCGTGGTCATGCCGTCACCTCCGGGGTACGCGGCGCGGGCGCCGGCCCGGCCGGCGCGGGAACGGACAGCGGCGTCGTGGCGCTGGAGGCGCGCACGGCGAGGCTGGGGGCGACCTGCTCGCGGCGCGGCGGCAGGCTCGGGTCGGCGATGCGCGACAGCAGCAGTTCGGCGGCGCGGCGTCCGCGCTCGGCCGAGCCGAGGGAGACGCTGGAGAGCTGCGGGAACATCATCCGGGCCAGCTCGGTGTCGTCCATACCGACCAGCGCCACGTCGTCGGGGACGCGCCGGCCGGCGGCGAGCAGGGCGTGCAGCGCGCCGACGGCGATCAGGTCGTTGGCGCAGACCAGCGCGTCGGGCTCGGCGCGGGCCAGGAGGCGCTCGGTGGCGGCCCGGCCGGCCGCGTACCGGAAGTCGCCGACCTCGACGAGGCGCTCGTCGAGCGCGATGCCGTGCCGGGCGAGGGCGGCCCGGAAGCCGGCGTCGCGGGCCGCGCCGGGCACCGTGTCCAGCGGGCCGTTGACGAAGCCGATCCGCCGCCGGCCGGCCGCGACCAGGTGGTCGACGGCCAGGCCCACGCCGGTACGCGAGTCGGTGCGGACGTTGTCCACCGGCGCGTCGGCGGGGAGCTGCCCGACCACGACCACCGGCACCGGGCTGTCGACCAGCGCGGCGAGGTGGTCGCCGGTGACCCGGATCGGCGAGACGATCATCCCGTCGACGTAGCGGTGGGCCAGCCGGCGCAGCAGCGCGGTCTCGTTGTCGATCCGCCCGCCGGTGGCGTGCACCAGGAGCTGCCGCCCGGACGCGGCGACCACGGACTCGATGGCGCGCATCATCTCGACGTACACCGGGTTGCCGATGTCCTCGACGGCGAGCGCGACGAGGCCGGTGCGCTGCGACTGGAGCGAGCGGGCGATGGCGTTGGGCACGTAGCCGACCTCGGCCGCCGCCTCGCGCACCTTGCGCACGGTCTCCGGGCTGCCGCCGACGCCGTTGAGCACGCGCGAGGCGGAGGCGATGGAGACACCGGCGCGGGCGGCGACGGTGTGGACGGTGGGCCGGCCGTCGGCCGACTCCTGTAAACGTTTACGACCCACGCCCCGCACCTCCAGCTGCTTGCTGTAAACGTTTCCGGGAGTCTGCGCCCGTCCCGACGGTCCGGTCAAGGGCTCGTTACGAAAACGTTTCCAACCGGGGCTGAGCTGGGCCGGACGGGCCGAGCCGGACGGGCCGGGGGCCGATCGGCGCGGGTCCGGCAATCGGCCGTCGTCGCATTTGTCCTCTGGCGCTCCCACCGTCCCTGGCAATATTCTCCACTTCGCGCGCAGCAGTTGGAGTTCCTTTACATGCCCGCCCACCCGTCGGGCCATTGAGGAGATGCCATGCACTTCGACCACCCTGAGCTGGACCGTCGTACCCTGCTGCGGGCCGGCCTCGGCGCCGCCGCGGTCGCGGTCGTCGGGAGCGAGATCGCCTTCCCGGCCGCCGCGCAGGCCGCGCCGGGCGCGGACCTCGACTGGATCATCAGCTGCGACGAGTGGGGCGCCCGCCCGCCGGCGGACCCGCTGTCGATCAGCGCGATCGCGACCAACAAGATCATCGTGCACCACATGGCGTTCCCGAACAGCACGGACTACTCCGAGGAACACGCCAAGCAGCTCGCGCGCGACTGCCAGGACCTGCACATGGACACCAACGGCTGGTCGGACACCGGGCAGCACTTCACGGTCAGCCGGGGCGGCCACGTGCTGGAGGGCCGGCACGGCAGCCTGGAGCGGTTGCAGGCCGGCGACCGGCAGATGATCTCGGCGCACTGCCCCGGCGAGAACGGCCGGGCCATCGGCATCGAGAACGAGGGTACCTACGTCACCGAGACGCCGCCCGAGGAGCTGTTCGACTCGCTGGTGAAGCTCTGCACCACCATCTGCCGGCAGTACGGGCTGCACGCGCACGACATCTTCGGCCACTGGGACTTCCGGGCGACGCAGTGCCCGGGCGCGATGTTCTACCGCGAGTTCCCGAGGCTGCGCCGCCGGGTCTTCGCCAAGCTCGGCACCGACCTGGCCGACGTGCCGGCCCGCCGCTGGCCGGACATCTGGCGCTTCGTCGGCGGCCCGGTGGTGCAGGTCGCGCAGTACCTGCTCACCTTCCGCGGCTACACCGTCCCGGTCACCGGCGTGTTCGACGCCGCCACCGTGGCGGCCGTGGCGGACTGGCAGGCGCGCAACGGCATCCCGGTCGACATCGACGCCACCCTCACGGCGCCGACCTGGGAGACCCTCGCGCCCGAGCTGGACAAGGACGCCACCGGCATCCCGGTGCAGGCGGTGCAGTTCATGCTCAACCTCAAGGGCTACGCCGACGTGACGATCACCGGCGTGTACGACCACCCGACCAAGACGGCCCTCCAGGACCTGCAGCGCCTGCACGGACTGGCGCCGAACGGCAAGGTCAGCACCACCACCTGGTGCGCCCTGGTGGGGGGTGTGGTGCGCCAGTCGTTCCAGAAGAACTGACGGCGCACCGGCGGGGAAAGGCGGTGGAGGTGGCAACGGCGCCATCTCCACCGCTGCCGTCGTACCCGCTGCGACTCACCGGTCACGCGTCGTTGTGGCTGTCCTACCTGGCTGCGACGATGGCCCTCGTCCAAGGACGAAGGAGGGTCGCACAATGGCGTCTCGGCTCAATCCCTACATCAGCTTCCGCGACAACGCGCGGCAGGCCATGGAGTTCTACCAGAAGGTGTTCGGCGGCAACCTGACGCTGAGCACCTTCGGCGAGTTCGGCAACCCGGATCCGGGGGTCGCCGACAACGTCATGCACGCGCAACTGGAGACCGACCGCGGCTTCACGCTGATGGCCTCCGACACGCCGCCGGAGATGGAATACCGGCCCGGCACCAACATCTCGATCAGCCTCAGCGGCGACGACGCCGACGAGCTGCGCGGCTACTGGCAGCAGCTCGCCGAGGGCGGCACGGTCGCGGTCCCGCTGGAGAAGCAGATGTGGGGCGACGAGTTCGGCATGTGCGTGGACCGGTTCGGCATCGGCTGGATGGTCAACATCGCGGGGTCCCAGGCCTGACCGCCGGGCGGAGGTGGCCCGAACGGCGGTGTCCACGGTGGTGTGAGCGGCGTTAGCCTGCGCCGATCAACGCATCCCGCCGGGAAGGACGACAGTCATGGACGGCACCCTTCGCGCACACCTCAGACACCTGGCCAGGCTGGCCACCGCGGCCGCACTCGCGGTGGCCGGCCTGGGGCTCGTCGCCCCGCCGGCACACGCGGAAGCCGGGCCCAAGGTGTCCGTGCTGACCCGCAACCTCTACCTGGGCGGGGATCTCACGCCGTCGATCGGGTCGCCGACCCTGCCGGCGTTCCTGGCCGCGAACGCCGCCCTGCTGAGCCACGTGGACCTGGTCGATTTCCCGGCCCGGGCGGCGCTGATCGCCGACGAGATCCGCGAGCGCAAGCCCGACCTGGTCGGCCTGCAGGAGGTGGCACTCTGGCGCACCGGCCCGCTCGGCGACCCGGCCCCGGCCACCGAGGTCCGCTACGACTACCTGGCACTGCTGATGGCGCAGCTGGCCGGATCCGGCCACCGGTACGACGTCGTCGTGGTGCGCGACGAGGCGGACCTGGAGGCCCCGGCCGGGGCGCCGCACCTGCGGGACGTCCGGCTCACCATGCGGGACGTGATCCTGGTGCGGCACGGCGGCCGGGTCAAGGTGCACGCCACCTCGTCGGGCAACTTCGTCAACAACCTGGTCTTCCCGCTCGCCGCCACGGGCGGCACCGCCACGAGCACGCGCGGTTGGACGGCGGTGGACGCCACGCTGGGCGGCCGCGGCTTCCGGTTCGTCAACACCCACCTGGAGGCGTTCCACCCGGGCTTCCGTCTGCTGCAGGCGCAGGAGCTGCTGCGCGGCCCGCTGAGCGTGCCCGGCCGGCTGATCCTCGTCGGTGACCTGAACAGCGGTCCCGCGCTGCCCGACCCGACCAACCGGCTCGCGTACCTCGCTCTCGTCGCCGGCGGGATGGTCGACACCTGGCCGATCCTGCACCCCGGCGACCCCGGCTACACCGCCGGGCTGGGCGACGACCTGACCGAGCCGGCCGGCAGCGTCGAGCACCGGATCGACATGGTGCTGGTCCGCGGCGCGGTGGCGCCGGTGTCCAGTGAGGTCTTCGGCACCGAGCGGCAGACGCCAGCCGGCCGGTGGGCGTCGGACCACCTGGGTCACCAGGCCGTGCTCGCGCTGCCGTGATCGAGGCGAAAGGTCGGCATTCGCGCGTGGTGAACGGCACCTATCCCCACGCATGGAACGCCATCAATCATTACCCGGAGGTAGACATGAGTCACTCTCACCTCCGGGTGTGACGCCCGGGCACGGAGGGCGAGACGTCGGCAAGCGGTAGCCGGGCGCAGTCCCGGCCCGACTCCGCGCATCCGGAGGATCCGCCATGCCCCGTCCCACCACCCGTGCCCGGCTCGCGGCCCTCGCCGCGACCCTCACCGCGGCGGCGAGCGCCCTGACGGTCGTCCCACCGTCACCGGCGCTCGCCGCCACCATGTTCGCTCCCAACGACTACTGCCTCGGCCAGTGCGCCGACATCCTGCCGCCCGGCGAGAACGGCAACGCCACCCTCGCCGCGATCCTCGCCCACCAGGCGCTCGGCACCCGCCCCGCGCACTCCAGCGACCAGCTCGACGAGTACGCGAACCTGGTCTACGGCTACGCCGGGCTCACCGACGAGCAGATCGCGCAGTTCTACAACGACGCCTCGTTCGGCGTGCCCGACGGGCAGGTGGAGAGCACCGTGCGGCCCCGCGCGGACGTCACCATCGTGCGCGACCGGGCGACCGGCGTGCCGCACGTCACCGGCACCACCCGCTCGGGCACCATGTTCGGCGCCGGCTACGCCGGGGCCCAGGACCGGCTCTGGGTGATGGACCTGCTGCGGCACGCCGGCCGCGGCACCCTCACCTCCTTCGCCGGCGGCGCCCCCGGCAACCGGGAGCTGGAGCAGAGCATCTGGGCCAACTCGCCCTACACCGAGGCGGACCTGCAGGCCCAGGTCGACGCGCTGCGCCAGAAGGGCGCCCGCGGCCAGCAGCTCTACGACGACGTCACCGACTACATCGCCGGCGTCAACGCCTACATCGACCAGTCCATCAGCGCCGACAACTACCCCGGCGAGTACGTGCTGGCCGGAGCCGGCAAACCGAAGCACTTCACCATGACCGACCTGATCGCCACGGCCGGCGTCATCGGCGGCCTGTTCGGCGGGGGCGGCGGCTCCGAGATCCAGTCCGCCCTGGTCCGGGTGGCCGCCCGGGCGAAGTTCGGCGCCGCCGAGGGCGACCGGGTCTGGCAGGCGTTCCGGTCCCAGAACGACCCGGAGACCGTGCTCACCCTCCACGACGGACAGAGCTTCCCGTACGGCGCCACCCCGGCCGGCGCGACCGGCGCCGTGCTCCCCGACGCCGGCAGCGTCGTCGCCGAGCCGCTCGCCTACGACCAGACCGGCGGGGCCGCCGCCACCCGGACCGGCGCCAGCGGCGCCACCACCCAGGGGCTGCTCAGCGGCCTCGCCGGGCTGCGGTCGCACGGCATGTCCAACGCCGTGGTGGTCTCCGGCCGGCACACCACCACCGGCAACCCCATCGCCGTCTTCGGCCCGCAGACCGGCTACTTCGCGCCGCAACTGCTCATGCTCCAGGAACTCCAGGGGCCGGGGGTGAGCGCCCGCGGCGCCGCCTTCGCCGGGCTGAACCTGTACGTGCTGCTGGGCCGGGGCCAGGACTACGCGTGGAGCGCCACCTCCGCCAGCCAGGACCTCACCGACACGTACGCGGTGCCGCTGTGCACCACCGACGGCAGCGCCCCGACGCTCGCGTCCACCCGCTACCTGTGGCACGGGCAGTGCGTGGCCATGGAGGTCATCGAACACCGCAACTCCTGGTCGCCGACGCTGGCCGACTCCACCCCGGCCGGCTCGTACACGCTGCGCGCCCTGCGCACCCGCTACGGGCTGGTCGCGTACCGGGGGCTGGTGAACGGGCAGCCGACCGCCTTCACCAAGCTGCGCTCGACCTACCGGCACGAGGCCGACTCGGCGATCGGCTTCCAGGCGTACAACGACCCGGCCGCGATGGGGTCGGCGGCCGCGTTCCAGCAGTCCGCCGCGAACGTCGGCTACGCGTTCAACTGGTTCTACGTCAACTCGACCGAGGCCGCCTACTTCAACTCCGGGTCCAACCCGGTCCGGCCGTCGACGGCCGACCCCAACCTGCCCACCCGCGCCGAGGCGGCCAACGAGTGGGTCGGCTGGAACCCGGACACCAACACCGCCACCTACACACCGGCCGCCGCCCACCCGCAGTCGGTGAACCAGGACTACTACGTCAGCTGGAACAACAAGCAGGCCCGCGACTTCGGCGCGGCCGACGGCAACTTCAGCTTCGGCGCGGTGCACCGGGCCCAGCTCCTCGACGGCCCGGTGCGCGCCGCGATCGCGCAGCGCAAGCTGGGCCGCGCCGACGTCGTGCGGATCATGGCCGATGCGGCGGTCACCGACCTGCGGAGCCAGCAGGTCCTCGGCGACCTGCTCCGGGTGCTCGGCAGCGCGCCGGTCACCGACCCGGCGCTGGCCGACGCGGTGACCAAGCTGCGGGCCTGGCAGCAGGCCGGCGCCCGCCGGGTGGAGACCGCCCCGGGCTCCAAGGTCTACCAGCACGCCGACGCCATCCGGATCTTCGACGCCTGGTGGCCGCTGCTGGCCGCCGCGGAGTTCCGGCCCGGCCTCGGCCCCGACCTCTACGCCGCGCTGGTGGACGCCATCGAGGTCAACGAGGCGCCGTCGGGCGGCCAGAACGGCGGCCGCGACGGCAGCGCCGTGTGGGCCCTGCAGGGCCAGCCGCACAAGGGCTCCTCCTTCCAGTACGGCTGGTGGGGCTACGTCGACAAGGACATCCGCACCGTGCTCGGCGACCCGGTGGCCGGCGGGCTGGGCCGACCGTACTGCGGCAACGGCAACCTCGGCGCCTGCCGGCAGAGCCTGCTCGACACCCTCGCGCAGGTGGCCGCGGTGCCGGTCGCCACCGTCTACCCCGGCGACAAGTCGTGCGGGGCGGGCGACCAGTGGTGCGCCGACGCCATCGCCCAGTCCGGGCTCGGCGGCATCACCCACCCGCTGATCGCCTGGCAGAACCGCCCCACCTACCAGCAGGTCGTCTCGTTCCCGGCGCGCCGCGGCGACGACGTGACCAACCTGGCCCAGGGGCGCGCGGCGACCGCGTCGAGCACGCAGTTCCTCACCAGCCACACCCCGGACAAGGCGGTCGACGGCAGCCTGGGCAGCCGCTGGGCCAGCAGCTACAACGACAACCAGTGGATCCGGGTCGACCTCGGCTCGGCCCGCACCGTGAGCCGGGTGGTGCTGCGCTGGGAGGCCGCGTACGGCAGCGCGTACCGGATCGAGGTCTCCGCGGACGGCGGCACCTGGCAGCCGGTGTTCAGCACCACCGCCGGCAATGGCGGGACGGACAACGTGACCCTCGCCCCGGTCACCGCCCGCTACGTGCGGGTGTACGGCGTCAAGCGGGCCACCTCGTACGGCTTCTCGCTCTACGAGTTCGAGGTCTACGGCCGGTGACACCGGTCGGCCGGCCGGCGGGACCGCACCCGCCGGCCGGCCACCGGCATACGATCATCGGGTGAGCGGCGGCACCGTACCGATCGGCCCGGCTCTGGTCGTCGCGCTCACCGCGCTCACCCTGGCCGGCGCCGCCGTGCTGCGGGTCACCGGGCTCGGCCGGGCCCGGACCGTGCTCACCGCGGCCGCCCGGGCCACCGTCCAGCTCGGCGCCGTCTCCGTGGTCATCGTCGCGGTGCTCCACGCCTGGTGGAGCACCGCCGCGTTCGTCCTGCTCATGTACGTCGTCGCGGCGCTCACCGCCCGCCGCCGGATCGGCGCGGAGGCGCCGGCCCGGGTCGCGCCGCTGGCCATCGCGGCCGGGGTGGCGCCCAGCCTGGCCGTGCTCCTGGCGAGCCGGGCCCTGCCGGCGACCCCGCTCGTGGTGCTGCCCACCGCCGGCATCCTGATCGGCGGGGCGATGACCGCGACCAGCCTGGCCGGCCGGCGCACCCTCGACGAGCTGCGCATCCGGCACGGCGAGTACGAGGCCGGGCTGGCCCTGGGGCTGCTCCCCCGCGACGCCGCGCTGGAGATCTGCCGCCCGGCCGCCGGGCAGGCCCTCGTCCCGGCGCTCGACCAGACCCGCACGGTCGGGCTGGTCACCCTGCCCGGCGCGTTCGTCGGGGTGCTGCTCGGCGGCGCCGGGCCGGTCCGCGCCGGGGCCACCCAGCTGCTGATCCTGCTCACCCTGCTGGCCGTGGAGGCGGTGGCCATCGCGGTGGCCGTCGAGCTGCTGGTCCGGGACCGCGCCCGCACCGCGCCCTGACCGGGGGCGTAGCGGGAGCGCCAGCGGGTAACGGCGGGCGGATGACCTGGGTCCGCAACCTGCGCGTCCGGCCCGACCTGCTCTACGTGGCGAGCGGGTGGAGCACCCTGGTCACCGACGTCCGGGGCCGGATCGCCGGGGCCGACCCGCAGGGCTTTTTCGCCCGCAACACCCGGGTGCTCAGCCGGGAGCGGATCACCGTGGACGGCCGGGAGCCGGTGCCGTTCGCCACCGCCAACGTGCGGGGGCACGCCCAGCTCTCCTACGCGGAGCTGGGCGACGGGGAGGTGCTGCCGTCGCGCGCCGCGTACCTGACCGTCGAGCGGTTCGTCGGCCCCGGGCTGCGGAGCCGGTTCACCGTGGTCAGCTACGCCGCCCGGACGCTGCGGTTCCGGCTGGGGTTGACGGTCGAGGCGGACTTCGCCGACACCAGCGAGGCCGAGGCGGGCCGCCGGCTCCAGGTCGGCGAGGTGCGCACCGGGTGGGACCCGGACTCGGCCGAGTTGCTCCTCACCTACCGGCACGAGGGCCTGGACCGGGCCGTGGCGGTCCGGCTGTGCGCCGACGCCCCGGTGGCGTACGACGAGGGCGGGTTCACCGTCGAGCTGGCGGTGCCTCCGGGCGGCAGCGCCGGCGCCGAACTGCTCGTCGAGCCGGTCTTCGACGGGACCCGGCTGCCCGCTCCGCCGGCCACGTTCGCCGAGCCCGACGACCCGGCCGCCCGGGCCCGGACCCGGCTGGACGCCGAGCTGGCCCGGCTGTCCAGCAGCAACTTCGACGTCACCGCGGCCTGGCGGTGCGCCGTACGCGACCTGGCCGTGCTGCCGCTCGGCGAGCCGGCCGGCCCGACGGCGCCGATCGCCGGCCTCCCCATCTACCAGGAGATCTTCGGCCGGGACACGATGACCGCCTCCTGGCAGGCGCTGCTGGCCGGCCCCACCATGCTGGCTGACAGCCTTCGGCTCAACGCCGAGCACCTGGGCCGGCGGCTGGACGACTGGCGGGACGAGGAACCCGGCAAGCCACTGCACGAGGCCCGGCAGGGACCGGTCTCGCTGCTCGGGCTGAACCCCTTCAGCGGCTACTACGGCGACTGGTCCACGGCGCCGGACTTCCTGGTGTTCCTCGGCCAGTACCTGGCCTGGACCGGCGACCTGGACACCGTGCGCGACCTGCTGCCCGCCGCGGGCCGGGCGCTGAAGTGGATCGACCGGTACGGCGACCCGGACGGCGACGGCTTCCTCGACTACCACTGCCGCTCCCCCGGCGGGCTGAAGAACCAGGGCTGGAAGGACTCGGACACGGCGATCGTCGACGAGCGGGGCGAGGTGGTGCCCGACCCGATCGCCAGCAGCGAGCTGCAGGGCTACTGGTACGCCGCCCTCCGGCACGCCGCCGTCGTCTTCGCCGTCACCGGGCACCCGGCGCGGGGCGCCGCCCTGCTGGCCCGGGCACGGGCGCTGCGCCGGCGGTTCCACCGGGCGTACTGGCTGCCCGACCGGGGCTGCTACGCCATGGCGCTGGGGCCGGACCGGCGCTCGGTCCGGTCGACCAATTCCAACGACGGTCACCTGCTCGCCACGGGCATCGTGCCGGCCCGGGTCGCCGAGCGGGTGGCCGACCGGCTGCTGGCCCCGGACATGTTCAGCGGCTGGGGGGTGCGGACCCTGTCCGCGGAGCACCCGGCCTACAACCCGTTCAGCTACCACCGGGGCAGCGTCTGGCCGGTGGAGGCGGGGACCATCGGCCTGGGGCTGGCCCGGTACGGCTGCTGGCCGCACCTGCACCGGCTGGCCGAGGGCATGTTCGCCGTCGCGGCGACGTTCAGCGAACACCGGCTGCCGGAGGTGCTCAGCGGCCTGCCCCGGGACGCGGCCCACCCCCATCCGGGCGTCTACCCGAACTCGTGCTCCCCGCAGGCCTGGTCGGCCAGCTCCGTGGTTGCCCTGGTCCAGGCCCTGCTGGCGCTGCGCCCGGCCGCGCCGCTGCGCGCGGTCCTCGTCGACCCGCACCTGCCCGAGTGGCTGCCCGACCTGCGGCTGGAGGGCGTACGGGTGGGCGGGGCGACGGTGGACCTGACGGTGCGGCGGCGGCGCGGCGGGCGTACCTCCGTGCGGGTGCGGGGCGACCGGCTCGCCGTGGTGCGCCGCCCGTCCCGGCAGGCGATCGAACTGGCCCGCCGGCAGGTGTAGGCGGCGCCGGACGGGGAAACCGGGCGCGCCTGGGGCCGACAAGGAAGGACCGGCATGGAGAGTCGCGCGAAGGCGATGGGGCACGCCATCCATCCCACCCTGATCGTGTTCCCGCTCGGCCTGCTCGCCACCGCGGTGATCTTCGACATCCTGTACCTGATCACCGACCGGACGGGCTTCCAGGTCTCCGCCGCGTACACCATCGCCGCCGGCGTCATCGGCGGGCTGGTCGCGGCGGTGTTCGGCCTGATCGACTGGCGGGCCATCCCGGCCGGCACCCGCGCCAAGCGGGTCGGCGCGACGCACGGCCTGGGCAACGTCGTCGTGGTGGTGCTGTTCGCGATCAGCTGGCTGCTGCGCCTGGGAGCGGACAACTGGGAGCCGAACGCCGGCGCGTTGATCTGCAGCTTCGCCGGCATCGTGCTGGCCGGCTTCACCGGCTGGCTGGGCGGGGAGCTGGTCGAGCGGCTGGGGATGAGCGTGAGTGACGACGCCGGCGTGAACGCGCCGAGTTCGCTGTCCCGCCGGCCCCGCGCCCGCGGGGCCTGACCCGCCGCGCAGGCCGGGTGTAGCCGCCGGCGCGCCGGGGACCCGCCCCGGCCGGGGCGGCCGACGGGCGCCGACGGGCGCCGGAGGAGGGACGAGCCGATGCGGGCGATCACTCTCGACCGGGACGGGGCGGCGCCGACCGCCCGGGACGACCTGGCCCGGCCCAGTCCCGGCCCGGACGAGGTGCTCATCCGGGTGCGGGCGTCCTCGGTCAACGGCTTCGACCGCAAGGCGGCGGACGGGGCGCTGCGCGGGTCCATGGACTACCGGTACCCGGTGGTGCTCGGCAAGGATTTCGCCGGCGAGGTCGAGGCGATTGGCGGCACCAGCGAGTTCCGGGTCGGCGACCCGGTGTTCGGGGTGCTCATGCGCTCCTACCTGGGCGACGGCACCTGGGCCGAGTACGTGACGGCCGGCGGTGGGGACGGCATCGCCCGCGTCCCCGACGGCATCGAGCTCGCCACGGCGGGCGTGCTCGGCCTGGCCGGCGCCACCGCCCTCGACACGCTCGACGCGCTGGCCGTCCGGCCCGGCGACACGGTGCTGGTGGCCGGGGCGACCGGGGGCGTCGGCGCGCTGGCCGTGCAGTACGCCCGGCTCGCCGGCGCCCGGGTCGTCGCGACGGCCCGCCCGGGCCCGGCCACCGACTTCGTCCGCGACCTGGGCGCCGCCGAGGTGGTCGACTACACCGGCGACCTGACCGGGCAGGTGCGGGCGCTCGCCCCGGACGGCGTCTCGGCGGTGGCGCACCTGGCCGGCGAGGGCGCGCCGCTGGCGGGGCTGCTCGCCGCCGGCGGGCGGCTGGCCTCCACCATCGGCTTCGGCCCCGACCAGCACCCGGCGGCCATCTCGATCTTCGGCAGGCCGGAGCGCGGGACGCTCGACCGGCTCGCCGACGACGTGCTGGCCGGCCGGGTCCGGATGCCGGTCGACCGCCGCTACGAGCTGGACGAGGCGCCCCGGGCCCTGACCGAGTTCTCCGGCGCCCTGGGCAAACTCGCGGTCAGCATGCCCTGACCGGCCCGGCGTTCGAACATCTGTGCGAACATGTGCTGGTGTCGAGCGAGGCCACCATCCTGCACGCCGACCTGGACGCGTTCTACGCCTCCGTCGAGCAGCGTGACGACCCCCGGCTGCGGGGCCGGCCGGTGATCGTCGGCGGCGGCGTGGTCCTCGCCGCCAGCTACGAGGCCAAGGCGCGCGGGGTGCACAGCGCCATGGGTGGCCGGCAGGCCCGGCGGCTCTGCCCGGACGCCGTCGTGGTGCCGCCCCGGATGGCGGCCTACACCGCGGCCAGCCGGGCGGTGTTCGAGATCTTCCGGCGCACCACGCCGCTGGTCGAGGGGCTCAGCATCGACGAGGCGTTCCTCGACGTGGGCGGGCTGCGCCGGCTCGTCGGCCCACCCGCCGGGATCGCGGCCGAGCTGCGCCGGGAGGTACGCCGGCAGGTCGGCCTGCCGATCACCGTCGGGGTGGCCCGGACCAAGTTCCTCGCCAAGGTGGCCAGCGGGGTGGCCAAGCCGGACGGGCTGCTGGTCGTCGCGCCCGAGGGCGAGCTGGCCTTCCTGCACCCGCTGCCGGTGGAGCGGCTCTGGGGCGTCGGCCCGGTCACCGCCGCGAAGCTGCGCGAGCGGGGCCTGCGCACCGTCGGGCAGGTGGCCCGCCTCGACGAGCCGACCCTGGTGTCGCTGCTCGGCGCTGGCGCCGGCCGCCACCTGCACGCCCTCGCCCACAACCGGGACCCGCGCGCCGTGCAGGTCGGGCGGCGGCGCTCCTCGATGGGCGCGCAGCACGCGCTGGGCCGGGAGCCGCACTCCCCCGCCGAGCTGGACGCCGTGCTGGCCGGCCTGGTCGACCGGGTGACCGGGCGGCTGCGGGCGGCCCGGCGCACCGGCCGCACGGTGACCCTGCGGCTGCGGTTCGCCGACTACACGCGGGCCACCCGCGCGCACACCCTGGACAAGCCGACCGCCCAGACCGGGCCGCTGCGGGCCACCGCCCGGTCGCTGCTGCGGGCCGCGCTCCCGGAGATCGAGACCCGGGGCGTCACCCTCATCGGGGTCGCCGTCGGCAACCTGGACGACGGGCACGTGCAGCTCACCCTGCCGTTCGCCCGCGACGCCGGGCCGGCGTTGGACGCCGCCGTGGACGCGGTCCGGGACCGGTTCGGGTCGCGGGCGCTGACCCGCGGGGTGCTGCTCGGCCGCGACCCCGGATTGGAGATGCCCATGCTGCCCGACTGACGGTACGGTCCACCGGTGTCCATGTTCCGCACCCCGCAGGTGATCCTGTTCAGCGAGGACGTGCCCCGGGCCGCCGCCTTCTACGCCGGGCTGGGCTTCACCGAGACATTCCGGGTGCCCGCCGAAGGCACGCCGATCCACGTCGACCTGACACTGGACCGCTACCGGATCGGCATCGCCTCGGTGGCGTCCACCCGCGACGACCACGGGCTCGACCCGGTGCCGAGCGGGCAGCGCGCCGCCGTGATCCTCTGGACCGACGACACCGCGGCCGCGTACGCGACGCTGACCGCCGCGGGCGCGCCGGCGCTCGCCGCCCCCCACGTCTGGCTGGGCCGGCTGCTCATCGCCTGGACGGCCGACCCGGACGGCAACCCGGTCCAGCTCGTCCAGCACCTGCCCGCCGACCCGGCGTGAGCGCCCGGCTGCGGGCGCTCGCCGCGGACACGCTGGCCGTCCTCGACGCCGGCGGGTACGTCGACGGCCAGGGCCGGACCGTCCCGCTCGCCGAGCCGGTGCGGGCCGCCGTCGCCGGCACCCGGCTGCACCTGCCCGACGAGCCGCTGCCCGCCCCCGCGCCCCGCGGTGGCACCCCGAAGGTCGAGGTGACCGGCGAGAGCACCCTCGCGGCCGCCCGCCGGCTGGCCGCCGACGGCGCGGTGGCCGCGCTGGTCTTCGCCTCCGCGAAGAACCCGGGCGGCGGCTTCCGCACCGGGGCGCAGGCGCAGGAGGAGAGCGTCGCCCGCGCCTCGGCGCTGTACCCCTGCCTGACGGCCGTCCCCGAGTTCTACGCGTACCACCGGGAGCAGCGGGACCTGCTCTACAGCGACCGGGTGATCCATTCGCCCCGGGTGCCGGTGTTCCGCGACGACCGGGGGCGACTGCTCGACGCCGTCCACGAGGTGTCGTTCCTGATCGCGGCCGCGCCGAACCGCGGTGCCCTGCTGCGCCAGCAGCCCGCCGACGCCGACCGGGTGGCGCCCGCGCTGCGTACCCGGGCACGACGGGTGCTCGCCGTCGCGGCCGCGCACGGGCACCGGCGGCTCGTGCTCGGCGCCTGGGGCTGCGGGGTGTTCCGCAACGACCCCGGCACCGTGGCCGACGCGTTCGCGACCGCCCTGGCCGACGCGCCGGGTTGGTTCGACCAGGTCACCTTCGCCGTCCTCGACCGGGCCGACGGGCCCACGTACGCGGCGTTCGCGCGCCGCCTCCTCCCCGGGTAGGAGGCGCGCCTCCGACCTGCGGCCGGCATCGGGGCCTCCGGTCGGGCGCGACCGGGCGGCCGGGCCACCAGCATCTACAGGCATGACTACCGTGTTGAACCGGGCGGCCCGCTGGCACCGCCCCCTCGTGCTCTTCGTCGTGGCGATGGCGGCGCTCACCGTCGTCGCGGCGGTCGGCGTCGTGGCCGACCCGCGGGTGCTCACCGGCGCGCCGATCTGGCTCAAGCCCCTGAAGTTCGCCGTCTCGTTCGTGCTGTACGGCATCACCCTCGCCTGGATGCTCACCCTGCTGCCGCGCCGCAGCCGGGTCGCCGAGTGGGCGGCCACCCTGATCGTCGCGGTGGCCGTGGTGGAGATGGCGATCATCGTCATGCAGGTGCTGCGCGGCACCACCAGCCACTTCAACGGCACCACCCCGCTGAACGCCGCCCTTTTTTCGGCCATGGGCGCGGCGATCATGGTGCTCTTCGTCGCCCAGCTGGTGATCGGGATCGTGGCGCTCCTGGGACGCGCGGCGGACCGGGCCGCCGGGTACGCCGTCCGGCTGGGCCTCGGCCTGTCCCTGCTCGGCATGCTGGTGGCCGTGCCGATGGTGACCCGCACGCCCGACTCGGCGGCCGAGGGGATCAGCGGGGCGCACAGCGTCGGCGTGGCGGACGGCGGGCCGGGGCTGCCGCTGGTCGGCTGGAGCACCACCGGCGGTGACCTGCGGATCGGGCACTTCGTCGGGCTGCACGCCCTCCAGGCGCTGCCGCTGCTGGCCATCCTGCTCAACCGCTTCCTCCGCACCCGGCTGGACGAGCGGGCCCGCGCCCGCCTGGTGCTCGTCGCCGGCGTGGCGTACGGCGGGGCCACGCTCCTGCTCACCTGGCAGGCGCTGCGCGGCCAGCCGCTGCTGCGCCCGGACGCGCTCACCCTGGCCGTTGCGGCGGCCCTGGTGGCGGCGACGGCGACCGCCGCCGGCGCGGTCCTGGCCCGTGCGCAGCGCCGGCCGGAGCCGGTGGTGGTGGTCGCATGACCGGCACCGGCCCGGCCGTCCGCCGCGGACCGCGCGCCGCGTGGGCCCGGCGGGCGGCCCCGCCGGCCGCCGGCCGCACCGCCTAGGCTGGCGTCGTGGGCTCGGTCAGTCGGCTGTTCGATACGCGGGACACGCTCGCGCGGATGCTGCTGCTGGATCTCAGCGGCCTGGGTTACCTGGTGGTCGGCGCCCAGGGCCACCAGTCGCCGACGACCACGCAGTGGGCGCTGGCCCTGACCGCGTTCGCCGCCGCCCCGCTGTTCCACCGTCGGCCGCTGGTGAACCTGGTGGCGCAGGCCGCGCTGCTGGCGGTCGCCTTCACGCTGGTCGACGACACGACGATCAACCAGGTCGGCGCCAGCTGGGCGCTGCTGGAGCTGGTCATGCGGGCCGAGCGGTCCCGCACCATCTGGCTGGCGGCCGGGCTGCTGGTCGCGGTCGACCTGACCGACTCGATCGGTGACCCGGTCCGCCGGATGCTGTCCGGGGTGTTCGGGCTGACCGTCGAGGTCGGCGTGCCGCTGCTTCTCGGCCTGCTCATCCGCACCAGCCGGGAGCTGGCCCGGCAGGCCGAGGAGCGGGCCGCCGCGGAGCAGCGCCGCCGGGAGTCGGAGAGCCGCGCCGCCCGCGCCGACGAGCGCAGCGCCATCGCCCGGGAACTGCACGACGTGGTGGCGCACCACGTCGCGTCGATGGTGCTGCGGGTCGGCGTGGCCCGGCACGTGCTCCCGGACCTGGATCCGCGGGTGAGCGAGGTGTTCGACGACGTGCACGGCACCGGGGCGGCCGCGCTGGACGACCTGCGGCGCCTGGTGGCGGTGCTGCGCGACCCCGCCGGGGTCCGCGACGCCGCGCTGACCGCGATCGAGCCGTCGGCGGTCCCGGCGGCGCTGGGCGCGGCGGTGGACCGGGCCCGGCAGGCGGGCGTCACCGTCGAGGCCGACGTCGACCCGGCGGTCGGGACGCTGGACGCGGTGCGCGGCCAGGCGGTCCTGCGCCTGACCCAGGAGGCGCTGACCAACGTGGCCAAGCACGCCGGCACCGCGGCGCAGGCCCGGCTGACCGTGGCGGTGGTCGACGGCGCCGTCCACTGGGAGGTGTCCGACGACGGTCGGGGGCCGGCGCCCGCCGCGGTGCCGGCCGGCGGCGGCCACGGCCTCACCGGGATGCGGGAACGGGTCGAGGTGCTGGGCGGGCGGCTGGAGGCCGGCCCCAGCGGCGCCGGCTGGCGGGTCCGGACGGTCCTGCCGGCCGGGGTCCCCGCACCGGAGGGGCCGCCCGACTCAGCGGCCCGCCCGCCGGATCCGGTGGCGCCCCGCCCGCGGCCCGCCGGCCCGCACGCGCCGGAGCCGGCGTGATCCGCGTCCTGCTGGTCGACGACCAGCACCTCATCCGCGCCGGCCTGCGCATGCTCTGCGACGCCCAGCCCGACCTGGCGGTGGTCGGCGAGGCCGACAACGGCCGGGACGCGATCAACCTCGCCGCGCGGCTGCTGCCCGACGTGGTCGTGATGGACCTGCGGATGCCCGGTGTCGACGGCATCACGGCGACCAGCCGGATCCTCGCCGAGCGTCCCGCCACCCGGGTGCTGGTGCTCACCACGTTCGGCGACGACGACCACCTCTACCCCGCGCTGACCGCGGGCGCCTGCGGGTTCCTGCTCAAGGACGCACCCCCCGCCGACCTGCTCGACGGCATCCGCCGGGCGGCCGCCGGGGACAGCCCGTTCAGCCCGGAGGTGCTGCGGCGGCTGGTCCAGCGGGCGGTGCACGCCCGCGCCGACGCGCCGCGGCCGGCGCACGGCCTGACCACCCGCGAGCGGGACGTGCTGAACCTGGTGGCCGAGGGCCTGTCCAACACCGAGATCGCCGACCGGCTGCACATCGGCGTCACCACGGTCAAGACCCACATCACCAGCCTCATGACCAAGACGGACAGCCCCAACCGGGTACGCCTGGCCCTGTGGGCCCGCGGCGCCTGAGCGCCGGCCGGTCTCACTCCTCGATGGCGCCGCCCACCGCGCGCAGGTGCTCCCGGAAGGTCAGCACCGGGTTGTCCGCCCGGCCCGCCAGGTACGCCCCGAACCCGACCTGCGCCCGCAGCGGCTCACCGGCCCGGATCCGGTCGGCCTGCCGCCGCTCGGTGTCCCGGATGGACTCGGCGAGGTCGAACAGCTCGCCGGCCCGGCCGGCCGGCACGAACAGCACCCCGTCCTCGTCGGCCAGGGCCACGTCGCCGGGGTCGACCGTCCACCGCCCGACCCGCGCCGAGGCCAGCGCCTCGACCGGCCGCGGGTCCAGCCGCTGTGGGCCGGTGGGCGTGGCGCCCAGGCTGAACACCGGCAGCCCGACCGCCCGGATGTCGGCGGTGTCCCGGTGCAGGCCCCAGACCACCAGGCCGGCCAGCCCGGCGGCCCGCGCCTCCAGCACCACGAGGTCGCCGACGCACGCCTCGTCGGTGCGCCCGTCGTTGTCCACCACCAGCACGTCGCCAGGCGCGGCCCGATCGATCGCCTCGAGGAAGATGTCGACGCTGCCGACGTGCCGGGACGGCAGCACCCGGCCGGCCAGCCGGCCGCCGGACAGCACGGGACGGACGCCGGCCGGTGCGCAGCGCACCGGGACGGAGGCCCGCAGGCAGGCGTCGGCCACGTGGGCCGTGGTCAGCGCGGCGAAGCGCCGGGGCAGCTCTGCGCGGTCGATGCTCATGGGCCGACGCTAGCCAGCGGGAGCGGTGCGTGGGAGCGGCCACTTCCCGGCCGGTGGCTCCGGTTCGCCGCAGGTCGGTATCAGGTCGGGTGGGGTGTGCGCGTCGGCGGGTGGAGCGCGTCGGGGTTGTTACGGCGACGCCGGGCCACCCGGGTTCGCCGCCGGGCCCGCGCGTCACGGGGAACCGCCCGGGCCATGCGGGCCCGCAGCGGCGGGCGCAGTTCCGCCTCGCCCGCCCCGGCGGCCGTGCGCACCATCCGGTTGGCGTCGTCCGGGTCGCACCCGGTGGCCCGCAGCACCTCGCTGTCGGCGGTACGCAGGTCGGTGACGACACCGTCGCCGTAGGAGCGGACCCCCCGCGCCCAGGCCCGGCCGGCCAGCTCGGCGCTCTCCCGGACCAGCCGGCGGGTGTCGGTCAGGTCCTCGCCGTCCCGGCACTCGCGGCGCATCACGCGGACGGCCTCGCTGAGGCGGCTCACGGCGTGGGCCAGGGTCGGCGGGATGGGCTCGCCGTACTGCAGGGCGGTGGCGGAGCGGCGGGCCACCGAGCGGGCGTAGAGGATCACCCGCTCCAGGTGTTGCGCGGCGGTCGCGTACCGGTGGAACTGGGCGCGCCGGCGCCAGCGGACCGGCGCCAGGGTGACCACCTCCTCGGCCCCGCTGAGCGCGTCGTTGAGCCGCCCCACGTCGGCGTCGAGGCCCCGCATCCGCTCCAGCGAGCGGACGGCCGCGTCGGCGTCCCGGGTGGCCAGCGCCCGGGCGACGGCGTCGAGTTCGGTGGTGAGCGCGGTGACGACCGGCCCGGTCGCCCGGTCCAGCACGCGCAGCGGGTTGACCGGCAGCAGCAGCGCCACCACGAACAGGCCGACCAGGCCGCCGACCAGCGCGTCGAAGATCCGGGGCAGCTCCAGACCGGGTTCGACCGGGGCGAGGGTGGCGATCAGCACGGCCGTACCGCCGGCCTGGCCGACCAGGGCGCCGCCGCGCCCGGCGACCAGCAGCGCGGTCGCGATGGCCAGGGTCACCACCAGGCCGGTCTGCCAGTACCCGGAGCCGAGCAGGTCGCGCAGCACGTCGCCGACCACGATGCCGAGCCCCACCCCGATCAGCAGCTCGAAGGTGCGCCGGGCCCGCTGGCCGATGGCGGTGGCGATGGTGCCGACCGCGGCGGCCGGTGCGAAGACGTGCGCGCCGGGACCGAGCAGGCGCTGGGCGAGCAGCGCGGCGAGCGCCGCGGCCAGCCCGGCCTGGACGGCGATCACGATGGTGACCTCCAACTGGCGCAGCCGCTGCCGGCCCGCCGCGAAGCCCTCGGCGCGGACGTGGGCCAGCTCCCGCCCGGCGCGCTCGGCAGCCTGGTCGAGAGGCGAGCGGGCGGTGTCGGGACGCTCGTCGGCCATGGCGGCGGTTACCCGGCGCGGCGCGGGTGAATCGTCCGCGTTGCGGCGCGGGTGCGCCGCCGGCCGGTTCTGCGCGTCGTCAGCCGGCCCAGCGGCCGGCCAGCACCGCGACGCCGTCACCGTCCAGTTCCGGCAGGGCCACCCGGCGACCGGTCAGCGTCAGCAGCATCGCCTCGCCGGTGCCCCGCACCACCGGCCCGGTCCCGGACGCCCAGCCCAGGTCGGTGGCCTCGAACCGCAGCCCGGCCACCCGGCGCCGGTCGACGAAGCCGACCGCCCGGCCACCGGCCAGGAAGTCCAGCGAGGTGCGCACCCGGTCGGGGTCCAGGTCGGCGGGGAGGCCGAGCGGCCGGCGGATGTCGAGCCCGTGCACCTGGAGGTCGGTGAGCTGGCCGAAGTATCCGACGACGGGCGGCCGGAACCGGTGCTCCGCGTGCTCGCGGAGGGCCGCGGCCAGCTCGGCGGCGGGTCTCCGGGCCACCTGCTGGGCCAGCCGCGCGTTGGCCACGTGCAGCCGGAAACCGGCGCGCAGCACCAGCGGCAGGAGCGTCCACGGTGACCCGACAAGCGGCGACACCAGGTGCCCGGCGACCTCCCGCACCGTCCACGAGCCGCAGAGGCTCGGGGTGTCCAGCTGCGCCGGAGTGAGCGAGTCGATCAGGTCGGCGGTCCGGCGCCGCTCGGCGGCGATCATCGGCAGCAGATCGGTGTCCACCGCACCATTCTGGCCGCCGGCCGCCACCCCGCCGGCGGCCGGGGTCAGCGCCGGAAGGTGCGGTCGAGCAGGTCGAACAGGGCGGCCCAGTGCCGCTCGGTGGCCGCCTCGTCGTACATCGGCGTGTCGGCCTGGGTGTAGCCGTGGCGAGCCCCGGCGTAGACCTCCGAGCGGTAGGTGACGCCGGCCGCGTCCAGGGCCTTCTCCAGGGTGGCGATCTGCTCGGCGGTCATCGACGGGTCCTGGTCGGCGTGGCCGAAGTACAGCTCGCCGGTGACCGCGCCGACACCCAGGTGCGGGCTGTCCGGGGCGTCGGTCACCACGCGCCCGGCGTGGAAGGCGGCCACCGCGGCGATCCGGTCCGGATGCGCCTCGGCGGCCCGCAGGGCGTTGGTGCCGCCCATGCAGTAGCCGGTGACGGCCGCGGGGCCGGGCGCGACGCCGGGCTGCGCGGCGAGGAAGTCCAGGTAGGCGGTGGTGTCCCGGGCGATGACGTCCGGAGTCAGCGCGCCGATCATCGGGGAGATCTTCTCGAACAGCTCGCCGCGCCGGTTCTCGTCGTGCAGGCCGGAGAGGTCGACCAGCGGGGCGCGGCCGAAGCGGTGGAACAGGTTCGGCACCAGCACCACGTAGCCGCGGGCGGCGATCGTCTCGGCCATCTCGGCCATCCTGGGCCGGAGCCCGAACGCGTCCATGAAGATCAGGACCGCCGGGAAGGGCCCGTCCCCGTCGGGTCGGGCGAGGAGGGCGTCCGCCACCCCGTCGCCGGTCGGCACGTCCACGGTCGTCGTCTGCACTGTCCGGACCTCCCTGCGCTGCGCGTTTCCGCGCTGCACGCTACCCCCGCCCCCGGCGGCCGGCACGGCGAGCCCTTCCACCGGGCTCCGCGACGGGGCATCCTGGGTGGATGGGAGAGGTGCGACCGATGCCCAGCTTCGGGGACCTGTTCACCGACCTGCGCGGCGAGGACCGGACGCTGCGGGTCAGCTACCACCCCGACCGTGGCGCCGTGGTGCTGTCGCTGTGGAGCGGCACGACGTGCCGCGGCTCGTTCCGGATGCCCGCCGACGACGTGGACCGGCTGGTCGCGCTGCTCACCGCCGTCCGCGCCGCCGGCGACGGGAGCGACCCGGCCGGGCCGGGAACGGTCGCCGTCGAGGGCGTGGCCCCGGAGCCGTCCGTCGAACGCACGGGCGACGTCTCGGGTACGGCCCGGCGCGTGGCCCTGCCGTCCCTGCCGGCGCCCCGGGTCGCCTGATCGGGCCGGAACCGGACGAAGGCGCAGACTTTTCCCCTTCCGCGAACTACCTTCCGGGTAGGAGTTCGGAAGGGAGGGACGATGATTCCCGTCTCGTCACACACCAGGCGCCACCGCCATCCCGCCGTGTTCGGGACGGCCCTCCTGGTCGCCGCCGGCCTGGCCGGCGCGGCCGGCCCGGCCACCGCCGCCCCGGCGTCGGCCGCCCCGGCCGCGTCGGCCGCCCCGGTCACCGCCACGGCCGTCACGCTCGCCGCCACCAGCAGGCCGACCCTGCGGCAGGGCTCCCGGGGCGCCGCGGTCACCACGCTGCAGGCGCGGCTCACCGCCCTGCGCTACGACGTGGGCGGGGTGGACGGCATCTTCGGGCCGTCCACGCACCACGCGGTCGTCGCCTTCCAGAAGGTCAACGGCCTGGCCCGCGACGGCATCGTGGGGCCGCGCACCTGGGCGGCGCTCGACCGTCCGGTCGTCCCGAAACCGAAGTACACCCACCCCGGCTACTCGGTGGAGGCCAACCTCGCCCGGCAGGTGGTCTACCTGGCCAGGAACGGGGTGGTGGTCCGCATCCTGGACGCCTCCAGCGGCAAGGCCAGCACCCCCACGCCGACCGGCAACTGGACGGTGCAGCGGCGCATCGACGGCTGGCGGCAGAGCGACCTCGGCCTGCTGTGGCGGCCGAACTACTTCTACCGGGGCTACGCGGTGCACGGCGCCACCTCCGTGCCCACCTACCCGGCCAGCCACGGGTGCGTCCGGGTGCCCGTCCCCGCGATGGACCGGCTCTGGGCCACCATCCGCATCGGCACGCCGGTGCACGTCTACCGCTGACGGTCGGTCGACGGCGGCCCCGGTGCGCCGGGGCCGCCGGATCGTTTGCGGCGGCGGAGCGCGGGAAGACGGCATCTTCCAGCCGAGAGGGAGGCGTCGAGGTGAACCAGGACGAGTTCATCGGCGCGGTGGCGAAGCGCTGCGGCATGTCGTCGGAGCAGGCCACGGCCGTCACGAGAGCCACGTTGACCACACTGGCGGAACGGATCGACGGCGGGGAGGCCCGGGACCTGGCCGACCGGCTCCCCGAGGCGCTGCGGGCGTACGCGTTCGGCGGCAGCGAGACCGGCGAGCGGTTCGGGCTCGACGCGTTCGTGGAGCGGGTCAGCGAGCGCGCCGACGTCGACGTGGACCGGGCCAAGGACGGGGTGACCGCCGTGTTCGACGTGCTCCGCGACGCCGTCGACCCCGCCGGCTACGAGGACGTGGTCGCCCAGCTTCCCACCGAGTACGGCGAGGTGGCCGACCAGACCGCGCCGTACGTCCAGCGCAGCCGGTGACGGGCCGGGGACCGCGATGAGCATCGGCGACGAGGATCCGCTGCGCCGGCCCCCGGAGGCCGACGCGCAGGAGCAGCGGCAGGACGAGACGGTGGTCGGCCCGCCGGACACGATCGCGGACGCGGTGCCCGAGGCGACCGAGGCGGACCTGGCCGAGCAGGGCGTGCTGGTCCCGCCCAGCGACGCCACCGGCCTGCCCGACGCGGTGCGCGGCGACCTCACGGCCGCCGACGCGGTGGAGCAGAACCAGGAGATCCCGACCCCGGACGAGGACCGCCGGGACTGACCGTTCAGTGGTCCGGGCTGTCCGCCGCGGCCATGAGGCGCAGCGCGTTCGGGTCGAGCCCGATGCGCACCGGCGTCTGACCGTAGGGCTCGCCGTCGACCTCGATCCGCGCGGGCCGGTCCGTCTCCAGCCAGAGCTGGCGGACCGCCAGGAACGGCTCGTCACCGAGGGTCCGGCGGTGCCCGGCGGCCGCGTTGCGCGCCGTCTCGCGCAGCAGGCCACGCCGGGTCGGCCCGCCCACCGGGTACGCGACCAGCAGCCGGTCGTCGGCGTTGGCGTCCGCGGTGATCGGCCGGCCGGCGTGGAAGCCGCCGTTGGCGACGTACACCTGGTGGGTGTCGAAGCCGTGCTCCCGCCCCTCGGCGCGCACGGTGACCCGCAGCGGCCGGTGCCGGGCCAGCAGCCCCAGCGCGGTCAGCGGGTACGCGAGTCGCCCGACCACCCGTTTCAGCCGGGGCGGCGCGGTCAGCATGATGTCGGCCGACAGCCCGATCCCGACGTGGTTGGTGAACCGGGTGTCGCCGATGAGCCCCAGGTCGACGTCGATCACCTTGCCGTCGGTGAACAGGCCGACGGCGGCGTCGAGGTCGAGCGGGACGCCGACGGTGCGGGCGAAGTTGTTGGTGGTGCCCAGCGGCAGGAGGCCCAGCGCCATGTCCCGGTGGGCGAGCAGCCGGGCGGCCGCGCCGATGGTGCCGTCACCGCCGCCCGCGACCAGCAGGTCCGGCCCGAGGTCGGCGGCCTCGGCGAGCACCCGGTCCAGCTCGCCGGGCCGGTGCACCGGATACGCGCCGAGCAGTGCGAAGCCCGCCGCGAGCAGTCGGGAGTGGACGGTGTCGTAGAGCCGCCGGCCCCGGCGGGAGTGCGCGTTGACGACCAGCGCCGCCCGCCGCCGCTCCCGGATCGCCGCCCCCAGCTCCTGCTTGGTCCGCACGGTCCCGACCCTATCCGTCGGCCCGCCGCCGCAGTGGCAACGGCGGGCCGCCGCTCGGGGTCAGTGCACGGCGACGGCGACCGCAGCCGGCTCGATCTCGGCCAGGCGCGCCGGCCGGACCACGGTGAGCAGCACGACCAGGGCCACCGCCATGCCACCGGCGACCACCGCGGCCATCGCCACGCTGCCGGTGCCGAGCACCCCCACCAGCGGAGCGGCGAGCGCGCCGACGCCGAACTGGACGGCGCCCAGCAACGCGGCGGCGGTGCCGGCCGCCTCGCCGTGCCGGGACAGCGCCAGGGCCGGCGCGTTCGGCATGGCGAGTCCGGCCGCGGCGAGCACCACCCAGAGGGAGGCCAGCACGGCCGGCAGGCCGCCGACGCCGGTGGCGGCGAAGCTCACCAGCACCAGCCCGGCCCCGGTGCCGACGGTGAGCGCGGCGACCAGGATCCGCTGCGGGGTGTACCGGCGCAGCAGTCGCACGTTGAGCTGGGTGGCGGTGATGAGCCCGACCGCGCCGGCGCCGAACGCCAGCCCGAACTGCTGCTCGTCCAGCCCGTACCGCTGCTGGAAGACGAACGACGACCCGGCCACGTACGCGAACAGCGCCGCCATGGCGAGCCCGGCGACCAGCACGAGTCCGACGAACGTCCGGTCCCGCAGCAGCGCACGGTAGTCCCGGCCGACGGCGGCGACGCCGCCGTGCCGGCGGCGCTCCGGCGGCAGGGTCTCCCGGAGCCCGACCGCCGCGACCACGACCAGCAGGAGCCCGAAGACGGCGAGGGCCACGAACACGCCCCGCCAGTCCGACCAGCGGAGCAGCGCGGAGCCGAGGGTGGGCGCGAGGATCGGCGCCGCGCCCATCACCAGCATGAGCCGGGAGAACAGCCGGGCGAAGGCGGCGCCGCTGAACAGGTCGCGGACCACGGCCATCGCGACCACCGAGGTGGCCGCCACGCCCAGCCCCTGGAGCACCCGGAGCACGCCCACCACCTGGACGGTCGGCGCGACCACGCAGAGCAGCGAGGCCAGGATGTGCAGCGCGATCCCGGCGAGCAGCGGCAGGCGCCGGCCCACCGCGTCGGAGAGCGGGCCGATCAGCAGTTGACCGAGGGCCAGCCCGGCGAGGGTGCCGGTGAGGGTGAGCTGCACGGCCGCCGAGGTGGTCTCCAGGTCGGCGGTGATGGCGGGCAGCGCGGGCAGGTACATGTCGATGGTCAGCGGCCCGATCGCGATGAGTGAGCCGAGCACCAGCACGAGGCGCAGCTGCTGCCCGCGGCTCATCAGGTCACCGGGTGTCTCGACGGTCGGGGCGGGTGTGGACTGCGCAGTGGTCACACCTGGCAGCAAATCCCCGACGGCCGATCTCATTCCCGCCGCCACCGAAGGTGCCCCAGGTCACATCGGCTCGTTGAACCGTCCGCCGCACATTTTCACCGGGAGGAGACACCGTGTCCGACTACCCGCGGCCGGCCGCCGAGGTCGGCCGGATCGAGCCGGCGCCCCGCCGGATCCGCGCCTTCCTGGCCGGCGAGCTGGTGCTGGACACCACCCGCGCCCGGTACGTCTGGGAGTGGCCGCCCTATCCGCAGTACTACGTGCCGGCGGCCGACGTGCGCCCGGGCCTGCTGGTCGACGAGGGACGCACCGAGGAGACCCGGCGTGGCGCCGCGCGGCTGCACGGACTGCGGGTCGGCGAGGTCACCCGGGCCGGCTGCGCCCGGTGGTACGGCGCCGACGCGCCGCCCGGGCTGGCGGACACGATCCGCTTCGACTGGTCGGCGCTGGACGCCTGGTTCGAGGAGGACGAGGAGGTCTTCGTGCACCCGCGCAGCCCGTACTCCCGGGTGGACGCGCTGCGCTCCACCCGGCACGTCCGGGTCGAACTGGACGGGACGGTGCTGGCCGAGTCGACCTCGCCGGTGCTGGTCTTCGAGACCGGCCTGCCGACCCGCTACTACCTGAGCCGCACGGACGTGCGCTTCCGACACCTGGTGCCGTCGCAGACCCGGACGGCCTGCCCGTACAAGGGCCGCACCAGCGGCTACTGGTCGGTGCGCGCCGGGGACCGGGTCCACCCGGACCTGGCCTGGTCGTACGACTTCCCCACCGCGGCACTGCTGCCGATCGCCGGGCTGGTGGCCTTCTACAACGAGAAGGTCGACCTGGTCGTGGACGGGGAACGCCTCGCCCGGCCGCGGACGCACTTCTCCTGACCCGGCGCGGCGGGGCAGCGAGGGGCCGCTCCGGCTGCATAGGGTGAGGCCGCAGTCGTGACCTCGCGGCCGGTGCCGTCGGGGTCCACCCGCCACCATCCCCGGACGGGAGGAGCGCCACCGTGACCGCCACCGACTGGACCACCGACGCCGCGGGCATCGGCCAATACGCCGAGGTCAACGGCATCAACCTCTACTACGAGACGCACGGCACCGGGCACCCGCTGATCCTGTTGCACGGCGGGCTCGGGTCGGGCGAGATGTTCGGGCCGGTGCTGCCCGCGCTGGCCGCCCGGCACCAGGTCATCGCCGTCGACCTGCAGGGTCACGGCCGCACCGCCGACGTCGACCGCCCGCTCGACCTGCGGACGATGGGCGACGACATCGCCGCGCTCATCGACCACCTCGGGCTGGACCGGCCCGACCTGGTGGGCTACTCGCTCGGCGGCGGGGTGGCGCTGCGCGCCGCCGTGGCCCACCCGGAGAAGCTCGGCCGGCTCGTCGCGGCGTCCGCGCACGTCCGGTCGGACGCCATCTACGCCGAGATGCGCGCGCAGCAGGGCCAGGTGACCGGCGCCGCCGCGGAGTTCATGAAGGACACCCCGATGTACCAGCTCTACCAGCGGGTGGCGCCGCGCCCGGAGGACTTCCCCCGGCTGCTCGACAAGATCGGCGCGCTGATGGCGGAGGACTTCGACCTCACCGAGGAGGTCCGCAACCTGCGGGTGCCGACGCTGATCGTCGCCGCCGACGCCGACATGGCGCCGCCGAGCCACTACGTGGAGGTCTTCAAGCTGCTCGACGGCGGCCTGCGCGACGGCGGCTGGGGGAACGAGGGCCGGCCCAAGGGTGGGCACGCGCTGGCCATCCTGCCCGGGCTGACCCACTACAGCATCTTCAGCTCGCCGCTGTTCGCCGCGGTCACCCTCGCGTTCCTCGACGAACCGGCGGGCTGAGGTCGGTCATCCCTTGCGGCCGGTGGTGGCGATGCCCTCCACGAAGTGCCGCTGGGCCAGGAAGAACAGAACGATCATGGGTACGGTGGCGATCACGCTGCCGGCGAGGACGATCTCCCACTGCTGCTCGCCGCCGTACCCGAACCGGTCGAGGATCACCTTGAGCCCGCGGGGCAGGGTGTAGAGCTGCTCGTTGCGCAGGTAGATGAGCGGCTTGATCAGGTCCGTCCAGCTCGCCTTGAACTCGAAGACGAACGCCACCAGCAGCGCCGGGCGGATCAGCGGGAAGGCCATCCGCCAGAACAGCTGCGGGTAGCTCGCCCCGTCCACCCGGGCCGCCTCGAAGTACTCCCGGGGCAGGGACAGGAAGAACTGCCGCAGCAGGAAGATGTAGAACGCCGAGCCGAAGAGGTTGCCGGCCCAGAGCGGCACCTGGGTGTCGATGAAGCCGAGGCGGTTCCAGATCAGGTAGGTCGGGATCATGGTGACCGCGAACGGCAGCATCATGGTGGCGAGTACCAGGCCGAAGAGCAGGTTCCGGCCGGGGAAGCGGAAGTACGCGAACCCGAACGCCACCCAGGCGCTGGACAGCGTCGCCGCGGCGGCCGCCGCCACACCGACGACCACGCTGTTGAACAGCCAGGTGAGCAGCGGCATGGCCTGCCAGGCCTCGGCGTAGTTGTCCGGGGCGAACGGCGTGGGCAGGAAGCCGGGGGCGAAGACGTACTCCCGGGGGCGCAGCGAGGCACTGACCAGCCAGACGAACGGCAGCATGAAGATCACCGCCGCGCCCACCAGGGCGACGACGAACAGGATCCGCTGCCAGCGCGGCCGCCCGCTCTCGTCCTCGGCGGCCGGCCGGGGCGCCGCCACCGGCGCCACCACCGTGCTCGTGACGCCGGTGCCCACCGGCTGACTCGTCGTGGTCACCGGTCCTCCCCCTCGTAGTAGACGAACCGGTTGCTCAGCTTCACCTGCACGGCCGTGATGATCAGGATGATCAGGAAGAGCAGCCAGGCCATCGCCGAGGCGAAGCCCATGTGCAGGAACTGGAACGCCTGCTGGAACAGATAGATCACGTAGAACGAGGCCGCGTCGCTGTCGAACGAGTTCTGGGTCTGCCGGTTCCCGAAGTACATGGTGTAGACCTCGGTGAACATCTGCAGCGAGGCGATGGTGTTGACGATCAACGTGAAGAAGAGCGACCCGGAGATCATCGGCAGGGTCACGTGGCGGAACCGCGCCCACGCGCCGGCCCCGTCGAGGTCGGCGGCCTCGTACAGGTCCCGGGGTACGTTCTGCAACGCGGCCAGGTAGATGATCACCGTGGAGCCGAGGCTCCAGAGGCTCATCAGCACGATCCCGGGCATCACCCAGTCCGGGTCGGTGGTCCAGCTCGGACCGTCGATCCCGAGCAGCGCCAGGCCGCGGTTGATCAGGCCGTCCTGGGTGTTGAGCAGCAGCAGGAAGAGGATGCCGACCGCCACCGCCGGGGTCATCACCGGCAGGTAGAACACGGTACGGAAGAAGCCCTGCCAGCGGCCGACCCGCTTGAGCAGCAGCGCCAGCCCCAGCGAGATCAGCATCACCAGCGGCACGTGCAGCGCCGTGTAGTAGACGGTGTTGCCGAGGCTGCGGGCCACCTGGGGGTCCGACACGAGCTGCCGGTAGTTGTCCAGCCCGCTCCAGCGCGGCGCGTTGATGACGTCGTACTCGGTGAAGCTGAGCCAGAGGCTCGCGACCATCGGGCCGGCGGTGAGCACCAGGAACCCGACGATCCAGGGCGCCAGGAAGACGTACGCCCAGCGGGCCTCCCGCCGGGCCAGCGGCGTGCGGCGCCGCCGGCCCGGGACGGAAGGGGTGACGGTGGTGGCCATGGCGGGGCTCAGCCCGCGGCCTTGTCCAGCGCGGCGGTCGCCTCCTGCTGGGCCCGGGCCAGCGCCTCGGCCGGCTGCGCCTGGCCGGAGAGCACCCGGTTCACCGCGTCGGTCCAGGCCTTGTCGAACTCGGCGCCGGCCGGCGAAGCGGGGATGGCGAACGCGGTGTCCTGGGCCGCCCGGATGGTGGCCACCGCGTCGTCGAAGCGCTTGTTGCCGGTCGGCCGGTACAGCTCGTCGAAGATCTTCTTGTCGGCGGCGGTGTTGCCGGTCCAGACGCCGGTGAACGGCAGGTTGGCGGCCTTGCGCGCCTCGGCCCGCGCCTTGGCGGCGGCGAACCACGTGTCGGTGGCGGTCATCTGCTTGACGAAGGCGCAGGCCGCCTCCGGGTTCTTCGCCCCCTTGGTGAGCACCCAAGCCTGGCCGGAGGACATGGTCAGCGGCTTGCCCTGCCGGTCCACGAAGGGCTTCACCACCAGCTCGGCCTTGGGGCTGTTCTTGGCGGCCTGGTTGAGGAACCAGTCCTCCATGGGCCACGCGGCGATCTGGTTCTTGGCGAGCGGGTTCTCGGCGCCGAAGAAGTCGAACGTGTCCCGGAAGGACTTGAACTTGCCCCAACCGCCCTGGTCCTGGATGAGCTTGATGCCGGTGGTCAGCGCCTCGACCACCTTCGGGTCGGTCAGGTTGGCCTTGGCGCCGTCCGCCGAGATCATCTCGGCGCCGTCGGCCTTGGCCCACATCGGCAGGAACTCCGGGATCTTCGGGTCGATGCCGATCCGGCTGAGCCGCCCGCCGGAGACCTTGGTGAGCTTCGTGTTGACCGCCGGGAGGCTCGCCCAGTCGGCGAGGTTCACGTCGTCAGCGGTGAGGCCGGCCTGCTTGAGCACCGTCTCGTTGAGGTAGAGCACCCGCACCTGGGAGAACTCGGGGATGCCGTAGACCGTGCCGTCGAGGGTGACCTGGTCCTTGGCGGCCTGCCGGTACTGCCCCATGTCGATCTGCTGCTTCTCGACGCAGTCGGTCAGTGGCTGGATCGAGCCGCGCTTGGCGTACGTGCCGATCAGCTTGCGGTCCATGTACACGAGGTCCGGCGGATTGCCCGAGGCCACCGCGGAGAGGAACTGCTGTTCGTCGAAGGCGCCCTCGGTGATGCTCAGCTGGACGTCCGGGTGGTCCTTCTTGAAGGCGTCCACCCGCGTCTTGGCGATCTCGTCCGAGAAACCGAATCCCATGGTGCTCAGGGCGCCGCTGCCCTTGCTGCTGCCGCCGCCGGAGTCGCCCCCGCCGCCCACTCCGCCGCAGCCGCTCATCGCCAGGGTCAGCGCCCCGGCCAACGCGGTCGCCCGCAGTCTCCGTGACATGGCCACCTCCCGTAGTCACGCGGGCCACCCTGCCCGCGCGACCTGCACTTCTCCGGTTCGCGGGAATTTCAAACCCGGGCGGAGAAGTCGTTGATCAACCGGTACCGGCCGCCGTCCGGTGGCGGCTCCGCGCGGCCGGAGCGGCGGTACGTCAGGAGTCGGCGGACGGGACGCGCCGCCCGGACAGCCGCTCGACGGCGACCGCGGTGAGCAGGAGCAGGCCGAGCACGCCGAGCGCCGCAGCGGGCGGCAGCAGCACACCGAGTGGGAGCAGGAGCGCGACCAGCACGACGACGGCCGGCTGCGCCGGCGGGACCGGCTGCCCGGTGAGCCGCAGGAAGAGCAGCCGGCCGCCCAGGAAGAGCGCGGCGCCCCCGTGCAGCGCGACCGAGGCGGACCAGGTCAGCCTGGTGGCGCCGCCGTGCTCGTCGCCGCCGTGCACCCCGGCGACGAGGCCGAGCACCTGCTCGACGCCGAGGGCCAGGTAGATGACCCCGGTGATCAGCAGCAGGTGGGTCTGGCTGTAGGCGTCCGAGGCGATCCGGTCCCGCCGGTCCCCCGTCGCCGCGGCGAGGACGCGGGCGGCGGCCGGCCCGGCCCGGTCGAAGTACAGCCACCACAGGCAGGCGGTGACCACGAAGCCGATCAGCGCCACGCCGAGGACCGGCAGCGCGGTCACCGCCGACGCGGCGCCCACCCCGGCGGCGACCAGCGACTCACCGAGCGCGATGATCAGCACCAGGCCGTGCCGCTCGGTGAAGTGGCTGGCGCTGCGCAGCGGCCAGGTGCCACGGCGCGCGTACGACAGACGTTGCCCGCCGATCTCGATGACGAAGGCCATCACCCACAGCACCGCGTGCGCCGTCCCGCTCAGCAGCGCGCCGAGCAGCAGCGGCACCCAACCGACGGCGCTGACCGCCGCGAAGAACCGGATCCGCGCCCGCAGCCCCGGCACACCGGCCGCCGCCCAGTGGTAGAGCCCCAGGTGGACGACGCGGAGCACCACGTAGGCGAGCGCGACGAGCAGCGGCCCGTCCAGGCCCGGGCCCGGTGTCCAGGCCTCCGGCATGGCCAGCGCCGCCACGAACAGCGCCGCCATCGCGATCAGGAACCCGCCGCGGACCACGCCGACCTCGGCCCGCGTGTGGTTGCCCAACCAGGTGTACGAGGACCAGGCGATCCAGAGCAGCACGAGCAGGATCAGCCCCTGCACCATGGTGGTCGGGGTGGGCCGCTGCCCGATCAGCGACATGATGCGGGTGAGGGCGAAGACGAAGACGAGGTCGAAGAAGATCTCGAACGGCGTCACCCGGCGCCCGGCCGGCGCCGGAGCGGGCGGGCGTGGCCAGACCGGACCTCGCCGTTCCCCGTCCCGCGCCACGTCCGTCGCCGTCCGTCACCGGGTGACGGTCAGGTGGACGTCCACCCGGTCGCCCAGCGCGATCCCTTCGGCCCGGCGGACCGCGGTCTTCACCGGCACGACGTAGCGCCCGTCCTTCGGCCAGAGCGACGTCGCCCATCCGGTCCCGCCGATCCGCGCGGTCACCGGGATCATCCCCCAGCCGTAGGTGACCGACGCCGAGGCCGCCTCCAGTTCCCCGCACAGCTCGTCGGGCACCGTGACGAAGTGCCAGGGCGCGGGCCCCCGCCAGAACCACACCTCGCCGCTGAACTCCAGCTCCACCCGCTCAGGATAGGCGTCGATCCCGCCCCGCCCGCACCATCCGCACGGCGACCAGCACGGTCCACACCAGCAGCGGGAAGACGGCCACCCGTTCCATGCCCCCGACGCCGATGCCCAGGTCGACCTGCGCGAGGAAGAGCACCACGCCGGCCACCCCGGTGGACCCGAGGACCAGGCTGGCCGCCCGCATCCCGCCGAGCACCGACGACCGCCGGGCCAGCGCCGCCACCAGCATCCCGAGGTTGCCCAGCACGAAGATCAGCAGTGCGGCCAGGAAGTGCCGGTTCTCGTCGACGTCGGCCGGGGCGGCGGCGGCCAGGGCGTACCCGCCCGCGGCCGCGAGGGTGAGCAGCCGCGACGCCGTGGCGGCGGCCCCGCGGCCGAGCGCCGGCCAGGTGAGCAGCACCCCGAGCGCGAGCAGGGCGGCGGTGGCGGCCGTCGCGCCGTTCATCACGCCGTGCCAGGGCGAGCAGACCGGGCGGGGCCGGGTGCTGTCCCACAGCCCGCAGGTCACGTTGCCGAGGTCGCTGATGTTGTTGGTGGCCCAGCTGAACGGCGGCTGGCGCCAGGCCAGCCCGACGACCACGTTCGCGGCCAGGAACAGGGGTGCGGCGAGCAGCCAGCAGGCGGCGCCGAGACGGTCACGATCCATGCGTCCAGTCCAGCGTGCGGGGGGCGACCGGCGCACGGGGCGTGACGGGCCGGATGAGGGTAGGGCCAGGCCTACCCCGGGAGGGGGTCCAGACGGCTGGGCTGCGCGGACGCCGCCTGGCTAGCGTGACGACATGACCTTGGACGAACCCCGGCACCTGGCGGAGGCCCTGCGCCGGCGCCGCTACCTGATCTCCGCCTGGCCGTGGCGCGCGCTGGCGTACGCCGTCACCACCGTGCCGCTGGCCGGCGTCCTCGCGGTCGGGTTGTTCGTGGTGGGGGCGCCGCTGCTCGCGGTGGTGACCGCGGCGCAGCGGGGCCGCCCCGTGGCCCTCCCCCTCGTCGTCGTGCTCACCGTCGTCGCCCTGGCCGCGGTGGCCGTCGCCCCGCTGGTGAGCGCCCCGCTGGCCGTGGTCGACCGCTGGCGGCTGGGCCTGGTCGACGGGCGCCCGCTGCCGGGACCCGGGGTGCGCGGGCTGGCCGCCCGGTACACCACCGGCGCGGCGTGGCGCGAGGTGGCGTACGCGGCCTGGCTGGGCGGCGCCGTGCCGCTGGCGTACGGGATGTTCGCCCTGCTCGTCCTGCTCGACGTCCTCCTGCTCGCGGGTCCGTGGGTGGCCGGCGGCACCGACCGGATCGTGCTCGGGTGGACCACCGTGGACAGCCCGCGCGCGGCGGTTCCGTACGCCGTCGCGGCGCTGCTCGCCGTGCCGGGGCTGGGCTATCTGGCGGGTTTGCTCGTCGCGGCCCAGGCCGGGGTGGCCCGCTGGCTGCTCGGCGCCCCGTCCGACGGGCCGGCGCTGCGCGAGGTCACCCGCTCCCGTGCCCGGCTGGTCGGCGCGTACGAGGCGGAACGCCGCCGGATCGAGCGGGACGTGCACGACGGGGCCCAGCCGCGGCTGACCAGCCTCACCCTCCAGCTCGGCCTGGCCCGGCTCGACGTGCCCGAGGACTCCCCCGCCGCGAAGCCGCTGGCGATCGCCCACGAGCAGGCCAAGGAGCTCATGGTCACGCTGCGGCGGATCGTGCAGGGCATCCGCCCGCAGCAGCTCGCCGAGCTGGGTCTGGCCGGCGCCGTCGGCGAGCTGGCCGCCCGGGCCACCGTGCCGGTCACGGTGCGCGCCGAGCTCACCCGGCCAGTCCCGGAGCTGGTCGAGACCACCGCCTGGTACGTGGTCTCCGAGGCGCTGGGCAACGTCGCCCGGCACGCCGGGGCCACCCGCGCCGAGGTGCGGCTCACCCGCCCGGACCGGCGCCTGGTCGTGGAGGTGGAGGACGACGGCAGGGGCGGGGCCGACCCGGCCCGGGGCACCGGGTTGACCGGGCTGGCCGACCGGGTCGCCGCGGTGGACGGGCGGTTGCTGCTCGCCAGCCCGCCCGGTGGCCCTACCCTCGTCCGGGTGGAGCTGCCGTGCCGCCCGTGACCCGCGTGGTGCTCGCCGAGGACGAGGTCCTCCTGCGGGAGGGCCTGGTCGGGCTGCTGACCCGGTTCGGCTTCGCCGTGGTCGCCGCCGTGGGCACGGCGCCCGAGTTGCTCGACGCGGCCCGCGCCCACCGGCCGGAGCTGCTGGTGACCGACATCCGCATGCCGCCCGAGCACCGCGACGACGGGCTGCGCGCGGCCGTCACGCTGCGCGCGGAGCGACCCGACCTGGCCGTGGTGGTGCTCAGCCAGCACGTGCAGAGCGGGTACGCGGCCGCGCTGCTCGACAGCGGCGACGGCCGGCGGGTCGGCTACCTGCTCAAGGACCGGGTCGCCGACGTCGCCGAGTTCGCCGACACCCTGCGCCGGGTGGCGGCCGGCGGCACGGCGGTCGACCCCGACGTGGTGCGGCACCTGCTGCGCCGCCCCCGCGATCCCCTGGCGGCCCTGTCGCCGCGGGAGCGGGAGGTGCTGGCGCTGGTCGCCGAGGGCCACTCCAACGGGGCGATCGCGGCGCGGCTGCACGTCACCGAGGCGGCGGTCGGCAAGCACGTCGGGAACATCCTCACCAAGCTCGACCTGCCGCCCGCCGACGACACCAACCGGCGGGTGCTGGCCGTGCTCGCCTACCTGCGGGCCGGCCGCTAGGCGGCTCAGAGGTTCAGCGGCGCCGGGTCGCTGGCCAGCTGGCGGAACCGCACACGGGGGTCGGGCACCAGCCGCCGGGAGGCCAGGTCCAGCAGGCCACCCACCCCGGTGATGGTGGCGACGGGGGTGCCGTCCGGGCGGGTCAGGTCCTGCACGATCTGGAACGTCTTCCCCTCGCCCCAGCGGAACTCGCAGGACACGTCCACCTCGTCGCCGCCGCGCAGCTCCCGCAGGTAGCGCAGGGTGACCTCCAGGGCCACCGGCCCCACGCCGCCGGCGAGGAGCCGGTCCTGCGGGATGCCGGCCGCCCGCAGGCACTCCCACCGGGCGTGCTCGCCGTACTGGAGGTAGACGGCCTGGTTCAGGTGGCCCTGCGTGTCGAGTTCGTAGCCGCGGACGGTGACGCGCACCCGGAACGGATCTCCCATGGGGTCGAGCCTAGCCAGGGGTACGACACCGCCGCGGCGGTCACAGCTGGTGGCGGTCGTCGGCCGGCAGGCCAGGCGCCTCGAGCGGCTCGGCGGACTCGCCGGGCCGGCCGAGCTGCGCGACGTGGGTCGGGTCGAGGACCCGGGAGAGGAACGAGCGGGTCCGCTCGTGCCGCGGCGCGCCCAGCACCTCCTCCGGCGGGCCCTGCTCCACCACGACGCCACCGTCCATGAACACGACCCGGTCGGCGACGTCCCGGGCGAACGCCATCTCGTGGGTCACCACCATCATGGTCATGCCGTCCTCGGCCAGCTTCCGCATGACGGTGAGGACGTCGCCGACGAGCTCGGGGTCGAGCGCGGAGGTCGGCTCGTCGAAGAGCATCAGCTCGGGGTCCATCGACAGCGACCGGGCGATGGCCACGCGCTGCTGCTGCCCACCGGAGAGCTGGGCCGGGAACGCGGCGGCCTTGTCGCTCAGGCCGACCCGGTCCAGGTTGGCCCGCGCGACCCGCTCGGACTCGGCGCGGCCGCGCCGCAGCACCCGGCGCTGGGCGATGGTGAGGTTGTCGAGCACGGTGAGGTGCGGGAAGAGGTTGAACGACTGGAAGACCATGCCGATGCCGCGGCGTACGGCGTCGATCTCGACGTCCGGGTCGGTCATCTCGGTGCCGTTCACCCAGATCCGGCCGGCGGTCGGCTCCTCCAGCAGGTTGACGCACCGCAGCAGGGTGGACTTGCCGGACCCGGACGGGCCGATGACGCAGACCACCTCGCCGTGGCCGACCTCGAAGTCGATGCCCTTGAGGACTTCGAGCGGCCCGAAGGACTTGTGCAGGTCGCGGATCTCGACGGCGGGCTGGGACGGGCTGGACGTCATGGGGTCACCGAGCCTTGGCGTAGCGGAGTTCGAGGCGGCGCACCACCTGGGAGAGCGGCAGGGTGATGATCAGGTAGGTGAGCCCGGCCACCAGCAGCGGGGTGGCGTTCACCCGGTCGTTGAGCGTGTCCCGGCCGAACTTCGTGACCTCGATGGTCTGCGCGGTCACGCCGAGCACGTAGGCCAGCGACGAGTCCTTGGTGAGCAGGATCAGCTCGTTGGTCAGCGGCGGGATCACGATCCGGAACGCCTGCGGGATGACGATCGTGCGCATGGCCGTGAAGTGCGACATGCCGAGGGTGCGCGCGGCCTCCATCTGCCCCTTCGGCACGGCCTGGATGCCGGCCCGGATGGTCTCGGCCATGTACGCGGCCGCGGTGAGCCCGAGGCCGATCGCGATCGAGCCGAACACGCCGCCGGGGATCTCCCGCTCGGGGAAGGCGATCGGGATGCCGTAGCCGACCAGGAAGAGCACGAGCAGCGCGGGCAGGCCGCGGAACAGCTCGATGTACGCGGTCGCCACCCACCGGTACGGGGCGACCCGGGACAGCCGCATCAGCGCCAGGATGGTGCCGAAGACCAGGCCGAAGGCGAACGCGCCCAGCGTGTAGAGGATCGTGTTGCGCAGCGCGACGGTGATGACCGTCGGGAACATCGACTCGATGATGTCGACGCGGAAGAACGCCTCCCGCAGCCGGCCCCAGTCCGCCGCGAGGATCACCACGGCGATGACGGCCACGAAGGCCAGGTACTGGAGCCAGAGGGACAGCCGCTCTCGCTGGCGGCGTCGCAGCTTCACGTTCGGCGCTCCTTGGGAGGTGCGGAGGGGTGCCGGGGCGGAGGGCGCGCCGGGCGCGCCCTCCGGCCGGGTGGGTGGCTCAGGCGGTCGGCTTCTTCCCGATCCACTTCTCGTAGATCGTGTTGTAGGTGCCGTCCTGCTTCGCCTTGGCGAGCGCGTCGTTGATCTTCTTGAGCAGCTCCGGGTTGCCGTCCTTCTTCACCGAGAAGCCGTACTGCTCACCGGTGTCGAACTCGGCCGCCACCTCGAAGCCGCCCTGGTGCTCCTTGATGTACTCGGTCCAGACCGGCAGGTCGTTGATGGCGGCCTCGATCTGGCCGTTGGCCAGCGCCTGCTGCTCGGCGGCGAGGTCCTCGAACTCGACGAGCTGCAGGCCCTTCTCCTCGGCGACCTTCTTGGCGTAGTCGCGGCCGGTCGTCGCGGCCTGGACGCCGAGCTTCTTGCCCCGCAGGTCGTCGAGCGTCTTGTACGCCTTGCCGGTCTTGACCAGCATGGCCTGGGTCGCGTCGAAGTACGGGTCGGAGAAGTTCATGACCTTCTGCCGTTCCTCGGTGATCGTCATGCCGGCGGCGGCGGCGTCGCACTTGCCGGTGTTCAGGTCCTGGCCGGACTTGATCCCCTCGAACGGCGTGTCGACGATCTTCTGCTCGACGCCCAGGTCCTTGGCGACCAGGTCCATGAGGTCGACGTCGAAACCGATCACCTTGCCGCTCGCGTCCTTGGACTGGAACGGCGCGTAGGGCAGGTGGGTGCAGACGGTGAGCTTGCCCTTCTCGACGAGCTTGACCCCGCTCGCCTGGGTCTCGCCGTCCTCCTTCTTGGCGCATCCCGCGCTCGCCGCGAGGGCGGCGATCGCCACGACGATGCCAGCCCTGCGGACTGCGCTCTGGAACGTCACGGCAGTTCCCTCCGTTCGACCCTGGTATGACAGCCAGCCAGGGCTGGTGCACGACGGTGTGACAGGGGACGGTACCCGATCGGTGGAGTCACACCAAGATCATGACGGGCGACCGCGCCCAAGCTGTGACCGATTCGGCCGACTGATCCCGGCACGCGGGACGCAACCGGACGGACCTTGCGCACAAGGATTGAATGATGGTTCACTTCTTCAGTGGCGTACCGGAGCACCGAGCGGGTGAAGGCCCGGCTGAGCGCCTCCCGGCAGCGGATCATCACGGCCGCGCTGGAGATCATGGCCGGCCACGGCTACGCGGGCTGCTCGGTCGCGGCCGTCGCCGAGCGGGCCGGCGTCGCGACGGGCACCGTCTACCGCCACTTCCCCACCAAGGCCGACCTCTTCGCCGAGGTGTTCCGCACCGCCTCCCAGCGGGAGGTGGACGCCGTGGCGCGCGCCGCGGCGCAGCGGGCCACCGTCGCCGCGCGGATGTCGGCCGTCGTCGAGACGTTCGCCGGCCGCGCCCTGCAGTCCCCCCGGCTGGCGTACGCGCTGCTCGCCGAGCCGGTCGACCCGGCGGTCGACGCCGAGCGGCTCACCTTCCGCCGCGCCTACGCCGACCTGATCGCCGGTCACGTGGCGGCGGGCGTGGCGAGCGGCGAACTGCCCGCGCAGGACACCGAGTTGACCGCGACCGCGCTGGTCGGCGCCCTGGCCGAGGCCATGGTCGGCCCGCTGGCCGCCGGGGTCGCCGGCCCGGGCACCATCCCCGACCTGATCCGGTTCATCCACCGCGCGCTGGGAGTATCGCCGTGACGACACACGAGGTGTTCAACCAGGTTCCCCCGCTGGCCGACCACGACGCGGCGGACGACCCGGCGCTGCTCGACGGGCTGGACCGGGAGGGCGCCGGCTGGGCCGCCGCCGAGGTGCACGAGCTCGGCCGGCTCGGCGGCTCGGCGCCGGCGATCGAGCACGGGCGGCTGGCGAACGAGCACCCGCCGGTGCTGCGCACCCACGACCGCTACGGCCACCGGATCGACGAGGTGGAGTTCCACCCGGCCTGGCACGAGCTGATGCGCACGGCCGTCGGCCACGGCCTGCACGCCGCGCCGTGGGCCGACGAACGGCCGGGCGCCCACGTGGCCCGGGCGGCCAAGTTCTACGTGTGGCGACCCGACGCCGGCCACGGCTGCCCCATCTCGATGACCTACGCGGCCGTGCCCGCGCTGCGGCACAGCCCGGACCTGGCCGCGCGGTACGAGCCGCTGCTCACCGCGACGGCGTACGACTTCGGGCTGCGCCCCCCGCTGGCCAAGCGGGGCCTGCTGGCCGGCATGTCGATGACGGAGAAGCAGGGCGGGTCGGACGTCCGCGCCAACACCACCGTCGCCCATCCCGACCCGGACGGCGCCTACCGGCTCGTCGGGCACAAGTGGTTCACGTCGGCGCCGATGTGCGACGTCTTCCTCACCCTCGCCCAGGCGCCGGGCGGGCTCACCTGCTTCCTGGTCCCGCGCGTTCTGCCGGACGGCACGCGCAACCCGATGCGGCTCATGCGCCTCAAGGACAAGCTCGGCAACCGGTCCAACGCCTCGGCGGAGATCGAGTACGAGCACGCCGTCGCCTGGCGCGTCGGCGACGAGGGCCGGGGCGTGCGCACGATCATCGACATGGTCAACCTGACCCGCCTCGACTGCGTGATCGGCGCGGCGGCCGGGATGCGCCAGGGGCTGATCACCGCCGTCCACCACGCCACCCACCGGCGGACCTTCGGCCGCTACCTGGTCGACCAGCCGCTCATGCGCAACGTCCTCGCCGACCTGGCGGTCGAGTCGGAGGCCGCCACCGTCCTCATGATGCGGCTCGCCGGAGCCACCGACCGGTCGGCGCGCGGCGACGCCGGGGAGACGGCCTTCAAGCGGCTCGCCCTCGCCGTGGGCAAGTACTGGGTGTGCAAGCGCTGGCCGGCGCATGCCGCCGAGGCCCTGGAATGCCTGGGCGGCAACGGCTACGTCGAGGAGTCGGGCATGCCGCGGCTGTTCCGCGAGTCGCCGCTGAACTCGATCTGGGAGGGCTCCGGCAACGTGGCCGCGCTGGACGTGCTGCGCGCGGTCGCGAAGGAGCCCGAGGTCGTGGAGGCGTTCCGGGCCGAGGTGACCGCCGCCGCCGGCGCGGACCCGCGGCTGGACGCCGCGCTACGCCAGGTGCAGGCCGACCTGTCCGACCACGACGAGCTCGAACTGCGGGCCCGCCGGGTCGTCGAGCGGCTCGCCCTGGTCCTGCAGGGCGCACTGCTGGTGCGGCACGGCCACCCGGCCGTCGCCGACGCCTTCTGCGCCTCCCGCCTCGGCGGCGACCACGGCCAGGCGTTCGGCACCCTGCCCAGCGGTGTCGACTTCGCCGCGATCATCGCCCGGGCCGCGCCCAAGGTGGGCTGACCGGGACCGCGGGTCAGCAGAACCAGCCGTCCTGCACCCAGCCGTTGCGGTTGACGTGGCCGTAGGCGAAGCCGTAGATGTAGCCGCCGCTCCTGGGCCCCTTCACCTGGAAGGTCTGCCCGGCGTACAGGGTGCCCATCCAGGCGCCCAGCGGTTCGGTGCGGACGAACAACGACTCGGCGCACACGGTCTCCCGCACGCCGATGGTGCCGTTGGCGGCCAGCGCCGGCGACGACACCGCCAGCAGCGCGACGGCCGTCGCGGTGGCGACCACCACGCGGGCCAACCGCGTGGACCGGGATGACGGGGTCACCATGAGTCGTACCCTCCGATGCACTCGAGGCGCATATAGCCCCAGTCGTTGGGGCCGAAGTCGAACGTCGCCGCCCAGCCGTTGTATACCGGGTGGGCACCGGGTGTGTGACCGATCTTGTTGCCGTACTCCAGCACCCGTTTGAGGCCGTAGGGGCCCGAGGCCGAGTCGTAGTTGTCGTAGAAGCTGGCGCTCTGGCAGATGTTCACGGCGTGGCGCGGCACCACGTAGGCCTGGGCGGCGGGAGGCGCCGCCAGCACGATGCCCAGCGCCGTCACGGCCGCGGCCACCTTGGCAGACATTCGCATATTCAGCTCCCTCGTTGGAGGTGCGGGCAACGTAGCAGATTGCCACGGCCCGCTACAACGCTGTAGATTTTCGCCAAACCGGATCGAGGAGTGGCGATGGCTCGGTGGCGTGGCGTGACCCGGATCGTGACGGCGCTGGTCGCCGCCCTGGCAGTGACCGCCCTGGTCGCCCCGTCCCCCGCCGCCGCCTGGGGATACGGCGTCAACCGGGTGCAGACGGCCGCCGAGGACCCCTGGGCGCAGACCGGCATGGGCCCGGGCTGGGTGCTGCTGAGCTACAAGGCCAACGGCCCGATGGTCGGCTACCTGTTCGCCCGTGACTTCGTCTTCGCCGACGGCGCCGTCAAGTCCAGCTTCGACCACATGGACATCCGCGACACCGGCGACGCCGGCGCCGGCAACACCGAGGGCATCACCCGCTGGCCCTGGGGCTTCGCCGGCGGCAGCTTCGACGGGTGCGCCTACGCCTACGGCACGCGCAAGTTCGCCATCGAGCGCAGCGGATTCTCGTCGTCGAGCTGCGCCAACGGCCCCACCGTGAGCGGCTCCAGCAACGCCGACGGCTCCCCCGACCAGCTGCGCTGGTGGCATTCCGAGCAGGTCTTCTGCACGGCCAACGGCGTCGACCCGCTGTGCAGCCCGTACGGCGTGTGGAGCGAGAACAAGGGCGGCGGGCTCAAGGCCACCACCGCCCGCACGGCCTGCACCGCGTACGGCAACATCGGCGCCGCCGCGGCGTACGGGTCGGGGCCGGCCGTCGCCGTCCACCCGCTCGGCACGGCTCCGGCCGGCGCGCAGATCGACATCCGCTACGTCACCAAGGACCGTCAGTGGATCATGGCGAAGTGGCGCGGGAACCGGTTCGCGGCCGGCATCGCCTGGGCGTTCCTGCCCCGGTCCTGCGTCTGGTGAGGTCGGTCAGCGGGCGCCGACGATCCGCAGCGCCATCTCGGCGTACCGCGCGGCGATGTACTCGGGCACCAGGTCGCCGCCGTCCCGGTACCACCGGCCCACGTCGACGCCGAGGGACAGCAGCGCGGCGGCCGCCATCCGGGGGTCCGGGGTCTCGAACACCCCGGCCGTGACGCCCGCCTCCACGAGCTGCCGGATCGCCTGCTCGATGTGGTGGCGGATCTCGCGGATCTCGGCCAGGTGCGCGGGGCTGAGCGCCGCCAGCTCGTAGTTCACCACCCGGGTGGTGGTGTGGTCGCGGGCGTGCGTCACGACGAAGTCGTGGACCACCCGCCGCAGCGCCGTGGCCGGGTCGGCGGACGAGGCGACCGCCTCCCGCACCAGCCGCAGCACGTGCTCGTGCCCCGACCGCGAGATCAGGTAGAGCAGCTCCTCCTTGGACCGGTGGTGCACGTAGAGCGCGGCGGGGCTCAGCCCGGCCGCCGCCGCGATGTCGCGGGTGGTCGTGCCGTGGAAGCCCCGCTCGGCGAACGCGCTGACGGCCGCGTCCAGCAGCCGGGCGCGCGTCGCGTCGGCGCGGGACTGCTCGGCGCTGTCGGTCACCACGTCCGTCCTTCCCTCCTGAGCCTCGGCCGGCATTGATACCACAAATCGGCCGGGGTGGACCTGTTGACGAGGCCCGTCGGGCTGTCGCACACTCCCTCAGACACATTCTAAGCAAGCGCTTAGTAAGTCGGAGGAGGTGGCCGTGTCGGAGGCCCCGTCGAGCAGATTCGCCGGCCGCACGGCGATCGTCACCGGTGCCAGCCGCGGCATCGGCCTGGCCGTCGCCGAGCGGTTGGTCGCCGAGGGCGCCCGGGTGGTGATCACGGGCCGCAAGCAGGCGGCGTTGGACGAGGCCGTCGCCCGGCTGGGCGCCGGGCAGGCGGTCGGCGTCGCCGGCCACGCCGACGATCCCGACCACCAGGCCGAGGTGGTGGCCCGGGCGGTCGACGCCTTCGGCGGCGCGGACCTCCTGGTCAACAACACCGGCATCAACCCGGCGTACGGGCCGCTGGTCGACCTGGACCTGGCCGCCGCCCGCAAGGTCTTCGAGGTGAACTGCCTCGCCGCGCTGTCCTGGGTGCAGCAGGTCCACCGGGCGTGGATGGGCGAGCACGGCGGCGCGGTCGTCAACGTCTCCTCGGTGGCCGGCGTCCGGCCGGCTGCCGGCATCGGCTTCTACGGCGCCAGCAAGGCGATGCTCACCCACCTCACCCAGCAGCTCGCCGTCGAGCTGGGCCCGGACATCCGGGTGAACGCGGTCGCCCCGGCCGTGGTGAAGACGCGGTTCGCCACGGCCCTCTACGAGGGTCGCGAGGAGGAGGTGGCGGCCGCGTACCCGCTCCGGCGGCTCGGCGTCCCCACCGACGTCGGCGGCGCCGTCGCGTTCCTGCTGTCCGAGGACGCCGCCTGGATCACCGGCCAGCTGCTCGTCGTCGACGGCGGCCTCACCCTCACCGGAGGTGTCTGATGCCGGTGCGGGACCGGGGCGTCGTCGTCACCGGCGCCGGGCACGGCATCGGCCGCGCGCTGGCCGCCCGGCTCGCCGCCGGGGGCGCGCGGGTCGTGGTCAACGACCTCGACGCCGATGCGGCCCTGCGGGTGGCCGAGGCGATCGGCGGCTTCGCGGCTCCCGGCGACGCCGCCGGGGAGCAGGGCGTCGCCGCGCTGGTCGAGACCGCCCGGGGCCACCTGGGCCACATCGACGCATGGTTCGGCAACGCCGGGATCGACCGCGGGCGCGGGCTGGACGCCGCCGAGGCCGAGTGGGCGGCGAGCCACGAGGTGAACGTCATGGCGCACGTACGCGCCGCGCGACTGCTGATCCCCGGCTGGGTCGAGCGCGGCGCGGGCCGCTTCGTGGTGACCGCCTCCGCGGCCGGCCTGCTCACGACGCTCGGAAACCCGGCGTACGCGGTCAGCAAGCACGCCTGCGTCGCCTTCGCCGAGTGGCTGTCGGCGACCTACCGGCATCGCGGGGTCGTGGTGCAGGCCATCTGCCCCCAGGGCGTACGGACCCGGATGCTCGACAACAGCGGACCGCTGCGGGACCTGATCAGCCGCGACGGCGCGCTCACCCCCGAGGACGTGGCCGAGGCGACGTGGCAGGCCCTGCACGACGACCGGTTCCTGGTCCTGCCGCACCCCCGGGTGGCCGACTACTACCGGCACCGGGCCACCGACACCGACCGCTGGCTCGACGGGATGAACAAGCTCCAGCGGCAGATCGAGGACCAGGGAGGCCTCCGATGAAGGCATGGCAGGTGACCGCGCTCGGCGAGCCGGTCGACGTGCTGCGGCTCGTCGACGTGGCGGACCCGGCGCCGGGCCCGGGGCAGCTCGTGGTCCGGGTGCTGGCCAGCCCGGCGAACTTCCCCGACGTCCTGATGTGCCGCGGTGAATACCAGGTCAAGCCGGAACTGCCGTTCACCCCGGGGGTCGAGCTGTGCGGCGAGGTCGTCGCCCTCGGCGCCGGGGTGGCCGGGTTCGCCGTCGGCGACCGGGTGCTCGGCGGCGCGACGCTGCCGCACGGCGGGTTCGCCGAGTACGCGCTGCTGGAGGCCGCGAGCACGTTCCCCGCGCCGGCGGCGCTCGACGACGCCGAGGCGGCGGCCCTCTACATCGGCTACCAGACCGGCTGGTTCGGCCTGCACCGGCGGGCCGGGCTGCGCGCCGGCGAGACGCTGCTGGTGCACGCCGCGGCCGGCGGCGTCGGCAGCGCGGCGGTCCAGCTCGGCAAGGCCGCCGGCGCCCGCGTCATCGGGGTGGTGGGCGGCCCGGAGAAGGCGGAGGTGGCCCGCGCCCTCGGCGCCGACGTGGTGGTGGACCGGCGCGCCGAGGACTTCGTCGAGGTGGTCAAGGCCGAGACCGGCGGCCGGGGCGCCGACGTCGTCTACGACCCGGTCGGCGGGGACACCTACCAGCGTTCGACGAAGTGTGTCGCCTTCGAGGGCCGGATCCTCGTGGTCGGCTTCGCCGGTGGCCGGATCCAGTCCGCCGCGCTCAACCACGCCCTGGTGAAGAACTACTCGATCGTCGGCCTGCACTGGGGTCTCTACCAGCGCCACGATCCGGCCGCCGTCGTCGAGTGCCACCGTGCCCTCACCGCGCTGGCCGCCCAGGGCGCCGTACGGCCCCTGGTCAGCGAGCGCCTCCCGCTCGGCGAGGTGGCCGACGGGGTGCAGCGGCTGGCCGACGGCTCCACCGTCGGCCGGGTGGTGTACGTCCCGTGACCGTTCCCGGCGCCGACCTGTCCCGTCCGTACCCAGCGAGGAGTTGACCGCCATGACCATCACCCGCACCGCCGTCGTCACCGGAGCGGCCCGCGGCATCGGGGCCGGCGTCGCTAGGCGACTGGCCCGCGACGGCATCGCCGTCGCCGTCGTCGACCTGGACGAGGCGGCCGCCGAGCCGGTCGCCGACGAGATCCGGACCGCGGGCGGCCGGGCCCTGGCCGTCGGCGCCGACGTCGCCGACGAGGAGGCGGTGCGGGCGGCCGTGGACCGGATCGCCGGGGAGCTGGGCGAGCCCACGATCCTGGTCAACAACGCCGGCATCACCCGGGACAACCTGCTGTTCAAGATGACCACCGACGACTGGGACGCGGTGGTGAACGTGCACCTGCGGGGCTCGTTCCTCATGACCCGCGCCGTGCAGGCCCACATGACCGGTGCCGGTTGGGGGCGGATCGTCAACCTGTCCAGCACCTCCGCCCTGGGCAACCGGGGTCAGGCCAACTACGCGGCCGCGAAGGCGGGGCTGCAGGGCTTCACGAAGACCCTCGCCCTCGAACTCGGGAAGTTCGGGGTGACGGCGAACGCGATCGCCCCGGGTTTCATCGAGACCGAGATGACCGCCGCCACCGCGGCCCGGCTCGGCGTGCCGTTCGAGGAGTTCAAGCAGGCCGCCGCGGCGCAGATCCCGGTCGCCCGCACCGGCACGCCGGAGGACATCGCGCACGCCGTGTCCTTCTTCGTGAGCGAGGCGGCCGGCTTCGTGTCGGGCCAGGTGCTGTACGTGGCCGGCGGACCGAAGGCCTGAGAGGAGGCGGCGACGATGAAGGTCTTCCAGGGCATCGAGGAGCTGGAGCGGGCGGTCGGCACCCACCTCGGGCACTCCGGCTGGCACCGGATCACGCAGCAGCAGATCGACGCCTTCGCCGAGGCCACCGGCGACCACCAGTGGATCCACGTCGACCCGGTGCGGGCGGCGGGCAGCCCGTTCGGCGGCACCATCGCCCACGGCTACCTCACGCTGTCGCTGGTGCCCATGCTGGTCTGGCAGGTCTACCGGGTGGAGGGGTTGAGCATGGGCGTGAACTACGGCGCCAACAAGCTCCGCTTCCCCGCTCCGGTCCCCGTCGACTCCGAGGTGCGGGCCGGCGTGGAGCTGCTGTCGCTGGCGCCCGGCGGCGGTGGCTACCAGCTGACCGCGAAGGTGACCGTCGAGGTGGCCGGCGCCGCGAAGCCGGCCTGCGTCGTCGAGACCGTCAGCATCCTCGTCCCGTGACCGGTCCGGCCCCGCAGGACCCGCCCGGCCTCGACCTGGCCCGGCTCGGCGACTGGTTCGCGGCCGAGGTGCCGGGGGCGGCGCGGCTGTCGACCGCCCGGCTGGTCACCGGCGGGAAGTCCAACCTCACCTACGAGGTCGGTGACGGGCGGTCGGCGTGGATCGTGCGGCGGCCCCCGCTGGGGCACGTGCTGTCGACCGCGCACGACATGGCCCGGGAGTACCGGGTCATGTCGGCGCTGCGCGCCACGGACGTGCCGGTGCCGGCGACGTACGCGCTCTGCCCGGACGCCGGCGTGCTGGGCGCGCCGTTCTACGTCATGGAGCGGGTCGCCGGCACGGCGTACCGGCACGCGGCCGAGCTGGAGCCCCTCGGCCCGGAACGCACCCGGGACATCTCCACCCGCCTGGTCGACACGCTGGCCACCCTGCACGCGGTCGACCCGGCGGCCGTCGGGTTGGCCGACTTCGGCCGGCCCGACGGTTTCCTGGGCCGGCAGGTGCGGCGGTGGCGGAAGCAGCTCGACGCGTCGCGCAGCCGGGACCTGCCGGCCGCCGACGAGCTGTACGCCCGCCTGGCGTCCGCCGTGCCGGCCGATTCGGCGCCGGGCATCGTGCACGGCGACTACCGCCTCGACAATGTGCTCGTCGACGACCGCGACCGCCTCGCCGGGGTCATCGACTGGGAGATGGCCACGCTCGGCGACCCCCTCACCGACCTGGCGCTGCTGGTGCTCTACCAGCGTCTCGGCCGGCTCGTCGGGACGGCGGTGGCCGAGGCGTCGTCCGCGCCCGGCTTCCTGACCGAGGACGAGATCCTCGGCCGGTACGCGACGGCGAGCGGCCGGGACCTCCCGTCCCTCGGTTTCCACCTCGGCCTGGCGGCCTTCAAGCTGGCCGCGATCCTCGAGGGCATCCACTTCCGCCACCTGCGTGGCCAGACCGTCGGCGCCGGCTTCGCGCAGCTCGGCGAGGTCACCGAGCTCCTCCTCGACGCCGGCCTGACCTACCTGAAGGAGCACTGATGGACTTCTCGCTGGACCCGCGGACCGAGGGACTGCGCGACAACCTCCTGGACTTCATGGACCGCCAGATCCACCCGGCCGAGCCGGTCTTCCACGAGCAGCTCGGTCAGCTCGGCGACCGCTGGGCCTGGGACTCGGTGCCCGTGCTCGCGCAGCTGCGCACCGCCGCGCGCAAGCGCGGTCTCTGGAACCTGTTCCTGCCGGGCGAGCAGGGCGCCGGCCTGACCAACCTCCAGTACGCCCCGCTCGCCGAGATCACCGGGCGCAGCCACCTGGCGCCCACCGTGCTGAACTGCGCCGCCCCGGACACCGGCAACATGGAGGTGCTGGCGATGTTCGGCACCGGCGAGCAGCGCAAGCGGTGGCTGGAGCCGCTGCTCGACGGTGCGATCCGGTCGTCGTTCGCCATGACCGAGCCCGACGTGGCCTCGTCGGACGCCACGAACATCGCCACCCGGATCGAGCGGGACGGCGACCACTACCTGGTCAACGGCCGGAAGTGGTGGATCACCGGCGCCATGAACCCGAACGCCCGGATCTTCATCGTCATGGGCAAGACCGATCCGTCCGCCGAGCGGCACCGCCAGCAGTCCATGGTGCTGGTCCCGCGGGACACCCCCGGCCTGGAGATCGTCCGCGGCATGGAGGTGTTCGGGTACGACGACCACGACCACGGCGGGCACGCCGAGCTGGTGTTCCACGACGTGCGCGTGCCGGTGGAGAACCTGATCGGCGGCGAGGGCGACGGCTTCGCGATCGCGCAGGCCCGGCTCGGCCCCGGCCGCATCCACCACTGCATGCGCTCCATCGGCCTGGCCGAGCGGGCCGTCGAGCTGATGTGCGCCCGGGCCGAGCAGCGGGTCGCGTTCGGCCGGCCGCTGGCCGAGCAGGGCGTGGTCCGGGAGTGGATCGCCGAGTCGCGGGTGCGCATCGAGCAGCTGCGCCTGCTCGTGCTCAAGACGGCCTGGCTGATGGACACGGTCGGCAACAAGGGCGCGCACACCGAGATCCAGGCCATCAAGATCGCCACCCCGGCGACCGTGCAGTGGATCCTGGACAAGGCGATCCAGGTGTACGGCGCCGCCGGCCTGTCCCAGGACTTCCCGCTGGCCCGGGCGTACGCCGGTATCCGCACCCTGCGGTTCGCCGACGGCCCCGACGAGGTGCACCGCAACGCCCTGGCGCGGCAGGAGCTGCGGCGCCAGGCCGCCGCGCGGCAGCGGAACGACGCCGGGGGGCCGACGGCCTAGGGTGGTGGGCATGGCAGGCCCCACCCCCTCCGCCGCCGGGAATCCGCTCACCGTGCTCACCCTCGACGAGCTCCGGCAGCGCAGCAGCGTGAAGTGGCGGATGCACCCGCCGGACGTGCTCCCCCTCTGGGTCGCCGAGCAGGACGTGCCCCTCGCTCCGCCGGTGGCCGACGCGCTGCGCCGGGTGATCGACCTGGGTGACACCGGTTACCCGCACGGGACGGCGTACGCCGAGGCCCTCGGGGAGTTCGCCGCCGACCGCTGGGGCTGGCACGGCTTCCGCGTCGACCACACCACGGTCGTGCCCGACGTGATGATGGGCATCGTCGAGGTGCTCCGGCTGGTGACCGACCCCGGGGACGCCGTGGTGGTCTGCTCCCCCGTCTACCCGCCGTTCTACGCCTTCGTGGGCCACGCCGGCCGGCAGGTGGTCGAGGCCCCGCTCGGACCCGACCTGCGGATGGACCCCGCCGCCCTGGACGAGGCGTTCCGCCGGGCCCGGGCCCTCGGCCCCCGGCCCGCGTTCCTGCTGTGCAACCCGCACAACCCGACCGGCGTGGTGCACCGCCGGGACGAGCTCGACGCCGTGGCCGACCTGGCCGCCCGGCACGGCGTCCGGGTGGTCTCCGACGAGATCCACGCTCCGCTGGTGCTTCCCGGCGCGCGCTTCATCCCGTACCTCACGGTGGCCGGCGCCGAGGACGCGTTCGCGCTGACCTCCGCCTCCAAGGCGTGGAACCTCGCCGGCCTCAAGGCGGCGCTCGCGGTCGCCGGGCCACGGTCCGCCGCCGACCTGCGCCGCATGCCGGAGGAGGTCGGTCACGGTCCCAGCCACCTGGGCGTCCTGGCGCACACCGCCGCGTTCCGTGCCGGCGGGCCGTGGCTCGATCTGCTCCTCGACGGCCTCGACGCCAACCGCGCCCTGCTGGAGACCCTGCTCGCCAAGCACCTCCCGGCGGTCACCCATCACCGTCCCGAAGGGACCTACCTCGCCTGGCTGGACTGCACCGCGCTGGGCCTCGCCACCGAGCAGCCGCCCGGCGAGCCCGGGGTGGCCAGTGACGTCGCGGGGCCCGCGAAGATGTTCCTCGACCGGGCGCGGGTCGCTCTCAGCTCGGGGCACGTGTTCGGCACCGGCGGAGCCGGCTTCGTACGCCTCAACTTCGCCACCTCCCCGGCGATCCTCACCGAGGCCGTCACCCGGATGGGCCGGGCCGTCGACGCGCTCGCGCCACCGGTTCCCGCCGCGCCGGCGGAGGCAACCGCCGGTGGCTCGGCTCACGGGTGTCCCGCCGTTTCGGGTTGATCCACCTCGGGTATCTGGGATCTGCCCGCCGGTGGGGGTCCGAGGTGACCGCCACGGTGCGCGACCGCTGTGGAGGGAAGGGCAGGGTCACTCGGTGGTGAATTCGTCCGTGAGGCCGACGATGGCGAGGACCGCCACGGTGATCCGCGACGGCCTGCGCAGCACCAGGGTGCACCCGGCGGAGCCGACCCGCGCGCGGATCGTCAGCAGCGCGTTGACACCGGCGGCGCAGAAGAAGGTCACCGCGCTCAGGTCGAGAACCAGCACCGGGGGCGCGTGGCCGGACAGCTGCCGGTCGACGAGGCGGACGAGCGGGTCGACGGTTGCCATGTCGACCGGGCCGCCGACCTCCACCACGACCGCCGGGCCTTCCCGGGCCAGCGCCAGGGACAGGGTCGGCCGGCGGGTGATCTGCGGCGCCACCGGGTGCTGCGCGTAATGGACGGACATGAGCTGCTCCTCGCCTGAGGGTGGCGGACCGGGTCGATGCCCGGTTCGCTCGTCGGCGACCGGGCACTGGTCCTGGGCTCATGTCCGAACCCACCTCGACCCTAGCCCCGTCCCACCCGATTGGCACCCTGCCGATCGGGGAAATTATTTGCCCCCCGACAAAGGAAGGCAGTGGTCACGGCTCCGCAGGGAGCCGGCACAGGAGTTTCAGGAGGTAGCGGTGCCGTCCGATGCTGCTGACCGGCATCTGGCCTCGGCCTACGGCCGGCTGTTGACGCTGCTCGGCGATTCGCCGCACGTCGACGTGTTCCTGGACCAGCTGGTCCGGGTGGCGACAGAGGTCGTCGCTCCCGCGGTGGGCTGCGGGTTGACGATGCGCCGGGACGACGGCGCGTTCACCGTCGCGAGCAGCGGCGACATCGCCGCGCAGGGCGACGAGATCCAGTACGGGGCGGACGAGGGCCCCTGTCTCGAGGCCCTCCGCCAGGGGCAGGTCGTGGAGGTGCTCGACCTGCGTACGGACGACCGCTGGTGCGACTACCGGGAACACGCGCTCCGCCTCGGCGTCGCCAGCTCGCTGTCGCTGCCCGTGACGGTCGACGGCGAGGTCGTCGGCGCGTTGAACCTCTACGCCACCGAGCCGCACGCGTTCACCGACCGGGCACGGCGGCAGGCCCTGGCGTTCACGGACCAGGGGTCGGCGGCGCTGAGCGTCATCCTCCGCCAGGCCGACCAGGCCCTCCTGCATCGGCAGCTCACCGACGCGATGGTCTCCCGCAGCGTGATCGACCAGGCCCTCGGGGTGGTCATGGGCCAGCAGCGGTGTACCGCGGCGGAGGCGTTCGCCCTGCTCCGGCAGGCGTCGCAGCACCGCAACCGCAAGCTGCGTGACCTGGCCGCCGAGATCATCACCCAGGTCAGCGGCAAGTCCCCGCAACCGGCTCCGGAATTCGTGCCGCCGCGTCAGCAGTCCTGAGGGAGGCCCGGGTCGCGACGCGGCCCGGCCGGCGCCGGGTACGGCGACGGCCGCGGACCATGCCCGCGGCCGTCGCCGTGTCGGAGGGTGTTCAGCGATTGCGCAGCGGGGCGAGCGCCGTGCTCCAGGCGACGACCTGGTCGAGGGTGGTGGTGAGCGCGTCGCGCTGGAACTGGCTGGGCTTGAAGACGCTGAAGTTCTCGAAGTCGGTGAACAGCGACAGCGCCACCTGGGACCGCACGTCGGCCATCTGCAGCTCGCCGGCGATCAGCCGCAGGTGCTCCACGGCCCGGGTGCCGCCCGCGGAGCCGTAGCTGACGAACCCGACGGCCTTGTTGTTCCACTCGGCGTAGAGGAAGTCGATGGCGTT